>NZ_JBVVPA010000042.1:0-31430 GCF_055807555.1 Bradyrhizobium sp. Ken64 | reverse complement strand
TCGGTCGCGGTGGCGACCGACTGCATGTTGCTGGAGGCCTGCTCGGAGACGTCGGCGACCTGGCTCGACAGGCTCTGGGTCGTCTCGGCGGTGCGGGTCAGCGTCGAGGCCGCCGATTCCAGCTGCACGGCGGAAGCCGAGACGTTGGAGACGATGGCACCGACCGCGCTCTCGAAATCGTCGGCGAAACGAATCAGTTCGGAGCGGCGAGCAGCGCTCGCTTCCTTGTTCTGGGCCTCGTTGGCGGCGGCATCGCGCTCGGCCTTGGCCACGGCCTGCACCTTGAATTCTTCCACCGCGCCGGCCATCTCGCCGATCTCGTCCTTGCGGCCCAGGCCCGGCAGCACGACGTCGAAATTGCCCGAAGCAAGCTCGCGCATCGCCTTGCACATCGCGATCATCGGACGCGAAATGCCGGTGCCGAGCAGGAAAGCGAGAACCGCGCCGAGCAGCGTGCCGCCGACGGCCAGCATCAGCACCAGTTGCTCGGTCTTCCCGATGGTCGCCTCCGATTCGGACTCCAGCCGCTGCTGTTCGGCAACGAGGTCCGCCTTCATGGCGGTAGCACCCTGAAGGATCGCGCCGGCCGAACCGCTCATCTCGGTGACGAGATCGTCGATCATTTTGGCATTGGCGATCAGCTTCTCCAGCGATCCCCGATAGGCACCGAGCAATTCCTTGGCGTCCTTCAGGCCGGCGACGATCTTGTCGTCCATGGAATAGACCGCGTTGAGCGAGTTCTCGACGAATTTCAGCCGCGCCAGCGCGCTGGTCGCGATCGCCTGGTCGGATGTCAGCACGAAATTGGTCGCCGCCGCGTTCGCGGTCTGGAATTGGGCATTGACCTGCTTGGTCCCGAACTCGATCGCCTGCGCCTCGGAATCGGAGGCGTTGTTACCGATGTCGTCGAGCTTGTATTTCAGGAGGTTGGCGTTGCGCATGAGCTGGTTCTGCACCAGCAGCGCGCTGTCACGCTTGGCCTGGAGGACCTTCGCGAAAGTCGCGGAGAAGTTGGAGAACTCCTTGGCGAGCTTGCCCAGGCTCTCCTGGCGCGCCGGCATCTTGGCGCTCTTGACCGCCTGGTCGATGGCGCTCTTCAGGCCGGTCTCCGCGTCCAGCGCCGTCTTGGCGTCGTCCTCCTTGCCGGTGACGACGAAATATTTGACGGCCGAGCGATAGGCGAGCAGCTCCCGGTCGATATTACGGGCGAGATCGGCCTCGGTGACGCTGCTGCGGTAGGACCCGACCCCGGACGAGACCCGCTCGAAGCCAAAATAGGAGAAAGCCATGCTGCCGGCGGAGATCACCAGCACGGCGGCAAAGCCCAGAATGATCTTGGCGCGGAACCTGAGGGTCGGCATTATTGTGCGCTTCGACGAAAACGCGATACGCCCGGACATTCCCACCCCCATTTTCATTCAGCCGCGATCCGGTGGCGTCCCGCCCCCTGACCTAGCTGAGCAAAACTAAGGCAGAATCGATAAGGGGCGGTAAATTCGGTGCGCCCGCGGAGTTTTCCGGCTCTATCGGCCAAGGCGAACTGAAAAGGCGAACTGCATAGGGATATAGAGGCTGGCATCCCAGCTGCGCCCCGGGGCCGTGCCCCCATTCGGTCGACTCGGCCACCCCCCCACCAATGCTGGCCATTCCGGATCAATGACTTTTCCATGACGCGGGCGACCAAAATCGTAGTTGCAAAGTTCCGGGTCGCTGTCTCTAATTAGAAACAATCAAAATCGACCCCGGGGAGGATTCAACCGTGTCTACAGTCAAACTGACGGTGAACGGCAAGGCTGTTGCCGTCGACGTCGAGGACCGCACGCTGCTGGTTCAGCTGCTGCGCGACCACCTCAACCTCACCGGAACCCATGTCGGTTGCGACACCAGCCAGTGCGGTGCCTGCGTCGTTCATATGGACGGCAAGGCGGTCAAATCCTGTACCATGCTGGCCGGCCAGGCCGATGGCGCCAGCATCACCACGATCGAAGGCATCGCCAAGGGCGACGAGCTGCACCCGATGCAGGCCGCCTTCCGCGACAATCACGGCCTGCAGTGCGGCTATTGCACGCCGGGCATGATCATGTCGGCGATCGACATCGTGCACCGCTATGGTGGCCAGCTCGACGAGGCCACCGTCCGCCACGAGCTCGAGGGCAACATCTGCCGCTGCACCGGCTACCACAACATCGTCAAAGCCGTGCTGGACGCGGCAGGCCGCATGAAGGTCTCGCAGGCAGCCGAGTAATCGGCGCGCCTCGAAGAAAGAACCATCGCCGCCGCTTTCGAGGGAAAGCGCGGTCAAGACAAATTCCGGTCGGGAGGACCAGACATGGGTGTTGAAGGCATTGGCGCAAGCGTCGTGCGCAAGGAAGACAAGCGTTTCATTACAGGCAAGGGCCGCTACGTCGACGACATCAAATTGCAGGGCATGACTCATGCCCATTTCATCCGCAGCCCGCATGCGCATGCCAGGGTGAAGGGAATCGATTCCTCCGCCGCGCTGAAGATGCCGGGCGTGGTCGCGGTGCTGACGGGCCAGGAGATCGTCGACGACAAAGTCGGCAACCTGATCTGCGGCTGGGCCATCACCTCCAAGGACGGCAGCCCGATGAAGATGGGCGCATGGCCGGCGATGGCGCCGGAGACGGTGCGCTTCGTCGGTCAGGCCGTCGCAGTCGTGATCGCCGAGAGCAAAAATCTCGCACGCGACGCGGCCGAAGCCGTGGTCGTGAACTACGAAGAGCTGCCCGCGGTCGCCGACGTCCACGCGGCTATCAAGTCCGGCGCGCCGCAGCTGCATCCCGAAGCTCCCGGCAACCAGGTTTATGACTGGGTGATCGGCGACGAGGGCGCCACCGATGCCGCCTTCGCCAAGGCCGCCAACGTGGTGAAGCTCGACGTCACCAACAACCGTCTCGCGCCGAACGCAATGGAGCCCCGCGCGGCGATTGCCGATTACGATTCGGCGGAAGAGCACTTCACGCTCTACACGACGTCGCAGAATCCGCACGTCGCCCGCCTGGTGCTGTCGGCGTTCTACAACATCGCACCCGAGCACAAGCTGCGCGTGATCGCACCCGACGTCGGCGGCGGCTTCGGCTCAAAAATCTTCATCTATCCCGAAGAGATGGTGGCGCTGTGGGCCTCGAAGAAAGTCGGCCGGCCCGTGAAATGGACCGGCGACCGCACCGAAGCCTTCCTCACCGATGCGCATGGCCGCGACCACGTCACCCACGCCGAGATGGCGTTCGACGCCAACAACAAGATCACCGGATTGAAGGTGAAGACCTACGCCAATTTCGGCGCCTACATGTCGCTGTTCTCGTCGTCGGTGCCGACCTATCTCTACGCGACGCTGCTGTCGGGCCAGTACAACATCCCGGCGATCCATGCCGAGGTGGTCGGGGTCTACACCAACACCACGCCGGTCGACGCCTATCGCGGCGCCGGCCGCCCCGAGGCGAGCTATCTGATCGAACGTCTGATGGAAACGGCGGCGCGGCAGTTGAAGGTCGATCCGGCCGCGCTGCGCCGGACCAACTTCATCACCCAGTTCCCGCATCAGACGCCGGTGATCATGGCTTATGACGTCGGCGACTTTAACGCCTCGCTCGACGCCGCAATGAAGGCGATCGACTATGCCGGCTTTGCCGGGCGCAAGGCCAAGGCGAAAGCCGACGGCAAGCTGCGCGGCATCGGCGTGTCCTGCTACATCGAGGCCTGCGGCATCGCGCCGTCGAAGGCCGTCGGCAGCCTGGGCGCCGGCGTCGGTCTCTGGGAGTCCGCCGAAGTCCGCGTCAACCCGGTCGGCACCATCGAGATCCTGACGGGATCGCACAGCCACGGCCAGGGTCACGAGACCACGTTCTGCCAGCTCGTCGCGGAGCGGCTCGGCGTTCCCATCAGCCAGGTCTCGATCGTCCATGGCGACACCGACAAGGTGCAGTTCGGCATGGGCACCTATGGCTCGCGCTCGGCGGCCGTCGGCCTCACCGCGATCCTGAAGGCAATGGAGAAGATGGAATCCAAGGCCAAGAAGATCGCCGCGCACGCGCTGGAAGCCTCGGAAGGCGACATCGTCATCGAGAACGGCGAGTTCAAGGTCGCCGGCACCGACAAGGCGATCGCCTTCCCGATGGTCGCGCTCGCGGCCTACACCGCGCACAATCTGCCTGACGGGATGGAGCCGGGCCTGAAGGAGAGCGCCTTCTACGACCCGACCAACTTCACCTTCCCGGCCGGCACTTATATCTGCGAGCTCGAGGTCGATCCCGGCACGGGCAAGACCTCTTTCGTCAACTTCGTCGCAGCCGACGATTTCGGCCGGCTGATCAACCCGATGATCGTCGAGGGCCAGGTCCATGGCGGTCTTGTGCAAGGCATCGGACAAGCGTTGCTCGAGCACGCGATCTACGACGCCAACGGGCAGCCGGTCACGGCCTCGTTCATGGACTACGCCATGCCGCGCGCCGACGACGTTCCCTCGTTCAACCTCTCCCACACCACGACGCTATGCCCGGGCAATCCCTTGGGCATCAAGGGTTGCGGCGAGGCCGGCGCGATCGGGGCATCAGCGGCCGTGATCAATGCGATCACGGACGCGATCGGCAAGAACAATCTGGAAATGCCCGCGACCCCTGACAGGGTGTGGCGCACGATCCACGCGGCTTAAGGGAGGAACGAAGATGTACCAGACCGTTTATCATCGCGCGTCCTCGGTTGACGAAGCCGTCAGCCTGTTCTCCAAGAGCAGCGAAGCAAAGTTCCTTGCCGGCGGCCAGACGCTGCTGCCGGTGATGAAGCAACGCCTCGCCAGCCCGTCCGACGTCATCGACCTCGGCAAGATCAAGGAGCTGCAGGGCGTCGAACTCTCGGGTGACGTACTGACCATCAAGGCCGGCACGACCTATTTCGACATCATGCAGAATGCCGATGTGAAGAAGGCGATTCCCGCGATCGCCTATCTCACCTCGGTGCTCGGCGACCCCGCCGTGCGCTATCGCGGCACGATCGGTGGCTCGATCGCCAACAACGATCCCGCCGCGGATTTTCCCGCCGCGCTGCTCGCGCTCGGCGCCACCGTGAAGACCAACAAGCGGTCGATCACGGCGAATGACTTTTTCCAGGGCATGTTCACGACGGCGCTGGAGGACGGCGAGCTCATCACCGCCGTGTCGTTCCCCGTGCCGGCGAAGGCAGGGTACGAAAAGATGCGCCACCCTGCGTCTCGCTTCGCGCTGACCGGCGTGTTCGTGGCGCAGACGAAATCGGGCGACGTTCGGGTGGCCGCCACCGGCGCCTCGCAAAGCGGCGTGATGCGGGTCCCCGCCATCGAAACGGCGCTGAAGGCGAATTGGTCGCCGTCGGCGATCGACGGCGTGAGCATTTCGGCGAGCAATCTGCTGGCCGACATCCACGGCACGGCGGAGTACCGCGCCAACCTGATCAAGGTGATGGCCCAGCGCGCGGTGGCTGCCGCACGCTGATCATCGCGCTTAGCGCCTCAACACAAATCTTCCGCGGCGCGCACTTCGGTGCGCGCCGTTTTTATTTTGGCCATGCGGCACGAAAACCGCTTGCCTCGCTGGCGCGAAGGCGAGAAAAGTTAATCAGCCAATTAACTCGCCCACAGAGGAATGTCCGAGGCGATTGCCGAACAATCGGCATCCGCCCGCGACCCGAGGAAATAGCAGCGTGCTCGACAAATCAGCCCCCACCTCCTCCGTTCGCACCTCCGGCCCGCTCGCAGGTTTCCGCATCGTCGAATTCGCCGGCATCGGGCCCGGCCCGTTCGCCTGCATGATGCTGGCCGACATGGGCGCCGAAATCGTCACGCTCGATCGGGTCGGCGCCAGGAAGAACATGAAGTCGGTCGCAGGCCGCGGCCGCAAGGTGGTCGAGCTCGACCTCAAGGACAAGACGGCGATCGCGGAGGTGCTCGATCTGCTTGCGAATTCCGACGCGCTGGTCGAGGGTTTCCGTCCCGGCGTGATGGAGCGGCTCGGCCTCGGGCCTGATGTGGTGCTCGCGCGCAATCCAAAGCTGGTCTACGGCCGCATGACAGGGTGGGGCCAGCAAGGCCCGCTCGCCAATGCCGCCGGCCACGACATCAACTATATCTCCATCACCGGCGCGCTCGCCGCGATCGGCACGAAGGAAGCGCCGGTGCCGCCGCTCAACCTCGTCGGCGATTTCGGCGGCGGCGCGCTCTACCTCGTCGTCGGTGTGCTTGCGGCGCTGCTGGAGGCCTCGCGGTCAGGCAAGGGGCAGGTCGTCGATGCCGCGATGTGCGACGGCGCGGCATCGCTGATGTCGTTCTTCTTCGACATGACTACGCTCGGCCGCTGGACCGAAGGCCGCGACGAGAACTTCCTCGACGGCGGCGCGCATTTCTACGGCGTCTACGAATGCGCCTGTGGCCATTTCGTCTCGATCGGCTCGATCGAGCCGCAATTCTACGCGCTGCTGCGCGAGCACGCCGGCCTGACCGACGCCGATTTCGACGCGCAGATGGACCGCAAGGCCTGGCCCGCGCTGAAGGAAAAACTGAAGATGGTGTTCAAGAGCAAGACGCGCGAGGACTGGTGCAAGATCATGGAAGGCACCGACATCTGCTTTGCGCCGGTGCTGACCATGTCGGAAGCGACCAAGCATCCGCACATGGTCGCCCGCAACGTCTTCGTCGAGCGCCACGGCGTGAAGCAGCCGGCCCCGGCGCCGCGCTTTTCGCGGACGCCATCGGCGGTGCGCGAGCCGGAAGCAGCGGAGATCGACGCGGTGACGAAGGCGTGGGCGGAGCGTTAGGAGCTGCAAGATCTCCGCTGCCGCACCACACTCCGCCGTCGTCCTGGCGAAAGCCAGGACCCATAGCCACCAAACGTGGTTTGACGAAGACTCGGAGTTATCAGTCAACCCACCGATCGCTCCCTGGGCTAATGGGTCCTGGCTTTCGCCAGGACGACGGCTGTGTTTAACGCCGCGGCGTGCCTAAATAGCGCGCCTACGCCGCATCCACCTTCAGCACCCCGCGCCGGATCTGGTCCTCCTCGATCGATTCGAACAGGGCCTTGAAATTGCCTTCGCCAAAACCGTCGTCGCCCTTGCGCTGGATGAACTCGAAGAAGATCGGGCCGATCGCGTTGGCCGAGAAGATCTGCAGCAGCACCTTGGTCTGGCCGCCGTCGACCACGCCTTCGCCGTCGATCAGGATACCGTTGGCCCGAAGTCGAGCGACGTCCTCGCCATGCTCAGGCAGGCGCGTGTCGATCCGCTCGAAATAGGTCTCGGGCGGCGCCGGCATGAAGGGCAGACCGGCCTCGCGCAGGCCCTCGATGGTGCTGTAGATATCGCGGCAGCCGCAGGCGATGTGCTGGATGCCTTCGCCGCGATAGATATTCAGATATTCCTCGATCTGGCCGGAGTCGCCGGCGTCTTCGTTGATCGGAATCCGGATCTTGCCGTCGGGGCTCGTCAGCGCCCGCGAGAACAGGCCCGAGGCGCGACCCTCGATGTCGAAGAAGCGGATCTGGCGGAAGTTGAAGAGCTTCTCGTAGAAACCGGTCCATACATCCATGCGTCCGCGGTGGACGTTGTGGGTGAGGTGATCGAGATAGAACAGGCCGGCGCCGGCGGGACGGGGATCGCGCACGCCGAGCCATTCGAACTCGCTGTCATAGGCCGATCCCTTGGCGCCATAGCGATCGACGAAGTAGAGCAGGCTGCCGCCGATGCCCTTGATCGCGGGGACATCGAGCGTCTTCTGCGCGGAGGACACATCGGCAGGTTCGGCGCCGAGCGAAATCGCGCGGTCATAGGCCGCCTTCGCATCGACGACGCGAAACGCCATCGACGGCGCGCACGGGCCGTGCGCGGCGACGAAGTCGAAGCCGTGGGTGCCGGGCTCCTCGTTGACGAGATAGTTGATGTCGCCCTGGCGATAGACCGTGATGGACTTGGTCCTGTGACGCGCGACGGGCGCATAGCCCATCAGCTTGAACAGCGCGTGCAACTCTTTCGGATCGGGATGCGCATATTCGACGAACTCGAACCCGTCGGTGCCCATCGGATTGTCGACGCTGATCGTGGCCGGCGGTGCATCGTGCGGAAACGGACCCATGGTGCTCTCCCAGATTGCTGCTGGAAGGAACTATCCTTCATGGGACGCGCAAGGGGCGTGCAAATGAGACGGCTTTTGACTAACATATGCACAGTCTGTGCATGAAGTGGATGAAACACGCATGATTCCGGTGGACGCCTTCGACCTCAAGATCCTTGCCGCGCTCCAGGACGACGGCCGCCTCACCAACCAGGAGCTCGCCGACCTCGCCGGGCTCTCGGCCTCGCAATGCTCGCGGCGACGGATGCGGCTGGAGCAGGAGAAGGTGATCGCGGGCTATCATGCCGATCTCTCCAGCGAGGCGCTCGGCTTCGGCGTGATCGCCTTCATCCAGGTCACGCTGGCGACCCACTCGCCGGACAATTCCAAGCGGTTTCGGGCTCTGGTCAACCGCATCGACGAGATCCAGGAGGCCTATTCGCTCACGGGCGACGCCGACTATGTGCTGAAAGCCGTGCTGCGCGACCTCAAGGGTCTCTCCAATCTCGTCAACGACGTGCTGATGCCGCACCAGAGCGTGGCGCATGTGCGCTCCTCGATCGTACTCGACAGGCTGAAGGAGAGCACGCGGCTGCCGCTGAAGGAGATCAAACCCGGCTGAAATCGAGGGAAATCCGGCATTCGCGCTGCCCGCACGATCTGCGATGATCCCGGCCAATCTGCGGAGACTGAGCATGGCCCTCCAGCTTCGACCGAACTGCGAATATTGCGACCGCGACCTGCCCCCGAACGCAACTGATGCGCGGATCTGCTCTTATGAATGCACGTTCTGTGCGGACTGTGTGGAGACGAAACTCTCCAACGTCTGCCCGAACTGCGGCGGCGGTTTTGCGCCGCGCCCGATCAGGCCAACGCAGGAATGGCGACCGGGCGTGTGCACGACCAACCAGGCGCCGTCGGACAAGCGGGTGCATCTGAAGTACAGCCTGGAGGACGTCGCCGCGCATTGCGCGCGGGTCAAGGATGTGGCGCCTGAAATGCGCTGACTTCGTAGGGTGGGCAAAGCGAAGCGTGCCCACCACGCTACCGCGATCGCGGAGAGGAATGGTGGGCACGGCGCTGATGCGCCTTTGCCCACCCTACAAGACTGAGTGTGGGGCGCCCTACTCCGCCGCCAGAATCGTCCCTTCGACCTCACCAAACCCGACGCGATAGCCCTCGCCCTGGCACCAGCCGCGCATGACGAGGCTGTCGCCGTCTTCCAGGAATGACCGCTTGATGCCGCCGGGCAATTCGACCGGCTCGGTGCCGTTCCAGCTGATCTCCAACAGGCTGCCGCGCTGGTTCTTCTCCGGGCCGGAAATGGTGCCGCTGCCGAGGAGGTCGCCAACATTCATGGCGCAGCCGGAGGAGGCGTGGTGCATCAGCTGCTGCACCGAGGACCAGTACATATACTTGAAATTGGTGCGGCTGATGCCGGCTGGCGCGTTGGCTCCAGCGGCCCGCAAGGAGACGTCGAGGTCGAGATCGTAGTTCTGCGGCTTGCCCTGTTTGAGGTAATCGAGCGGCACCGGCTCCTGCTCCGGCCCCTTCAGACGAAACGGCTCCAGCGCCTCGCGCGTCACCACCCACGGGCTGATCGAGGTCGCGAACGCCTTGGCGAGGAACGGGCCAAGCGGCACATATTCCCATTGCTGGATGTCGCGTGCACTCCAATCGTTGAGCAGCACGAAGCCGAAGATCATCTCCTCGGCCTGTTGCTCTGTGAGCATCCCGCCCATGGCTGAGGGCTGGCCGACCACGACACCCATCTCCAGCTCGAAATCGAGCCGCTTGCACGGTCCGAAGCTCGGCGCCTCCACATTCGGCGGCTTGAGCTGCCCGCGCGGACGCTTCACCTTGCTGCCCGAGACCACGACGGTCGAGGCACGGCCGTTGTAAGCGATCGGCATATGGAGCCAGTTCGGCTGCAGCGCATTGTCCTTGCCACGGAACATGACGCCAACGTTAGTGGCGTGTTCTTTCGAGGAATAGAAATCGGTGTAGCCGGAGACCGCAAACGGCAGATGTAGTTTTGCGTCGCGCATCGGCACCAAAGCCTGCTTGCGCAGTTCCTCGTTATCGCGCAGCTCGGGATGATCGGCACGCAGGAGCTCGCTGATCCGCGCCCGCGTCTTCGCCCAGACCTTTGGCCCCAGCGCCATGAAAGCATTGAGCGACGGGGTCGAGAACACGCCGAGTGGCCCGACGTCGAGCCGAGAGTCCTGCTCCAGCTCCCAGAGATCGAGCACATAATTGCCGATCGCCACGCCGACGCGCGGAGTTGGATTGTCCGCAGTCGAGAACACGCCGTAAGGCAGGTTCTGGATCGGGAAATCGGAGACGGGATCGACGTCGATGAAGGAGCGGAGGTTGGGGTGGGTTGTCACTTTTCGCCAGTCCTTTTTCCTTCTCCCCTTGCGGGAGAAGGTGGCGCGAAGCGCCGGATGAGGGGTTGCATCGACAATTGATACTGCGAGAGGATCATGTGGGGAGAGAGACCCCTCACCCGTCTCGCCGCTTCGCGGCGAGCCACCCTCTCCCACAAGGGGAGAGGGGAAGAAAGAACATTACGGTCGGCTCGGATCGAACCGCTTCTCGAGGCCCTTCCAGCAATCCGCGTAGTCGTCCTGCAACGTCGCGGAATTCGCGGCATGCGCGGTGACGCGCTGCGCGTAGCGGGTCTCGAACATGAAGGCCATGGTGCCGGTCAGCTTGACCGGCTTCAACTCGCCGTTGCTGGCGTGCTCGAAGGCATCGCGATCGGGGCCGTGCGGCAGCATGCAATTGTGCAGGCTCATGCCGCCCGGCACGAAACCTTGCGGCTTGGCGTCGTAGACGCCGTAGATCAGGCCCATGAACTCGCTCATGATGTTCATGTGATACCACGGCGGGCGGAAGGTGTTGTCGGCGACCATCCAGCGCTCGGGGAAGATCACGAAGTCGATATTCGCCGTGCCTGCGGTCTCCGACGGCGAGGTCAGCACGGTGAAGATCGAGGGATCGGGATGATCGAAGCCGATCGCGCCGACCGGCGAGAAGCTGCGCAGATCATATTTGTACGGCGCATAATTGCCGTGCCAGGCGACGACGTCGATCGGCGAATGCGGCAGCGTGGTCTTGAACAGAGCGCCGCCCCATTTCACGAACAGCTCGGTCGGCGTGTCCTTGTCCTCGTAGTGCGCGACCGGTGTCAGGAAGTCGCGGGCATTGGCGAGACAGTTGGCGCCGATCGGCCCGCGCTCCGGCAGCGTGAAGGCGCCGCCGTAGTTTTCGCAGAGATAGCCGCGCGCCGGTCCGTTCGGAATCTCGACGCGGAACTTGACGCCGCGTGGGATCACCACGATCTCGCCGGGCTCGGCATCGATGCGACCGAACTCGGTGACGATGCGAAGATCGCCGTGCTGCAGCACGAACATCAGTTCGCCGTCGGCATCGTAGAAGTGCTGGTCCACCATCGACTTGGTGATGAGATAGACATGGGCGGCCATGCCGGCCTGGGTGTTGACGTCACCGGCGGTGGTCATGGTTTGCACGCCCTGAAGGAAAGTCATGTCCTCCTTCGGGATCGGCGCCGGATCCCAGCGCAATTGTGCGATCGGCAGATCGTTTTCATGGCACGGTGCCGAACGCCAAAGGCCGCCGTCGGCCTTCTCGAACCGGCCCGAATGTTTCACCGACGGGCGAATGCGATAGAGCCAGGAGCGCTCATTGCTGCCGCGCGGCGCGGTGAAGGGCGAGCCGGAAAGCTGCTCGGCATAGAGGCCATAGGCGCAGCGCTGCGGCGAGTTGCGCCCGATCGGCAGCGCGCCCGGCAGGGCTTCGGTTTCAAAACTGTTGCCGAACCCGGACATGTAGCCCGGCGTGACCTGGGCCGTGCTGCGAATGATCTGATCGGGCGAGGTATTGATGTTCATGACTATCCTCCTCCTTGCAGGGCGGCCCACATCTCCTGGTCGCGCTTGTCGGTCCAGATCACGGGGTCGTCGATCCCCGACGCCTCGTCATAGGCGCGCGACACGTTGAACGGCAGACAGTGCTCGTAGATGGCGAAGCTCGAGAATTTCGGATCCATGACCTCGCGCGTCGCCGCCATCGATTCCTTCAGCGTGCGGCCCTTGGCGACCGAGATTTCAGCGGCGCCGTAGAGCGAGGTGACGAAGTCGCGCGTCATCGCGATGGCTTCGCGCACCGTGGCGACACCCTTCAACGCGTCGCCGCGGCCCGGCGCGATCGCCTTGGGATTGAAGTTGCGGATTTCGTTCAGCGTCAGCGGCCATTCGCGCAAATGCGCGTCGCCGCAATAGCAGGCCGAGTGGTATTCGATCAGGTCGCCGGAGAACATCACCTCGGCATCGGGCACCCAGGCAACGATGTCGCCGGAGGTGTGGCCGGCGCCAAGCTGCATCAGGCGCACCTCGCGCTTGCCGAGATAGATCGACATCTCGCCTTCGAAGGTCAGCGTCGGCCAAGTCAGGCCGGGAATGCTCGATGCGTCCTGAAACAGGCGCGGAAAGCGGCCATACTCGGAATCCCAATCCTGCTGGCCACGCTCCTCGATCAGGCGGTGGGTCTCCTGCGAGGCGACGATGCCCTGCGCCTTGTAGGCGGAGGCACCGAGCACGCGCACAGCGTGATAATGCGACAGCACGACATATTTGATCGGCTTGTCCGTGACGGTACGGACGCGCTCGATCACCTTGTTGGCCATCGCCGGCGTCGACTGCGCGTCGAACACCAGGCAGCCGTCGTCGCCGACGATGATCGCGGTGTTCGGATCGCCCTCCGCGGTAAAGGCGTAGAGATCGGTGCCGATCTCGGAGAAGGTGATCTTCTTCTCGGAGAGGTCGCCGGTGGATGCGAAGTTCTTCGCCATCAGTTCATCCTTCAAGTCACTGGGTTATTATTGTTGTTGCTGTTGCTGTTGCTGTTGCTGTTGCTGCTGGCCGTCGATCATGCGCCGCTTGGCGAGGAGGATCGCCTCCTGCAGCACGTCGATATCGCCGATATGGTTTGCTAGGATCAGCACCAGCGCCGCGTCGAGATCGGCGCTTTGCTCGTCGGTGAAGCCCCGATGCGCCTCCACGATGGCGCGAAAGGCGTCGTCGGGCCGCGCGAAATTGGAGCTGGTCGAGAGCGGCATGCCAATCCTCAATTCAATTCAAGCCTTGGGCGCGTGACAGCGCTGCCGCGACGCCAGCGCGCGTGGGGTGACGGAAGCGCGCCGCAACGTAGCCGTCCGGCCTGAGCAGGTAGGCTGAGCCTGGTTCCGCATCATAGCGCTTTGCGGTGAGCCCCGCCGGATCTGCGAGCCCGTCCTCACCGCCGATGCAGATGTCCTTCACACCAGCGGGCGCCTCAATCGCCGTGCCATTGCTGAACGACAGCAAGGTGAAGTCCGTTCCACCCTTGCGAAACGCATCCGTCAAATAGGCCTGCTCGCCCGCGCGCGTCGCAACGGGGGCATCGAGCATCGAACAACCCGGGAGCGGGCCACCGCGCCACGCATCCGCATCCGGCGATGCCAGCGGCGAGTCATAGCTGCACGGCACCGAGAGCCGCCCGCCATTGACCATGCGCTTGCCGAATTCCGTTTCCTTGGCCAGCGACAGCACCGCCTTGCGCAGCCGCGCCTCCTGATGCGAGTTCGGCGCCATGAAATCGGTCGAGCGGGTGGACTCGCGGATGTTCTCGTCGGCCGCCAGACTGCGCTCGATATGATAGCTCTCGAGCAGGCTCGCGGGTGAGGCGCCGCGCAGGACGCGGTCGAGCTTCCAGGAGAGGTTTTCGGCGTCCTCGAGTCCGGAATTGGCGCCACGCGCGCCGAACGGCGAGACCTGGTGCGCGGAATCGCCTGCAAAGATCACGCGGCCATGGACGAAGCGGTCCATCCGCCGGCACTGGAACTTGTAGAGCGATATCCACTCGAACTCGAACTTGTCGTGGCCGAGCATGCGCGCAATCCGCGGCCGCACGTTCTCGGGCTTCTTCTCGACGATGGGGTCGGCATAGCGATTGAGCTGGAGGTCGATGCGCCAGACATCGTCAGGCTGTCGGTGCAACAGCGCCGAACGTCCCGCATGAAACGGCGGATCGAACCAGAACCAGCGTTCGGTCGGGAATTCCGCGGTCATCTTGACGTCGGCGATCAGGAACTGGTCCTCGAACACCTGTCCGGCGAAGTCGGCGCCCACCATCTGCCGCAGCGAGGAGCGCGCGCCGTCGCAGGCGACGACATATTGCGCGTGCAGACGATAGGCGCCCTCCGGCGTCTCGATCGTCAGCGCGACGGAATCGTTGCGGCTCTCCAGCGCCGTCACCTTGTTGCGCCAGCGCAGATTGATTTCGGGCAGCTCGCCGATGCGGTCGACCAGATAGGCTTCGGCGTAATATTGCTGGAGATTGATGAAGGCCGGCCGCTTGTGACCGTCCTCCGGCAGCAGATTGAACTGGTAGAGCTGCTGCTCGCCGTGGAAGATGCGGCCGACACTCCAGACCACGCCCTTGTCGACCATGCGGTTGCCGACGCCGAGCCGGTCCCAATATTCCAGCGACCGTTTCGAGAAGCAGATCGCGCGGGAGCCCTCTCCGATGCGGTCAGCGTCATCCAGAAGGACGACGCGCTGGCCGCGCTGGGCAAGGTCGATCGCCAGCGACAGCCCGACCGGGCCCGCGCCGACGACCACCACGGGATGCTCGGCCGCGCTCTGGCCAGGACGATCCTGATCGGGGTGGCGGCGATAGCCGAACTGGGTTTTAGCCTGATGCGTATTGGCCTTCGCCATGCGCTAACCTCGGCTCTGGTCAGGAGAGGCCTGATCTGCTAATAGTCTCACGTGCAACTATTTTGGACCGGAGCCGGCCGGCGGTCAACTGGAATTCGGAGCGCTCTCCTTGGCGAGGACATCCAGCGACATCGCGCTGAAGACACGCGAGACCCATGAGGCCTCAGCGCGGCCAAAAGCACGGCTCGACCTGTTCAGGTTCTTGCCGTTCCGCCTCAACCGGCTCGCGGCGGAGGTCAGCGCCGCGCTTTCGGTCGAATATCAGGAACGTCACGGCCTCGACATCCCGGCCTGGCGCGTGATCGCGACGCTCGGCTTCCGCAACGATGCCTGCAGCGCGCAGTACGTCGCGCAATGCACCCGCACGCACAAATCCACCATCAGCCGCGCGGTGACCATGCTGCTGCAACAAGGATTGATCGAGCGCGTCGAGAACGAAGCCGACCGCCGCGAATTCCGCCTGCGACTGACAAGGAAAGGCCGCACGCTCTACGAGGAACTGTTTCCGCAGTTGCTGCGGCGGGAAGACGAGATCCTCGCGTGCCTCTCCGCGCAGGAGCGCAAACAGCTATCGACGCTGCTCGGCAAGATCGAACAGAGCCTCGACCTGATCCAAACCAGCGAGGAGGCCGACGCCAAGCAGGCGTATTGATCGGTCGCCCATCGCAGCGACACCAGCTCCTCATCCTGAGGAGCGCGCCCCTTGCGCGCGTCTCGAAGGATGAAGGCCGAGGTTTAGCAGCCGGGCCTGCATGGTTCGAGACGGCGCTTTGCGCCCCCTCACCATGAGGATCACTTTGCAAACGATCGCGACGGCGGCAAATGCAGGGCCCAGACGTCGCCCTCGTCGCTGGCGCGCGGATAGATCTCCGTCACGATCGGATCGTGGCCGGGGATGAACCGGTCAGGATGGCCGGCGAGACGCTCGATCGTCTCCCAGCCGACGGCCATGTCGCCGACATTGTAGACGATCGGGAATGGGCTCCGGCGCTGGAGATTGGCGTAATAATGCGCGGCATCGGACGCCAGTACCACGGACCCGCGCGCGGTCTCGACCCTCACCACCTGCAGGCCGTCCGAATGGCCGCCGACGCGGTGCACGGTGACGCCGGGCGCGACCTCGCCGTCGCCGGAATAGAAATTGACGCGCTCGCCATAGACATGGCGGACCATCTGGGTGACGTGCTCGACCGAGAACGGATGTCGCAGCAGTCCGTTGCACATGCAGCGCCCCGTCGCGTAGGCCATCTCACGCTCCTGGAGATGGTAGCGCGCGTTCGGGAAGCGGTCGAGATTGCCGGCATGGTCGTAATGCAGATGCGTCACGATGATGTCGCGAATGCTCGCTGCCGCCACACCAAACCGCTCCAGCGCATCGACCGGATTGAGCGTCAGCTTACGGGCTCGCAAGCCCGCCTCCTCGGCATTGAAACCGGTATCGACCAGGATGTCGCGGCCGTTGCCGCGGATCAGCCAGACGAAATAGTCGAGGTCCTGGGCCGCGCTGTCATGCGGGTCGGGCGCGAGAAAGTTCATGTTGGGCGTGCGCGGCGACATCGTCGCATAGCGCAGGGCGTAGATTTCGTAGGCGTTTCCCATGGTTTTGGTCTTGCTCTTTTGTGGATGCACCTTCAGGGCGATCGACCGCACCAAGCCATCGTCCACCGCAAAGGTCAAACACCGGAGGTTGCGAAGGAGGCCCGTCCGCAATGTGAGACCAATCACATTCTTGTCGCCATGGCTGCCCTAACATCCAGCCGCAATGACAACCAGAATGCATCGCGTGCAATCGTGACCGCCCGTTTATTCCCCCCGCCACATGCCCATGCGTCGCGGTCAATTGTCGCGATAGCGCCGAATCCGCAAGCGGTTGACGCCCCCCTTCCCCGGTTTGATAATGCACATTGCGTAAGTTAAGGTCGCCGCGGCGCAAGCTGGAAACGGCGCCTTTTTGGCTGGATCGCGCTAATTATGAAAATTCGCCTGCTTTTCGTTCTGTCCTTGCTCGTGTCGCTCATCCCGACCGCTCCGTCACTTGCGGCCGGCGATCGCTTTGCGCTGGTCATCGGCAACGCCAAATATCCGGACGCCGACGCTCCCCTGAAGGAACCGCTCAACGACGCGCGCGACATCGCCGACGAGCTCAAGCGCGACGGCTTTTCCGTCGAGATCGGTGAGAACCTGACCGGCGACGGCATGCGCCGTGCCTTCGACAAGCTCTACGGCAAGATCAAGCCGGGCTCGGTGGCACTGGTGTTCTTCAGCGGCTTCGGCATCCAGTCGGCGCGGCAGAGCTATTTGCTGCCGATCGATGCGCAGATCTGGACCGAATCCGACGTGCGGCGCGACGGCATCAGCCTCGAAACCGTGCTTGGCGAGCTCAATACCCGCGGCGCCGGCGTCAAGATCGCGCTGGTCGATGCCTCCCGGCGCAATCCGTTCGAGCGCCGGTTCCGCAGCTTCTCGGCTGGCCTCACCCCCGTCATCGCGCCGAACGGCACGCTGGTCATGTATTCGGCGGCGTTGGCCTCGGTGGTCTCGGACGCCGGCGGCGAGCACAGCCTGTTCGTCCAGGAACTCCTCAAGGAAATCCGCGTCCCCGACCTGATGGCCGAGGAGACGCTGAACCGCACCAAGATGGGCGTCACCCGCGCCTCCAGGGGCGAGCAGGTGCCGTGGATATCCTCGTCACTGGCCGAGGATTTCTCGTTCATTCCAGGGGCCGGTGGCTCGCGCCCGACGACGACGCCACCACCTGCGCCTCCCGCGCCGCCGCCGGTCGTCGCCAACAACCCGCCGCCGGCTCCCCCCGCGCCACCACCTGTGCCGCCGAAACCGGCCGACACAGTGGCAGCACCGGCTCCGTCACCGAAGCCGCAGGTCGAGGCTGCCTTGCCGCCGGCACCGCCGCCGCCACCGCCCGTCATTCCGGCCGATCCCGTCACCGCTCCGAGCATGGAGAGCGGGCCGAGTGCGGCCGTGCTGGCCGAGGATCCCACCATCAAGGGGCTGACCGCCAAGATCGCGGCCAATCCGGACGACGTGAACGCGCTTTACCGGCGCGGCCAGGTCTATGCCAGCAAGGGCGCCTACAGCCTGGCCATCAAGGATTTTGACGAGACGCTCCGGATCAATCCGAAGGATGTCGAGGCGCTGAACAATCGCTGCTGGACGCGCACCGTGGTCGGCGACCTCCAGGGCGCGCTGAAGGATTGCAACGAGGCCCTGCGGCTGCGACCGAACTTCGTCGACGCGCTGGACAGCCGGGGGCTCGTCAATCTGAAATCGGGGGCGGTGAAGAACGCCATCGCCGATTTCGAGGCTGCCCTGAGGATCAATCCGCGCCTGACCTCCTCGCTGTTCGGACGCGGGATCGCCAAGCAGCGCAACGGCTCGGCCCAGGAAGGTGCACTCGACATCGCCAATGCCAAGGCAATGGACCCGAACATTGTTCAGGAATTCGCAAGCTACGGAGTGCGTTGATATTTTTTTGAATTGGGGCCGATGTGCCTCGAACCCGCGACGGCCCGGCGAAGACTAATTGAACGGATGTCACCGCCCGCCTTTTCGGGGCGGCTTACTGCAGGATTTTCGAACCGCGCCGGCTGGCTGCGCAGGAGGGACTGGCTATGAGATTGGCTGCAAAGGGACTTACCGCAATCCTGTCCATCATCACCGTTAGCGCCGCGCTGTCGCTGACGATCCCGCTGGCATTCGCGGGCGACGACGGCAACAGCAAGAACGTCACCGAGGACGAGATCGTCCGCGCGCTGGCGCCGCCCTCGAAGAAGCCGCTGACCCGCGGCCTCTCGATCGCTCCGCAGGCCGATCCCGCACCAAGTGCGACGGAGACCAAGCTGATCCAGTCCGTGCGCGGCCGCTCGACACGGTCGCTGTCATCGACCGAGCGCGAAGAAATCGCGTCGGCGGCCAAGGACAAGCCGAACATCGATCTGGAAATCACGTTCGACTACAACTCGGCCAATATCAGCGCCAAATCGCTTGCCTCGGTCCAGGCGCTCGGCCGCGCGCTAACCAGCCCCGACCTGAAGGGCTCGACCTTCGTGGTCGCCGGCCACACGGACGCCGCCGGCGGCGAGAGCTACAACCAGGATCTGTCGGAGCGCCGCGCGGATTCGATCAAGCGCTATTTGGTCGAGAAATACAGCATCTCCGCGACCGACCTCGTCACCGTCGGCTACGGCAAGAGCAAGCTGAAGGACCCGGCCCAGCCGATGGCGGAGGTCAACCGTCGCGTGCAGGTCGTCAACATGGAAAACAAGACCACCGCATCGAAGTGAGCACGACGTAATCCTTTGAAGTGACAAGTCGTGATGTGGTGTAAAGTCTCGCTTCCAGCGCGCGTCCCGCAGGCTTGCGGGACGCTGCTTTATTTCAGGGAAACGCTCTCCATGGGCCGCGCGCGGATGGCCGTGAGCCAGGCCAGGACGATCCGGCGATGAACCTCTCCCAATATCTCAAGCCAGCCGGAACGGTGGTCTTCGTCATCGCGCTCGGCGTCGGCTATTATCTGTTCGAGCACCGGCACCGCGCCGAGCCCAAGGAAACCCCGAGCGAGGCGCTGGTCATCGTGACCAAATCGACCAACGCCTGCTTCTCCGACCTGGTCCGGGTGACCGGCTTCTTCGTGCCGCGCCGCGAAGCCGTTGTTATCGCCGATCAGGAGGGTTCCAGGGTCACCGACCTCTTCGTCACCGAGGGCACCCTCGTCACCGATAATCAGGAGCTGGCGCGCCTGACCGCACCGCCCCAGATCCCGGGCCAGCCGCAGCGGCCCGGCCCGCAAGGTCCGGTCTCGCTGAAAGCCTCTGCGCCGGGCCTCGTCACCGAGGTCCGCACCATCGTCGGCGCGCCGGCCTCGCCGCAGGCCGGCCCGATGTTCCGCATCGCCGTCAACAACGAGATCGAGCTGGACGCGCAGGTGCCTGCTGTGCACATGGCCAAGCTCAGCTCCGGCGCGACCGTGCGCATCAGCCGCGACGACGCGCCCGATCTGATCGGGCGGGTCAGGCTGGTCGCGCCCGAAATCGATCGCGCCACCCAGCTCGGCCGCGTGCGCATCAGCGTCACCAACAATCCCTCGCTGAAAGTCGGCGTGTTCGCCCGCGCCTCGATCGACGCCAAGCGCAGCTGCGGCGTCGCGGTTCCCAAGACCGCGATCGACCATCTCACCGTGCAGGTCGTCAAGAGCAACATTGTCGAGACGCGCAAGGTACGGGTCGGGCTGTCGTCGGACAGCGCGACGGAAATCCTGGAAGGCCTCAACGTCGGCGAGATCGTCGTCGCCGACGCCGGCTCTTCGCTGCATGACGGCGACCAGATCAAGACCATGTTCGCTGATGAACTCGATCGCACGCGGGTACGCTGATGGCTCTCAATATCTCGGCATGGTCGATCCGCAACCCGCTGCCGTCGGTCGTATTTTCCATCATCCTCCTGATCCTCGGCTGGGTGTCCTTCACCAAGCTCGCAGTGACGCGGCTACCGTCGGCCGACATTCCCGTGATCTCGGTCGCGGTATCGCAGTTCGGCGCGGCACCCGCCGAGCTCGAATCCCAGGTCACCAAGACGGTTGAAGACGCCGTCTCCGGTGTCGAAGGCGTCAGGCACATCACCTCGCAGATCACCGACGGCTTGTCGGTGACGACGATCCAGTTCGCGCTGGAAACCAACACCGACCGCGCGCTCAACGACGTCAAGGACGCGGTGACGCGCGTGCGCTCGAACCTGCCGCAGAACGTCACCGAGCCGCTGATCCAGCGCGTCGACGTCATCGGCCTGCCGATCGTCACCTACGCCGCGATCTCGCCCGGCAAGACGCCGGAGCAGCTCTCCTATTTCGTTGACGACGTGGTCAAACGCGCGCTGCAGGGCGTGCGCGGCGTCGCCCAGGTCGAGCGCATCGGCGGTGTCGAGCGCGAGATCCTGGTCTCGCTCGATCCCGACCGCCTGCAGTCGATGGGGCTGACGGCCGTCAATGTCAGCCAGAGCCTGCGCGGCACCAATGTCGACGTCGCCGGCGGTCGCGCCGAGATCGGCAAGAACGACCAGGCGATCCGCACCCTCGCCGGCGCCAAGACGCTGAGCGACCTCGCCGGCACCATGATTCCGCTGTTCGGCGGCGGCGAGGTCCGGCTCGACGATCTCGGCACCGTGACCGACACCATCGCAGACCGCCGCACCTTCGCCCGCTTCAATGGCGAGCCGATCGTCGCACTCGGCATCAAGCGCTCCAAGGGTGCCAGCGACGTGAAGGTCGCCGAAGCCGTGCAGAAGCGCATCGACACGCTCAAGGCCACCTATCCCGACGTCGACCTGAAGGTGATCGACACCTCGGTCGAATATACCAACGGCAATTACCACGCGGCGATCTCGACCCTGTTCGAAGGCGCCATCCTCGCCGTCGTCATCGTGTTGTTGTTCCTGCGCGACCTGCGCGCCACCATCATCGCCGCGATCTCGCTGCCGTTGTCGATCTTCCCGGCGTTCTGGGCGATGGACCTGCTCGGCTTCTCGCTCAACCTCGTCAGCTTCCTCGCCATTACGCTGTCGACTGGTATTCTGGTCGACGACGCCATCGTCGAGATCGAGAACATCGTCAGGCACATGAACATGGGCAAATCGCCCTATCGTGCCGCCCTGGAAGCCGCCGACGAGATCGGCCTCGCGGTGATCGCGATCTCGCTGACGATCATCGCGATCTTCGCACCGGCGAGCTTCATGTCAGGCATCGCCGGACAGTTCTTCAAGCAGTTCGGCATCACCGTCTCGGTGCAGGTGTTCTTCTCGCTGCTCGCGGCGCGCTTCGTCACGCCGGTGCTCGCCGCCTACTTCCTCAAACATAGCAATCACCAGGAGCCGCCGCCCGGCCGCGTGCTGCGGTCCTATCACAGGCTCGTGGCCTGGTCGGTGAAGCACTATTTCATCACGGTGCTGGTCGGCTTCGGCGTCTTCGCCGCCTCGATCTGGAGCATCACGCTGCTGCCGCAGGGTTTCCTGCCGGCGCAGGACAGCTCGCGCTCGCTGGTTGCCCTCGAGCTGCCGCCGGGCACCCAGCTCGCCTACACCGAAAAAGTCACCGAGGACATCGTGGCGCGCCTGCGCAAGCGACCCGAGGTGAAGAGCATCTTCGTCGACGGCGGCCGCGTTCCACCGGGGACCCAGGAAGTCCGGCGCGCCGCCTTGATCATCAACTACACGCCCAAGGACAGCCGCGACATCACCCAGCGCGAGCTCGAATTCTCGATCAGCCAGGAGCTGGAGAACATTCCGGACATCCGCTTCTGGTTCCTCGACGAGAACGGCCTGCGCGCCATTTCGCTGGTCGTGACCGGCGCAGACGCCAACATCGTCAACAACGTCGCCAGCGAGCTCGCGACGCAGATGAAGCGGATTCCCACCATCTCCAACGTGATCTCGGAAACCACGCTGGAGCGACCCGAGCTGCGCGTCGAACCGCGTGCCGATCTCGCCGCACGGCTCGGCGTCTCGACCGAAAGCCTGTCGCAGACCATCCGCGTCGCCACCATCGGCGACGTCGGCCCCGCGCTCGCCAAGTTCGACGTCGGCGACCGTCTGGTGCCGATCCGCGTGCAGCTCGAGGATGCCGCGCGCGGCAATCTGAAGACGCTCGAACAGTTGCGCGTGCCGCTCGGCGAGCATGGCGAGAAAGGCGGCGTGCCGCTCTCCGTCATCGCCGACGTCAAGCTCGACCAGGGGCCGACCAGCATCAACCGTTACGATCGCGAGCGACAGGCGACCGTCGCGGCCGATCTCGTCGGCTCCGCCGCGCTCGGCGACGCCACCAAGAAGATCTACGACCTTCCGGTCATGAAGAGCCGGCCGAAGGGCGTGAAGGTCTCCCCCTCCGGCGACGCCGAAAGCCTGAACGAACTGTCCGAAGGCTTCGCCACCGCGATCACGGCGGGCCTGATGATGGTCTACGCCGTGCTGGTGCTGCTGTTCGGCACCTTCCTGCAGCCGATCACCATTCTGTTCTCGCTGCCGCTCTCGATCGGCGGCGCGATCGCGGCCCTGCTGATCACCGGCAAGCAGCTCACGACACCGGTGTGGATCGGCATCCTGATGCTGATGGGCATCGTCACCAAGAACGCGATCATGCTGGTGGAATTCGCCATCGAATCCATTCACGCCGGCACACCGCGCGAAGAAGCCATGATCGACGCGGGCATGAAACGCGCCCGCCCGATCGTGATGACCACGATCGCGATGGCCGCGGGCATGATGCCAAGCGCGCTCGCGGTCGGTGCGGGTGGCGAGTTCCGCTCGCCGATGGCGCTCGCGGTGATCGGCGGCCTGATCTTCTCGACCATCCTGTCGCTGGTGTTCGTGCCCGCGATGTTCATGGTGATGGACGATCTCGGCGCCCTGATCTGGCGCTTCGCCAAGCGGCTGGTCGTGCACAGCGAAGATGCGGAGGACGCCGGTCATCACGAGGCGGCGCCGGTGGGAGCGGCACCAGGGCCGCAAAACATCGTGCACCCTGCGGCGGAGTAGGTTCCGGGCGAGCGACAGGGTTTCACAAGGATGCATATTCCGAATGGCAAGAACGCCACCATCGACATTCGGAAGATCGAAGACTACTGCCTAAGTCCCTCGCATCCACGCGGTCGGCATAAGGCAAGGGTCTTCCGCGACGCGCTCGATCTTCGACGTGAAGATGCCTCTTGGCTTCGCGAAGCCTGCTTGAAGCCGCACCAACAGGCGATGCGGTCCAGATTGCGACAGATCGCTGGGGGAGCCATTGGCGCATAGATATCCTGCTCAGGCGACATCAGAAGCAAGCCGTGGTAAGAACCGCATGGATTGTACGAGCCGGCGAGGACCGGCCAACCTTCGTCACCTGTTGGGTGGTATAATGAGCGCAGTAAACAACAACGAAGATCGAGCGCCAGGGGCACTGGATGTTGTCGCGTTGCTGGCAAACCTTCCGGACCACCGGTTGGCGCGGGGGAACGTCGGCACCGTTGTCGAAGAGCTCGACGGCACGACGGTGCTCGTCGAATTCAGCGACGATGATGGGCGGCCATATGCCGTCGCTCCTTGTCCCCGATCCGAGCTGCTTGTTTTGCACTACGTGCCGGAAGCAGCCTGGTTGCATCCTACTCGTTCCGCGCGATCGCCGTCAGCTTGGTCATGTTCCGCAGCAGGATGCGGCCGCGCTGGAGATCGAGGATCGCTTCCTTGCGCCAGGCCTGAAGCTGGCGGTTGACGCTCTCGCGGGCGGCGCCGACGAACACGCCGAGTTGCTCCTGCGAGATGTGCACCTCCGAGCCGAAATCGGCGGCGAGCGCGCAGAGGCGCCGCGCGAGGCGAACCGGCAGTGGCTGGAGCATGGATTCTTCCATGCGCTCGCTTTGCCAGCGGATGCGCTGGCACAGCAGCGCGATGATCTTGATCCCGACCTTCGGCTCGCGTTCGAGGAAGGCGAGAAAGTCTTCGCGCCGCAGCACGAACAGCTCGCTGGCTTCGCCCGCGGTCGCGTCCGCCGTGCGGCTCTGGCCGTCCAGCACCGCAACTTCCCCGAACAGGTCGCCCGGCCCCATGAAGTTCAGCGTCAGGCGGCTGCCGTCGGAGGCGCCGGTCTCGATACGGACCTGGCCTCGGCGCACGCCGAACAGCGCATCGCCCGCGTCGCCCTTCTGGAACAGCACCTCGCCATTCCCCAGATGCTGGGTGTGGCAGAGATTCGCCAGCCGCTGGAGCTCGTCTGCGCCGAGATCGGCGAACATCGCATTCATCTTGAGGATGACCGCAAATTCGGCCTGCTTGCTCATTTCAATGTCCTTGTGAATTTCGTTGGCAAATCTCTTGGAACCATCAACATCAGGATCGCGTAAAACCGCGCCGGGGAAGTGTGCCATAAGTCACATAACTTTGCAGCACCCCCAGACTATTTTTACGTGCTTGGAGCCGCTTCCCGTCCCGGGATAAACTCAGGCGCAAAGGACGCGTGCAAATGACGGTCATCTGCCGGATTGGACGCCGGTCGTCCGCCGCTGGAAAGTCGACATGAGAGCAGTGAAATTCGCCGGCGCGGCGGTGGCCGCAGTCGTCATCGTGATCGCACTCCTGCTGGTGGTCGGAGTCCCCTCGGGCTTCCTGACCTCGACGATTGCCTCGCGGGTCGAGAGCGCGACCGGCTATCGCCTGTCGATCGACGGCACGACCCGAATCAGCCTGTGGCCGACGCTGAACGTGACGCTGAACGACCTCACGCTTGCCGACCCCAAGGACCGCAGCGGCATCACGCGCCTGACCATCGAGAGCGTGCAGGCCGACATGTCGCTCTCGAGCATCTGGTCGGGCCGCCCGAAGATCAGCGAGTTCGTCGTCACCCATCCCGTGCTCTACCAGCCGCTGCTGCGTGAGCGCCTGCCGAATGCCGGCGGCACGTCGAAGCCGGTCGCGCTCGATACCGAGGGTGCCGCCATCGACCGCATCAAGGTCACCGATGGCGAGATCGCGTTCGCACGCGTGCGGGATCGCGTCGAGAGCCGCATCAGCGCCATCAATGCCGATGCGATCGTCGGCCGTGATCGCAAGATCAACATCACCGGCACCGCACGGGTCGGCGAGCATCCGACCAAGTTCGACATCAAGGCGACCACGCCGGCGCCGCCGGCCGACCGGCCGACCATTCCGGTGGATTTCGCCATCGACATGCCGGACGTGCTGAAGTCCCGGCTCGCGGGTCATGCCGAGATGCGGCTGAGCGGTGACGTCGTGATGATCAACGGCGTGAGTGGCACGCTCGGCGATGGCGCGTTCAACGGCTGGGCCTCGGTCGATATCGCGAGCAAGCCTCTGGTCAAGGTCGATCTCGACTTCCAGCGGCTCGCGATTCCGCTGGCGAAATCGCCGGAAGGCGCGTCCGGGCAGCCCTGGAGCGATGCGCCGATCGATGTGTCCGGGCTCAACTATGTCGATGCGCAAATCAGGATCTCCGCGCACGAGGCGGTGATCGGCGATGCGCGCCTCGCACCGCTGGCGGTCGATGCAAAGCTCGCCGGCGGCGTGCTGAAGGCCGGCACCGCCAATCTCGGCGCCTATGGCGGCCAGGTCACGGGCGAATTGATCCTGGATGCGACCAGCGGCGCGCCGAGCTTTGCCATGCATTCCGATCTCGCCGGCGTGCGCGCGCTGCCGCTGCTGCAGGGCCTCGCCGAATTCGACCGGATCGACGGCAAGCTGCAGGCCAAGCTCGCATTGCGCAGCGCCGGCACCAGCCAGCGCGCGCTGATGGCGAACATGCAGGGCACGGCCTTCGTCAATTTCCAGGACGGCGCCATTCGCGGCATCAACGTCGCACAGATGATCCGCTCGCTGACATCGGGCACGCTGTCCGGCTGGCAGGCAAACCAGGACAACAGTCGGGAGCAGAGCACGGATTTGTCGCAGCTCTCGGCGTCGTTTCGGATCGACAAGGGCCAGGCGGTGACAACCGATCTCAGCCTGACCGGACCGCTGGTCCGCGTGACCGGCGCCGGCACGATCGCACTCGACACCAAGATGATGGGCTTTCGCGTCGAGCCAAAGCTGGTGATGACGACCGAAGGCCAGGGTCGCGCCGCTGAGCCGGTCGGCTTCGGCATCCCCGTGATGATCCAGGGCCCCTGGTCGCAGCCGCGGATCTATCCCGACATGGCCGGCATGCTGGACAATCCGGACGCCGCCTATGCTAAGCTGCGCGAGATGGGCAAGGGGCTGTTCGGCGCTGATGGGGCCGGGCTCGGCAATATTTTGGGCAACCTTGGTCTCGGAGGGACCGCCGCGCCGGGTGGCGGCAATGCGGCCGGCAATGCCAATCCGCAAACCCAGCAGCCGGGACAGAACAATTTGCTCGGCGGGCCCCTGGGCGAGGCGCTCGGCAATCTGATCCAGCAGGGACTTTCCAGTGGTGCGGGAAACGGCACTGGGACTGCCGCCGGCACCGGCACTGCCACCGGCCGCAGCCGCAGCCTGCCTGCAGCGCCATCCACATCGATGCCGCAAGCCTCGCCGGCCCCCTCCGGCCTGGAGGACCCGCCGGCGGCGCAGCAGGACAGCCAGCCGATGAACGACGTGCTGCGGCAGCTTTTTAATCGATGATTGCAGGACCAAAGCGCTGGACTCCGAGCCCTCCCTTGCCAAGGCCATCCCCTTACATCGGCGTCCGGCCGCGGCTTCCTCCAAACGGATGAGACTGCGACAATTCACCATGCTTCCGCCTGCCCCAGCGTCCAAGGGGAGTAACCAAGACCGGTAACCACGCCGGGTGCCCGGCCAGCCCTTGACCAGTCCCTTCACAGTCCCTTGGACCAAATTGTGCTAGAAGGCTCGCTGGGTCCGTGCGGACCGTAGCGCCGGCGCCGATGGCGGCGCGAGAGGATCGGGATGGCAGGAGCGAACGACAAGACACGGTTTCTGCGCGAGGGTCTGTTCGCCAAATACGTCGTCTCTCTCGTCGGCCTGGTCGTGTTCGTGCTCGCCGTCAACGGCGCGATGGAGAGCTGGATCTCCTACCGCGCCACCAAGACACAGCTGACCGACGGTCTCGAGGACAAGGCGCAGGCTGCCGCGCGGCGGATCGAGCAGTCAATCTCCGAGCTCGAGCGCCAGATCAGCTGGGTGACGCGGGCGAGCCAGG
Source organism: Bradyrhizobium sp. Ken64 (assembly GCF_055807555.1). Taxonomy (NCBI): domain Bacteria; kingdom Pseudomonadati; phylum Pseudomonadota; class Alphaproteobacteria; order Hyphomicrobiales; family Nitrobacteraceae; genus Bradyrhizobium; species Bradyrhizobium sp. Ken64. Next base: position 3,880 of record NZ_JBVVPA010000042.1, on the reverse strand, counting down.
ACACGCTCGAGAAGCGCCGCGCCGACTACGCCCAGCTGCTGCACCAGGTCTCGGTCGTCACTCAGCTGTTCCAGCTCAACGGCGACGGCCGCGAGGTGCTGCGCGTCTCGCGCCAGTCGACCACGACCGGCAGCAATGCCGATCTCTCCCGCGACATGCGCTTCACCGACACAGTCGCCCGCGGCGTCAGCTACGCGCCGGCCTGGTTCTCCGACCGGACGCCGTTCATGTCGATCTCGGTGGCGCATTCCGGTTTCAACGCCGGCGTCACCGTGGCCGAGCTCGATCTCAGCTTCCTCTCCGAGTACCTCTCCGACGCCCAGGTCGGCAAGGCCGCCTTCGCCTATGTGGTCGATCCGCGCGGCCGCGTGCTGGCGACGTCCTCGAAAGGGCCTGAGGTCGGCAAGGACCTTTCGAAGCTGCCGCAGGTTGCGGCCGCGGTCGCGCCAGCCCACGAGCCCGACAATTCGGGCACCGACTTCAATGGCCATGCGGTGATGAGCGCCGCAAGCACCGTGCCGAAGCTCGGCTGGAGCGTGATGTTCGAGCAACCGACCACGCAGGCCCTGATGCCGATCCGCGACCAGCTGGTGCGCATTGCGCTTTTGATCGGCATGGGCCTGCTGGTCGCGATCCTCGCCGGCACGCTGCTCGCCCGCCGCATGATCATTCCGATCACCGCGCTGCGCGACGGCGCGCACAAGCTCGGCGAGGGCGACTTCAGCCATCGCATCGAGGTGCACACCTCGGACGAGCTGGAAGATCTCGCCGGCCAGTTCAACCGCATGGCCGACCAGATCCAGGAGACCTATTCGGATTTGGAGACCAAGGTCGAGGAGCGCACCCGCGATCTCGCGCAGTCGATCAACGAGCTCAAGGTGCTGGAAGAGGTCGGCCGCGCGGTCGCGGCCTCGCTCGATCTCAACGCCGTGCTGCCGACGATCGCCGCGCGCGCGATCGAGATCACCCATGCCGACGCGGTGCTGATCTACGGCTATGATGCGCAGGCGCGCCGCTTCAATCTGGTCGAGGCCAACGGCATCGACAAATCCGCCGACGGCGCCCATGTCACCATCGACGAAGGCGAGAATATCCTGAGCGATGCTGCCGGGAGCGGCGAGCCGATCGTGATTGCCGATCTCGACCAGGCCTCCGAGCAGCCGCTGCGTGACGTCGCGATCGAGGCCGGCTTCCATTCGGTGCTGGTGGTGCCGCTGGTCGACCAACAGGGCACGCTCGGCTCGCTGGTGGTGCTGCGCCGCGCCAGCGGCGAGTTCGCCCCAAGCATCATCGGCCTGATGCGTACCTTCGCCAACCAGGCCGTGCTGGCGATGCGCAATGCGCGGCTGTTCACCGAGGTCGACCACAAGGGCCGCGAGCTCGCGGCTGCGCACGAAACCGTGCAGCAGCAGGCCGCCAAGCTCCAGGAGCAGACCGAGCAGCTGCGCAACTGGAACCGCTCGCTGGAAGAGCGGGTCGAGAAACAGTTGGGGGAGATCGGCCGCATCAAGCGGCTCGAACGTTTCCTCGCGCCGCAGGTCGCGCAGCTGATCGCCTCGTCCGACGGCCACGACGCGCTGCTCGACAGCCATCGCCGCGAGGTCACGGTCGTGTTCTGTGATTTGCGCGGCTTCACCTCGTTCACGGAGGCGACCGAGCCGGAAGAGGCGATGAACGTGCTGCGCGAATATCACGCCGCGCTCGGCGAGCTGATCCACCGCTATGAAGGCACGCTCGACCGCTTTGCCGGCGACGGCGTGATGATCCTGTTCAACGCGCCGATTCAGTTCGCCGACCATACCAAGCGCGCCGTGAAGATGGCGGTCGAGATGCGCGATGTGATTGGCCAATTGACCGAGAAATGGAAGAACCGCGGCCACTCGCTCGGCTTCGGCGTCGGTGTCGCCATGGGCTACGCCACGCTCGGCCAGATCGGCTTCGAGCAGCGGCTCGAATACGCCGCGATCGGCAGCGTCACCAATCTCTCCTCCCGCCTCTGCGACGAAGCCAAGGCCGGCCAGGTCGTCGTCAGCCGCCGCGTCTACGGCATGGTCGAGCCCTGGGTCGAAGCCCGCGCACTCGACGATCTCGTGCTCAAGGGCTTCAACCACCCCGTGCTCGCGATGGAGATCCTGTCGTGGCGCGAGGAGGTGGAGAACATCGTGGATGCCGCCGCAGCAAGGCGGCGCGGGTAGTCAAAAACAAAAAAGTGCGAAAACAACCCCATGCACAGTAGCCGGGGCCTGCAAGATCAATGGGTTACGTGGGCACGGAATTGGCCGGAAGCGGTTTGACTCGCCGGGCAAGACACCGGGCCTACAGAAATTGCTCACACCCCGCGCTTCGTCCCCATCGCCTCGAACCCCGCCTTCTGCTCGTCGCTCAGGTCCGCCTCGAAATCATCGAGTGCGTCAGTGACGCCGTTCACCGCCTGCAGCATCGTCTCCAGCCGCGCCTTCACGGCCGTGAGGCGGGCCTGTGGTGTCGGTGCTGGCTGTGAGGGACAGGCGCTGAGCGTTTCCATGGTGCGCAGCGTGGTGTCCTGGAGCACGTCGAGGCGGGCGCGGCCGGTGTCGTCGAGCTTGAGCGTAGAGGCGATCTCGGCCGCGGGCCATTGCTGCTGCACGAGCTGCTCGTATTGGCGCTGCAGCCTCTCGTCGTAGCGGGGATCGCTGTCTGCCTGGCAGGCCGATGCCGCCTGGGGATTCTTTTGCTGGATTGCTGCAAGCGCGGCGCGGCGCTCCTTGGCCAGGCTGTCGAGCTTGGCCTTCTGGTCGTCGTCGAGGAGATCGACGAATTTGGCCAGCGGCGGTGCGACGGCGTCCGTAGCCTTGATCATGGCCTCGATGCGCTCGCGCATCAGGCCGAGGCGCTCCATGGCCGTCGCAGGCACCTGCGTTGGACAGGCCGCGCGGATGGCGTCGCGCGCGGACAGCCAGGTGGTGGCGAGCTCGTCGAGCGCTGTGCGCTGCAATTCATTCGGCTGCACGGCAGCGGCGATGCGATCGACCGGCAGGCCGCCGGTGTCGCTGGCATCGCAGACCGTCTCCGCGGTCGGGACTCGCCGTCCGCGCCGGCCGTGCGGCGCAGTGTAGGCGGCAAGCTCGGTGGCCGCATAGGGCGCGAAGATCGCGGCATAGATGTCGCCATAGCCATAGAGCGAGAGGCTGGTCGCATCGCCGAGGATGATTGCGGTGGTGAGATCGTCATGCGCGAACGGCCAGAACACCGGGCCGACCCAGCCATAGCTGCCGTCGGGGTGGCGCCACCAGCCCTGCGGACGGCGGCCGCCGTGCCATCCCGACAGCGCGGCTTGCGCCGTCATCGCGGCACGGAGGACGTATGGATTCGCAGGGTGGCCGCGCTCTGCGCCACCAGGATCTTGCGACCTCAACGCTGCGGAGCGGTATCGACTGCCCCGCACCGCCATCCGGGCATGGCGCAAGCGCGACATGCCGATCATGTGGCCGACGGCAAAGCGCGCGACACCGAGCGGACCGCCGCGCAGGCCGAACTGCGCCTCGGCGCGACTTGGCAACAGAGTCGCCAGAATCACGAGGGTTGCGCCTGCTAGCGCCAGCCCCAGCCTTGGCCTGAGCCCCAAGCGTGATCTCGACATGACCACTGACCTGTCCACCTTGGCCCTCCTCCGGCGCCAAGCGCGCATCGCGTCGCATCACCATGACGCGCGAGGGAACCAAATGTTCCGGAAGCGCACAGGGCAAAGCGTCGCGGTATTTTCTTAGGACGTCTCGGCGGCGCCTGAGCGAGCGCCTCGTCCTTCGAGACGACCGCTTCGCGGCCTCCTCAGAGCTTGAGAATGTTTTGCTCCCGCCGGGAGAGTTTTGCATTGCCTGGAGAGCGGTGACCCCAAGGTTTT
>NZ_JBVVPA010000041.1:0-33128 GCF_055807555.1 Bradyrhizobium sp. Ken64 | reverse complement strand
CGTCATCGAATCATAGCAAAGCGGCTACGGCAAATGCCCGTTTAGACGAAAGATTCTCACCCTCTCAGGATGAGGCTGAGCTGCATCCATCTGCGTTGAAATGCCGCCGCAGACTCATCCCTCATCCTGAGGGCCCGCCGCAGGCGGGCGTCTCGAAGGATGGCCGCAGGAGCCGCGGCGAAGCGCCGCCTTCACTCGGCCTTCTGCGGCACCACGAAGGTCTGGCCGGGATAGATCAGATTGGGATTGTGGATCTTGGCGCGATTGGCGTTGTAGATCACGGCAAAGCGGGCGCCGTCGCCGTAAGCGAGCCGGCTCAGCGCCCACAGGCTGTCGCCGCGGGAGATCACCCGGCTGCCGCCTGTTTCCGCCGGTGCACCGCCGACGATTTCGGCCGGCGAGGCCGACGCGACGGTCGTGGCCGCGGGAGCTCGTGCCATGACCCCTGACCCGCCCCTGGGTTTCGGTGCACCCATCAATCTCGGCCGGGCCGCGGGCCTGTCCGATACCGATGCCACGACATCCGACTTGTCGTCGGGCTTCTCGGGCTTGGCCTCTTGTTTGGCCTCTTGTTTGGTCTCCTGTTTCGCCTCTTGCCGCGCGACCGGTGCAGGGCGCGCGGGCGGCGGCGCGGCTTCGGCGATCACCACCGGCATGTTGCGGCCGGATTGCGTGACGGTGCCGTCAGGCGATTTCGCCCGCAGGGTCAGCTCATAGGAACCGGCGGGAAGCTGCGGCGGCGTCATTACGAACTGGCCCGAGGCATCCGCCACCACACTGTCGAGCGGCTTGCCGTCGCGCAGCAGCTCGACCTTGGCGCCCGGCGTCGCCCGGCCCGCGATCACCGCCGCCTCGCCGTGATCGTCGACGCGCGCGACGTCGAAACGGGGGCCGGTATCGGCAACCGCAGGCGGCGGCTTGACCGGTGCAAGATCGGCAAGCGCGGCCGTGACCTGCTTCTGGGTTTCGGCCAGCGCACCCGTCTTCGTTTCAGGGGCGGGGGACACGGCCGGCGCCGGCGGCGCGTTTGCGGCTAGCTTGGGCTCTTCCGGCTTGAGTTCCGGTTTGGGTTTGGGTTCGACTTTGGCATCGACCTTCTGTTCGACCTTGGCCTCCGGCTTGGCGGCGACCACGGTGTCGGTCTTCGCCCCCATCGGCAGCAGGCGACGCAGCTCGGTGGGGCCGATCACCAGCACGGCGCCGCCCACCGCGAGCAGACAGAATGCAATGAAGGCCTTGGATGCGGTCACCATCGGAAACGAACCTTGATCAGGAAGAACCTTGCAAATCAATCTAGCCGGCAAGTTGCGCCGTTTTGGCCACGGCAGCAAGACGGTCGATAGGATGATGAGCCGGCACGGGGATGAACCGGCGCACCCCCGCCGGTGTCAAATGCTCAAGGCCGCATCGCGGCATTTTTCTTGAGGAATTGTCCCGTGAACGCGTTTTGCCGTCCCGCACAATGGCCCGTTGGGCTGGTGCTTGCCCTGACACTGGCCGCAGCTCCGGCGCTCGCCGCTTCCGGCCCGCCGCCGGATTACATCCTCACCGACAATGCCGATCTCGCCTTCACCTCACCCGACGGCGCCACCAGGATTGAGCAGTACATGAAGGACGGCGGAGATTTCGAAGTCAAATGGCAGGCCTGGGCGAGGCGCGGCGACCAGATGACGGAGCTGAAGCCCGAGCAGGGCTACGGGGCCGGCTTCCGCTTCACGCCCGACTCACAGTGGCTGGTGCGGATGCAGAAGACCGGCTCCGGTGAGCAGGACCTCTATCTCTACCATGTCGAGCAGGGCGCCTTTGTCACCGCGACGAAGACGCCGTTCAGCGATCTGGCCTGGGCCTATTTCCACAGCCGGCCGGACACCGGGAAGATGAAGCTCGATTACCACATCTCGGCCAATCTCGTGAAAGGCACCGAAGAGGCCTATCGCGGGCTCGGCGTGCACTGGCCGGACAACCGATACCTCGTGATCTCGCTGTCTGGCGAAATGGACAAGCATCCGAAGAACGTCGCCGTGAAGGGATTGGCCGACTGGCGCTGCCGCTATGATCTCAAGACCGGGACCTTCGACGTGCCGGCGATGTTCGCCAAGGCGAATGCGGAAGCGTTGAGATGGGAAATCCGACGCTGAGGGAACCATGGGCCCACCGCGCCTTCAGACCAGCGAGGGAACCAACCCTCTGATTACGTTCCGATTCATGTTTTCCTAACCCTTACTGGTAACGGGGTCTTGTCGGTTTTGCCGCATCTTGCATCCCACGGGAGGGCTGCATGGGCACATCGATCCGATGGAGCGCGCGCATGCGCGTGTTGCTGCGCCGTTGGCGCGGCGCGCCGCTGACATGGCTGATCGCAGGGGGCTTCGTGCTGATGGCCGCAATGGCGATCGGCACCGCGCTCACTGTCGACCGCTTCCGGCAGAACGCGATCGAAAGCGGCCGCGACAGCCTGGAGAGCGCGGTCCGGTTGCTTGCCCGCCATTTCGACCGCGAGTTCGAGGACTTCGCGGTGCTGCAGAAGAGCATCATCGCCGAACTCGAAAGCCACGGCATCGAATCCGCCGACGTCTTCCGTAGCGAGATGGGCACGCTCGCCGTGCACGAGGTGCTGCGCGCCAAGGCCAGCGGCTGGTCGGACGTCGCCGGCGCCAACGTGTTCGATGCCAGGGGCGTGCTGATCAACTCGTCGCGGCGCTGGCCGGTCGCCGATGTCTCGGTCGCCGACCGCGGCTATTTCAATCGCCTCAAGAACGATCCGGCTTCGCAGGAGGAGGTGGAGGTGGTGCCCGGACGGTTGGGCAGCGGACCGGCGATCGTGTTCGCGCGCCGCGTCTCCGGTCCTCACGGCGAATTCCTCGGGCTGGTCTCGCGTGCGATCACGCCGGACCAGCTCGAATCCTTCTTCGCCTCGAGCGGGCTCGGCGAGGAATCCTCGATCGCGATGCACCACCAGAACGGCCAGTTGCTCGCGCGCGTTCCGCATGTGGAGGCGCTGATCGGGCAGAATTTCCGCAACGGCAGGCCCGAGCAGATGGCGGTGTTCGAGCGCACCTTCGTCACGATGCAGCTCGCAAGCCCGATCGACGGCAAGGATCGCATCGTCGCCGCACGCCTCCTGACCGGCGAGCCGCTGGTCGTGGTCGCGACCAAGTCGCTGGATGCGACGCTGGCGACATGGCACACGCAAACCAAGTTCTTCGTGGCCGTCGCCGTGCTGTCGATCGGCCTGCTCGTGCTCACGCTGTATTTGATCTTCCGCCAGATGACCCGCCGGCTCGCCGTGGAGAAGCACCAGCTCGACACCGCGATGAACACGATGACGCAGGGTCTCCTGATGTTCGACCGGGACGAGCGGCTGATCGTCTGCAACCGGCGCTACATCGAGATGTACGGACTGTCGGCCGACGTTGTGAAGCCCGGCGCATATTTCCGCGACGTGATCCAGCATCGCCACGACACGGGTTCGTTCCACGGCGACGTCGATTCCTATTGCGACGGCATCTTGGGCAATGCCGGGCAGACGCAGAGCACGATCGTCGAGACCTCCGATGGCCGCCTGATCGAGATCAAGAATCAACCCGGTGCCGCCGGCGGCTGGCTCGCGACCCATGACGACGTCACCGAGCGCATCCGCGCCGACGAGCGCATCGCCCATATGGCGCATTACGACGCGCTGACCGACCTGCCCAACCGCGTGCTGATGCGCGGCCATCTGGAGCGGCGCGTCGCGGAGCTTGCCCAAGGCAAGCCGTTCGCGATCCTCTATATCGACGTCGACGAGTTCAAGGGCGTCAACGATTCGCTGGGACACGAGGTCGGCGACGAGCTGCTGCGCCAGATCGCGAACCGCCTGCGCGCCTGCATCAGCGGCAACGACATGGTCGCACGGTTGGGCGGCGACGAATTCGCCATCGTCAAGGCCGGCACACGCGACGAGGCCGAGCTGACGGCCCTCGCCGAACAAATCCTGAAAGCACTGCGCGCGCCCGTGGACTGCAACGGCCAGGAAATCCCGACCGATGCCAGCATCGGCATTGCGATCGCACCCGACCACGGCGACAATCTCGACGATCTGCTCAAGCGCGCCGATCTCGCAATGTATGCAGCGAAATCCGAGGGCCGCCGCACCTTCCGCGTTTTCTCGCCCGAATACGACGCCAAGGCGCGGCTGCGCCGCCAGCTCGAGTCCGATCTGCGGCAGGCGCTGGCCCGCGGCGAGTTCGAGGTGCACTACCAGCCGCTGGTCGATCTCGCGGCCAATGTCGTCACCGGCTGCGAAGCCCTGCTGCGCTGGCACCATCCGGAGCGCGGCATGGTGTCGCCCGCCGATTTCATCCCGGTTGCGGAAGAGACCGGATTGATCGGCGAGATCGGCGAATGGGTGCTGAGGCAGGCCTGCCTCGAGGCCGCCAGTTGGCCCGGCCAGATCAACATCGCGGTCAACGTCTCACCGGTGCAGTTCCGCTCGCGAACATTGGCGCTGAAGGTCGCAGCCGCCCTCGCCGAGTCGGGTCTCGCGCCCGGACGGCTCGAGCTCGAGATCACCGAGACCGTCCTGATCCGCGACGACCAGGAGGCGCTGACGATCCTGCAGCAGCTGCGCGAACTCGGGGTGCGCATCGCGCTCGACGATTTCGGCACCGGCTATTCGTCGCTGAGCTATTTGCATCGCTTCCCGTTCGACAAGATCAAGATCGACCGCAGCTTCATCAGCGACATCGGTCAGTCGGAAGATTCCTCGCCGATCGTGCAGGCGGTGGTGCACATGGCCGCCGCCCGCCACATGGCGACGACCGCGGAAGGCGTCGAGACCGAAGCCCAGCGCGCGGTGCTGCTCCAGCTCGGATGCAGCCAGATGCAGGGCTGGCTGTTCAGCCCTGCGGTGCCGGCGGCGAAACTGAAGCAGCTGTTGCTGGCACAGGCAGTGGCGGCCTGAGGCCGGCTCCTTCGCCGCGATGCCATGGTGACGATCAGTGGTCGCGCCACCTGAATTCGTGTCCCAAGAAAATAGGATCAAACCTCACGGCTCGCGATTATCGCTCTGCTCGACGGCTGGAACTCCGGCCGGCGAGCACCAGGCAGCATGCATCACGCGCGTGGCAAGCCATTTTGCCCGCGCGTTCGCGCGTGCGTAAAACATGAGCCAAGCGATATGCCAAACTCGATTTCCCGGTTGGTTGCTCTTGTAGCGGTTGCCGCCATGATCGGCCCATCCGTGCAGGCCCGCGACGACGGTCGCTACGCGAACTCTCCCCTCAAGGGCTGGTTCGAGAGTCTGCGCAGCAAGGGCGGCGGCCCCTGCTGTGCCGACGCCGACGGCACGGCGCTGGACGATGTCGACTGGGACACCAGCAACGGACATTATCGCGTCCGACTTCTGGGCGACTGGATCGAGGTGCCCGACGACACGGTCATCACCGAGCCGAACCGCGCCGGCCGCACCATGGTCTGGCCGTATTACATCAACGGCCGCGCCATGATCCGCTGCTTCATGCCCGGCAGCATGACCTGAGATTATGAATTCCGGTGTCCAGGGCGCGGCGCAGCATGGGCGGCTGATCGGAGTTGCGGGTCACTTCGACTGGTTGGCCGCGTGGATCTCGACGAACTCGGCGTCGGGATGCGCGACGATGGTGGCGAACATGATGCCGCTGATGATCAGCGACCAGGCGGTGTCCCAATAAATCCAAAACACGTGCCAGCCTCCGTTTCGATCTGCTCCGCCCGCGGGATCAGGGTAACGGCAAGGCGAGGCTGCCGTTCCCGGTGCGCGGGCGGCGCGGGCGAGGTGCTATTTTGGTTTGGTCGGCGCGGAGTCGGGATCGGTTTGGCCGGTGTGGCGCTTTGCCACGACGTCCTCATCGCGCTCGCCCTGACGCGGGCGCGGCGGCGACTTGGGCTGGCCGGCCTGACCGCCATGCTTGCCGCCCATGTCGGGCTTACCTTCAAGATCGTTTTCACGGGGCATGCCGGTTCAATGCGCTCGCGCGGCATTGGTTCGGTTCGCCTGTGAACGAGTTCATAGGATCGCCGCGATTTGCAGTGCACGATCGCCAGGCCCGCCTCCGGGAGCATTCTCATTCATATGACTGACGGATTCGGCCTGATGCGGAAACCACTCGTCGCCTGGACGATCCTGACCTGCGCGCTGCTCGCGGTCACCGTGTGGACCGTGCTCGGGCCGCCCCACACCCCGCCCGGGCCCCATCTGCCCTCCCGCACAGCGGCGATACGGTAGGTCTCCCACCGATACCATTTCGGCATCGATCGATCCCAATTGGAATTTGGTGCAGCGGGGCGGCTGCCGCTATCCTCGCCGGCAAAACGACAAATGCCGCACCGGCATCCAGGAGGACCCCATGTTGAGACCGACCCGACGTAACAGATCCGGCGTACCCCGCGCCGCGATCGCCACCACGCTTGCTTTCCTCACTCTCATTTCTGGAGTCCGCGCCGGCATGGCCGAGACCTTCGCCTATGTCGGCAACGCCGACAGCAACGACATCAGCGTGTTCAAGATGGCCGAGAGCGGCGAGATGACGCCCGTGCAGACGGCCGCCTTCACCGGCGTCGAAAAGCCCGGCTCCTCGACGCCGCTCGCGATCACGCCCGATCATCGCGTGCTGATCGCCGGGGTCCGCTCGCAGCCGTTTCTCGCGGTGAGCTTTGCGATCGATCCCAAGACCGGCCAGCTCAGCCATATCGGCAACGGCCCGCTCGCCGACAGCATGGCCAACATCGCCATCGACCGCGGCGGCAAATTCCTGTTCAGCGCCTCCTATGGCGGCAACAAGGTCGCGCTGAATCCGCTGCTCGCCAACGGCGTCGCGGGCGAGCCGAAGCAGGTGATCCCGACCGGGCTGAACGCGCACGCCTTCCTGCCCTCGCCCGACAACCGCTTCGCGTTCGCGACCAATCTCGGCTCCGACCAGATCCTGGCCTTCGCGTTCGACGCCACGACCGGCACGCTCACGCCGAGCGATCCGCCGGCCCACAAGGTGCCGGAGAAATCGGGGCCGCGGCATTTCGTATTCCACCCCAACGGCAAGTTCGTCTATCTCCTGCACGAACTGAACGGCGACGTCGCGGCGTTCGCCTATGAGGCCAAGGGCGGCGCATGGGACGAGATCCAGCGTACCAGCGCGCTGCCGGAAGGATTTACCGGGAAGCCCTGGGCCGCCGACATCCACGTCACTCCCGACGGCCGTTTCCTCTACGCCTCCGAGCGCACCACCAGCACGCTCACCGCCTACAAGGTCGATGCAACCAGCGGCAAGCTGACCACGATCGGCAGCGTGCCGACCGAGAAGCAGCCACGCGGCTTCCACATCGATCCCGGCGGGCGCTACCTTGCCGCGGTCGGCGAGCTCTCCGACAGCATGACGGTCTATGCCATCGACCAGAGCAGCGGCGCGCTCGCCAAGCTGAAGTCCTACGCCACCGGCAAGAAGCCGAACTGGGTGGAGTTCTTGAGCCTGCCGTGAGGGGCTCTGTCAGCTTCCTCGCCGTCATGGCCGGGCTTGTCCCGGCCATCCACGTCCAGCTCCGCGGCACAAAGAACGTGGATGCCCGGGACAAGCCCGGGCATGACGAAACTCTTGGCGGCGACCACCGGCGAACCTCTTTGCTTGTGCGGTGACTAATTCAACGGGCGGCATCACGCCGCCCGTGCGGCTGCGGCATTCTCATTCGGCCGGCCCATGGTCCGCCGCGATCGCTTCTGCTAACGATGAGGCCGTCAAGGCCCCAACCGGAATGACCCATGCGTTCATTGCCTGCGCGTTCTGTTTCCAGACATCTCGTTGCGCTCACCGGACTGCTGTTGCTGTCGGCCCAGCCCGCTGCCGCCGCCGATGACGACGCGCCCAAGGGCCCGGCGGTCACGGTGCTGAAGGTCGCAAAATCCTGTTTCTCCGACATCGTCGAGGGCACCGGCACCATCATCGCGCGCGAGGCAAGCTCGGTGCGGCCGGAGCGGCCCGGCCTGAAGGTGACGGAGGTGCTGGCGGAAGCCGGCGACACCACCACCGCAGGCCAGGTGCTGGCGCGGCTGGCGCTGCCCGAGGGCGGCACGCTTCAGGTCACCGCCCCCGTGGCAGGCGTGATCGCAACGTCGACCGCGCAGATCGGCAACCTCGCCTCCGCCAAGGGCGAGGCGCTGTTCACGATCGTGGCGCGCAGCGAGTACGATCTGGTCGCCCTCGTCGCGACCAGCGATATGCGCAAGCTCGCGGTCAACCAGGTGGCGAGCGTGCGCATCGCCGGCGCCGGCGATATCGACGGCAAGGTGCGCCGCATCGGCCCGACGGTCGAGCCGAACATCCAGCAGGGCATGGTCTATATCGGCATCTCCTCGCAGAAAAGCCTGTTGCTGAATGCGAGCGGCCGTGCGCTGATCAAGTCGGGCCAGAGCTGCAACGTCGCGGTGCCGCTGACATCGGTGCAGTATTCCTCCGCCGGCACCGTCGTGCAGGTGATCCGCCGCAACCGCGTCGAGACCAAGCGCGTCGAGGTCGGACTGATGTCGGGCGGCAATATCGAGATTCGCGACGGCCTCAACGAAGGCGACATCGTCGTCGCCCGCGCGGGCGCGCTGCTGCGCGAAGGCGATCCGGTGCGCACCGTGATGGCCGCGGAAGCGGCGAAGTAGGGTTGGCTCGTGTCCCGGACGCGCTACAGCGTATAACGCTGCCGCGCAGAGCCGGGACCCATCTCCCGTCCAAGCGACAACCTAAAAAACTGGGCCCCGGCTCAGCGTCGCATCATTGCATGATGCGCCGCGTCCGGGGCACGAGACTTCGCAGAACCTAAGAAAGCTAGCCGCCGGCTTCGCCGAAATGGACGTCCTCGAGCAGCGAGGAGGAGACGGACGGGACCTGGTCGCCTTCGCTGGCGCGGGAGATCGCAACGCGGGTCTTGTTGAAGACGCTCTCGGCGCTGCCCTGCGCATTGAGGTTGTTGAGGAACTCGCTGACCAGCACGCTGTGCTCGCCCTTGCCGTCGTCGACGACCTTGCCCGGCGAAGCCGAGGAGAGGATCAGCGCATTGTCGGTCGCGCTGATCGGCGCGAGGCCGTGGCTGTAGGAGCGGAAGCGGCGCTCATAGGGATTGCGGCGGGAGGCGTCGACTACGACGAGCTTGGCCTTGGCGCCCTGCTCCTTCATCATGTCGAGCACGCCCTCGATGGAGACGCCCTGACGGCGGACGTCGTTTTCCTTCCAGATCGCGGCATCGACCGGCAGCATGTAGCTCTCGCGGCCGGCCTGCACGCCGTAGCCGCCGAAGAACAGCATGACGACGGTGTCGCGCTTGATCCGGGACTTCAGGCGATTGACGGCGCGGACCATGTCGTCCTTGGTCGCGTCTTCCACCATGTCGACGTCAAAACCGTTCTTGCGCAGCGACGAGGACAGCGCACGGGCGTCGTTGATCGACTGGGTCAGCGGCGCGTTGGCGTCGGGGTAGTGCCCATTGCCGATGACGAGGGCGAGACGCGAGGCCTGGCCGATCGAGCCGGTGACCTGGTCGGTCGAAATGGCCTTGGCGGCATCGAGCGCCCGCATGTTGAGGGCAGCATGGGCGCCGATCACGAGCGACACCGTGCCGATGAGGGCTGCGGCCACCGCGATCGTGCGTCGGGAAATGTCGAGCTGCGTTACATTCATCTCGCGTCATTCCTGTCAGTGCCAAAGACCAGCCAAGCACGCGCACACTGTTTGAGTAGCGCGATAGCGTCTTTGGGTTTGAGGGATTGGCCGGGGGTGTGCCCCCGAATTGCGCGCAATTTGCGGCGCCGCACCAAACAAAGCCTTAACCGGATATCGCCTCCCCGGCAATAGATCGCCGAAAATTTGAGCTAAGCATCTGGAAACATGAGTTAATTTGCACCGCCCAAAGTGTGATTTTTTTGCGTCCCCGTAACCTACCGGAGCCCAATTATGCAGGCTTCGTGCCGGCTTTTTCTGTGACTGTCATCACATTTGTATTTCCTGCGAATCCGGGTAGCTTTTTCAACGACTTGCAGGGGGTGGCGCGCGGCTGGGAGCGTGCCGGCCGGCCCCCCGGCCAATTCCCGCGACCAGGTATTTCATGAGCTTTCAATATTTTGCCGGCGCCGCCTGCCGGGCGCTGACGGCGCGGAAGGACGGCCCCTCGCTTTACGACGTCTGCGATCCCGTACTGTCCGTTGCGGCCAGCGGCGATCCGCATCTGGCCAAGTTCTACAAGACCGCGCTCGGCAATCCGGCATTGCGGGTGCTGCTCCGCCGGGCCGGACTGCCCGAGCTGCGCGACGAAGGCAAACTGGCCCGGCTGCGCCAGGCGCTGGTTCGCGCTCGCGACGAGGCCGAGCCCGATTGGGCGGCGGTCGGCCAGCCCGTTGCCGATCTCGTCGACAGCATCGCGCTGGATCATCCCAAGCCGCCGCCGGCCGTGTTCACCGGCGCCATGCCGCAACAATCGCAGATCGACGCCGTGATCCGCGACTGCGCGCAGCATCTGCTGGGCTCGTACCGCAAGAATGGCTTTCTGCCGACCTACGCCGCGTTCAATCTGATCGGCGATCCCGATTTCCGCGGCCGCGAACTGACCATGGCGCTCACGGGTCTCAACGCGCGCGGCTACAAGAACTCCTCACTGCTGTTCAACCTCGCCCGTGTCTTCATCGCGCGATCGCCGGCGCGCGCAGTCGTCAATCCGCCCTGGCGAGGGATTGCCGAACCGATGTGGGAGCCGGTGCAGATCCGCCACCGCTCGGCCTATTACGACGCGTTCTTCATCGAGGCGCTGTTGAGTTACGTCGAGACCGGGCTGGCCTCGTCCGCCGACAAGATGGCGGCGGAGCGCGCGGTCGCGGATATGGTCGATTTCTGCGTCAACATCAGCCGCGAAGAGGTCGAGGGCATCGACGGCGCGCGGTTCAACGTCATCACCGCGCTCGCGCCTGCACCGCATCCGCGCTTCTCCCGCTACTTCGCCCAGATCAAGCAGGATCTCGGTTTCGGCGTCTACGTGCCGGATTGCGACACCACGGCGTGCTCGATCTCCGCGGCGACGCAGGCCGGCTGCACTGATCCGATCCTCGACCAGCCGCTGCTGGATTTCTATGCCGGCTATCAGGTGCGCGCGGGCGTCAACGAGCCGCGCGTGACCGTGCCGCTCAACGACAATATCGACTATGAGGGCGGGGTTGCGACCTGGATCGATAACCTCAAGGGCGAGCGGCCCTACGGCAACGATCTCGATCCGACGCTCAATCTCGACATTCTCGAGGTCAGCTTTCGCAACCTCGCGCGCTGGAAAGTATTGGAGACGCCGGCGCGGCTTGCCACCGTGCATCGCATCCTCGGCTTCCAGAAGCGGCTGGCGGCGAGCGGCGCCTTCGCCAATCCGCGCTCGCACATCTATTATCTGCCGGAGCTCTACAGCGCCTATTTCGGCCGCTGCTACGCCGCCTTCCTGGCGCTGCCGCTGGCGGCGCAGGCGATCATCGATCCCGACGGCGATTTCGATTTCATCCGCCACCGCGTGCTGTCTTACGTCAAGGGCGAGCTGATGGCCGCCGAAATGAACGTGTTCGACGCAGCGCTCGCGCTGATCGCGCTCGGCCATCTCGGCGCCGACCCGCGCGCCTTTGCGCCGGCGCTGAACGTGATCGTCGCGAGCCTCGGCGAAGGCGGCCGCCGCGGCCCGTTCCGCGCCTATGAATGGAACAAGATGAAGACGCCGACGCGGATTTTGGTCGGCGGTCCGGAGGTCACGTCGGCGTTCGTGCTGATGGGGCTGGCGGTGGCCAAGCGGGCGATGTCGCGGGGATAGGTTCGTAGGGCGGGTAAGCGAAGCGTAACCCACCACTTCTGCCGCCGTGGAGACGAAAGAGGTGGGTTACGCCTTCGGCTAACCCACCCCTACTAAACTTCGTCCGATGACAGTAAGTTGAAAGCCCAACTGCCAGGCATAAGCTGGCCGGGCGGACAAAAGCCGACCACAATTGCGAGGTCTATCGCAATTTTCATCACACGCGGACCGGCATGTTGCGAAAATTCCTGATTGCGCTGTCATTGCTTGGCTTGTCCTTGCCCGGCTTGCTGTCGCCGGCTGAGGCCGCCGACATCACCGGCACCGCGAAGGTTCGCGCCGGCGACGCCGTGGTGATCGGCAACACGCGAATCAGGCTCGGCGGCATCGACGCGCCCGCGGTCGACCAGCTCTGCCTCAACAACAAGGGCGAGCGCTGGACCTGCGGCATCGCGGCCCGTGACGAGCTCGCCAAATACGCCGACGGCAAGAGCTGGGTCTGCCATGCGAGGTCGATCGACCGGCGCGGCCGCACCGTGGCGCGCTGCGACGTCGGCGGCGAAGATATCCAGAAATGGCTGGTGCGCACAGGCTGGGCGCTGGCCTACACCCGCATGTCGCACGACTACGAGGCGGACGAGAAGGCCGCGCGGGAGGCCAAGGCCGGCATGTGGCAGGGCGCCTTCATCGCGCCCTGGGACTGGCGCGTGCGCAACAAGAAGACCACCATCCTCGGCGCCACCAAGCCGCCCGACGGCGCGCATGCGATCCTGCTCGCTTCAGCGTCGGGGCCCATCGCGCCCTCGCCGGACTGCACCATCAAGGGCAACGTCAACTCCGCCGGCGAATGCATCTATCACCGGCCGACCAGCCGCTGGTATGCGCAGATCAAGATGAAGATCAGCAAGGGCACGCGCTGGTTCTGCTCGGTGGAGGAAGCCGAAGATGCGGGCTGCCGCGAGACTAAGAGATAACCCACTTCAGACCTGCGTTTTCCGGCCTTTTCTTGCACCGCAGCGCCGCGTAAAAGTGTGAATCAGCGACCCACCATCCTGTTCTCAGGCAACAAGGACCAACAGCAATGACCGTTCGCGCGGGCCGGGAATTTCTGGCCATTCCCGGGCCCACCAATATGCCCGACGAGGTGCTGCGGGCGATGCATCGTCCGGCGATCGACATCTACTCCAAGCAGATGACCGATCTGACCGAGAGCCTGCTCAGCGACATCTCGAAACTGTTCGCCACCAAGGGCAAGTCCTACATCTACATCGCCAACGGACATGGCGCCTGGGAAGCGGCGCTGAGCAACGTGCTGTCGCGCGGCGACAAGGTGCTGGTGCTCGAAAGCGGGCGGTTCGCGATCGGCTGGGGCAATGCCGCGTCCCTGATGGGGGCCGAGGTCGAGGTGCTCAAGGGCGACTGGCGCCGCGCGGTGCGGCCGCACGAGGTCGAGGAGCGCCTGCGCCGCGACAAGGAGCATACGATCAAGGCCGTTGTCGTCGTCCAGGTCGACACGGCCTCAGGCGTGCAGAACGACATCGAGGCGATCGGCAAGGCGATCAAGGCGAGCGGCCACCCGGCGCTGTACATGGTCGACACCGTCGCCTCGCTCGGCTGCATGCCGTTCGAGATGGACAAATGGGGCATCGACGTCGCGATGTCGGGCTCACAAAAGGGCCTGATGACGCCGCCCGGCCTCGGCTTTGTCGCGGCCAACGCGCGTGCGCTCGAGGTCCAGAAGACCGCCAACATGAGCACGCCCTATTGGAGCTGGAGCGAGCGCGAAGGCAGCGAACATTATCGCAAATATGCCGGCACCGCGCCGGTGCATCTGCTGTTCGCGCTGCGCCAGGCGATCGACCTGCTGCACGAGGAGGGGCTGGAGAACGCCTTCCGCCGCCACAGCCTGCTCGGCGAAGCCGCGCGCCGCGCCGTCGGCGCGTGGTCGGAAGGCCAGGTGCTCGGCTTCAACATCGCGGAAGCCAGCGAACGTTCCAACACCGTGACCACGGTGACCATGAGCAACGGCCACGATCCGGCAATCCTGCAACGCTATTGCAAGGAGAAGTGCGGCGTCGTGCTCGGCACCGGCATCGGTGATCTCTCGGGACAAGCCTTCCGCATCGCCCATATGGGCCACGTCAACGCCCCTATGCTGCTCGGCACGTTGGGGGTGATCGAGGTCGGGCTGAACGCGCTGAAGATCCCGCACGGCAAGGGCGGGCTTGAGGCAGCGGTCGCGTATCTCGGCGAAGAGGTGGCGGTGTAGGCGTCTTTTTTCCTTCTCCCCTTGCGGGAGCAATCTAGTAGCCCGGGTGAGCGAAGCGACACCCGGGATTCTTGCGTGAGGCCCCGCATGTCGCTTCGCTCATGCGGGCTACGGCAGCGGCGGCACGCGATAGGCCTCGACCTGCGCCCTCAGTTCATTCAGCGACGCAAGCGGCGCCTTCGGGTCGACCCGATATTCTCCACGCGCCAGCCACGACAGCACCTTCGCATCCACCACCGGCGAATGGTGGATGACGTCGCCGTAATTGTCGAGATCGTGGGTCACGTCCTTGATCGCCCGGAAATCGTACAGGCGCACATTGGGAAGCTGCGTCAGGCGTTGCGCAATGACGGCCGTGAGGTCGGTGACGATCTTCAGCGTCGCAGGCGAAGCGTCGCGCATCGCGACGAATTGCAGGATCGAATAGGGCGGGAAGTAGATGTCGAAGGTCACGTCAGCATGGCGCGCAATCAGGCCGGCGGCGTCACGCTCGAAATGCCGCACCATGGCCTCGTAACCATAGCCTTCGCCGAGAAAGCGGCTGCGTACGGGATCGGTGATATAGGCGAAGGCCGCGAGCGTCCTTTTCGCATTATAGGCGCGCGCGACGTCGACATCCCGCGGCAGCGCATAGATGTCGTCGACATCGGACAGCGCAAACTTGACGGGCAGAAAAGGCGCGGCCCGGGTCAGCGGCTGCCGCAGCGGCGGAACCGACCGCAGCAATGCGAACAGGGATTCCTTCGCCATCGCCGCGCTGAACAGATACGACGCGATGCCTTTTGCTGTTCCGCGATAGAGATCGGCAGAGAGATAAGGATCGGTCTCGATGTCGGCCGCATCGACAAAGATGAAATCATCCATCTGCCAGATCACGCGCTTTGCGCCGCGATCGATGGCCTGCTCGAGCACAAAACCCTGCTGGCGCGAATTGGATCCGGTCATCGCCAGCTTGAGCGAGTGCACGCCAAGCGCATGGTCGATGTCGCTCTGGCGGAAATGGATCGCCAGCGAGGTGCCCATGAAGGCGGTGTCGAACGACTGGCTGCGGATCAGACCGGCATTCTGCACGCGCGTGTCATCGGAATAGAACGGCGCGACGAGGCGCGAGGGGCGAAACAGCTGCAGGGGATCGACGACATAGGTGAGCGCAGCCGCGCCGAGCACGCACGCGATGCTCGCGAGGAGAAGTCGCCCTGGATGTGTGAACGCGCCTCGCATCAGAACCGGAAATAGATGAATTCGCTGTGGCTCTGGATACCCAAAATCCCAAACGCAAGCACCAGCGACGCGCCATAGAGGACCAGCGGCCGCATCCGTCCGGCCATCAGGCCGTCGCCCACCCTGCGATTGGCGTGGTCGTACCCCATGATACCTTGCGTGTTCGGCGCCAGCCACACCAGCGCGGCATAAATTGCGACCATCACCGACGCCGCGATCTCTTCGCGGCCGAACACGATGTTCGAGGGATCAGCCATGGCATTCAGAATCCGCATGGCCCAATCGACCCGTTCGGCACGGAAGAATACCCAGGCGACAACGACGGCGAGGAATGTCAGCACGGCCCCGGCGACGCGGGTTGGGCGCGCCAGCAACTTCGGAACATTCGGCACCAGCGCGTTGAAGGCGTGATTGATGCAGAGATAGGCGCCATGCAGTGCGCCCCAAATGACAAAAGTCCAGGCCGCGCCATGCCAGAGCCCGCCGAGCAGCATCGTGAGCATCAAATTGACATAACGGAGCACGCGGCCGCGACGGTTACCTCCGAGCGGAATGTAGAGATAGTCGCGCAGGAAGTGCGACAGCGTCATGTGCCAGCGCCGCCAGAACTCGACGATGCTGCTGGCCTTGTTGGGCGAGTTGAAATTTACGGGTAAGAAGATGCCGAACATCAGCGAGATCCCGATCGCCATGTCGGAATAGCCGGAGAAGTCGAAATAGAGCTGAAAGGTGTAGGCGAGTGCACCGAGCCATGCCTGGTCAAAACTCGGCGCGCGCGCCTCGAAGGCGAGCGCGACCAGCGGCTGGACGCCGTCGGCGAGGCATGTCTTCTTGAACAGGCCGATTGCGAAGATGATGATTCCGCACAGGATCAGATGCGCATGCGGATGCTTGGTTTCCTCCCGTTCGAATTGCGGGATCATGTCCTTGTGGTGAAGGATCGGCCCCGCGATCAGATGCGGAAAGTATGTCACGAACAGCGCGTAGTGCGGCAGCGCGTAGGCCGCGACCTGCCCGCGCCAGGCGTCAACCAGGAACGC
The DNA here is from genome assembly GCF_055807555.1 of Bradyrhizobium sp. Ken64. Taxonomy (NCBI): domain Bacteria; kingdom Pseudomonadati; phylum Pseudomonadota; class Alphaproteobacteria; order Hyphomicrobiales; family Nitrobacteraceae; genus Bradyrhizobium; species Bradyrhizobium sp. Ken64. Next base: position 16,796 of record NZ_JBVVPA010000041.1, on the reverse strand, counting down.
GATCTGGGTAAAGGTGTAGAAGGAGATGCCGACCGGCAGCAGGATGTGGACCGCAAAGTGGGTGCCGCCCAACGCATTGACGTTCTCGGCGACGAAGCCGGCATATTTGAAGACGCCGAGCACGAAGAGATCGCCGACGACCCCGAGGGCAAGTGCGGCCTTTCGTTGCGACGGAGCAAGCTTCGCCACGATGAGGAGGTGGCCTATGCCATAGTTGAAGGCGATCGAGATCAGCAACAGGGCGACGAACTGCCAATTGCCGATGGCATAGAAGGCGAGCGAGGCCGCCGCCAGCCAGATCACCGGGGCGAGATTGCTGCGCCGCCCCAGCCAGAAATAGCCCGCCAGCGCGGCCGGCAGGAACAGCAGGATGAACGGGTAGGAATTGAACAGCATCAGGCTGGACCGGCGGCGGGGATAGGGAGCCTAAAGCATAGAAGGGACCGATCAACAACCCGGCGACTGGCGCAGTGGCGCTGGCAATTCATGAAATCGGGACGATATAAGGTGGGACACATCTTTTCCCCTTTCCCGCCTGCGGGGAGAGGTGAAAGAACGCCGGCGCATCTGAGTGAGGATCGAGTGACACAAGCCAAAACACCTTCCCAGCCTCCCGTCGCGCCGCGCCGGCCGCATTCATTCACGCGGCATGGGATCACCGTGACCGATGACTATGCCTGGTTGAAGGACGAGAAATGGCAGGAGGTGCTGCGCGACCCCGCGGTGCTCGATCCCGACATCCGCAATTATCTCGACGCAGAAAATGGCTACACCGAGAGCCTGCTCGGCCATACCGCAGCCCTCCAGAAGACGCTGGTGCGCGAGATGCGGGGGCGGATCAAGGAGGACGATTCCAGCGTACCGTCGCCGGATGGTCCCTTCGCCTATTTCCGCAAGTTCCGCGAAGGCGGCCAGCACGAGCTGTTCGGCCGCATGCCGCGCGATGGCGGCGAGGGCCACATCGTGCTCGACGGCGACGCGCTCGCCAAGGACCATACCTATTTCAAATTCGGCGGCAGCCGGCACTCGAACGACCACAGGCTGCAGGCCTGGAGCGCCGACACCAAAGGCTCGGAGTATTTCTCCATCCGCGTGCGCGACTGGGCGACCGGAAACGACCTTGACGACGTCGTCGAGGAGACCGACGGCGGCGTGGTCTGGAGCAAGGACGCCACGTCGTTCTTCTACGTGAAGCTCGACGACAATCATCGCCCGATGCAGGTGTGGCGGCACAAGCTCGGCACCGGGCAGGCCGACGACACGCTGGTTTACGAAGAGCAGGATTCCGGCTGGTTCACCCATCTGCACGAGAGCACCAGCGGCCGCTTCTGCGTGATCGCGGGCGGCGACCACGAGACCTCTGAGCAGCGGCTGATCGATCTCGCCCATCCCGAGGCACCACCGCGCCTCGTCGCGGCGCGCGAGGAAGGCGTGCAATATTCGCTGGCCGACCGTGGCGACGAACTGTTCATCCTTACCAACGCCGACGACGCCATCGATTTCAAGATCGTTACCGCACCGCTCGCCTCACCCGAGCGCAAGAACTGGCGCGATCTGATCCCGTATCGTCCCGGCATCTACATCATCGATCTCGATCTCTATGCCGGCCATATGGTGCGGCTGGAACGCGCCAATGCGCTGCCGTCGATCGTCATCCGCGACCTCGCGACCAAGGAGGAGCACGCCATCGCGTTCGACGAGGCGGCCTATTCGCTGGATACGATGGGCTCCTATGAATTCGAGACGACGAATTTGCGTTTCGCCTATTCGTCGATGACGACGCCGTCGGAAGTCTATGATTACGACATGGTCAAGCGGACGCGCACCCTGCGCAAGCGGCAGGAGATTCCGTCCGGCCACAATGCGGCCGACTACGTCACCACGCGGATCATGGCGAAGGCGCATGACGGCGCAGAGGTGCCGGTGTCGATCCTCCATCGCCGCGGGCTCACGCTCGACGGCGCGGCGCCGCTGCTGCTTTACGGCTACGGCTCCTACGGCATGGCGATGCCGGCTTCGTTCAGCGCCAACCGGCTGTCGCTGGTCGATCGCGGCTTCGTCTATGCCATCGCCCATATCCGCGGCGGCGCCGACAAGGGCTGGGGCTGGTATCTCGACGGCAAGCGCGAGAAGAAGACGAATTCGTTCGACGATTTTGCCGCCAGCGCACGCGCGCTGATCGATGCGAAGTACACCAGTGCGAAGCGCATCGTCGGCCACGGCGGCTCGGCCGGCGGCATGCTGATGGGCGCGGTCGCCAACCGCGCCGGCGAATTGTTCGCCGGCATCGTCGCCGAAGTGCCGTTCGTCGACGTGCTCAACACCATGCTCGACGACACGCTGCCGCTGACGCCGCCGGAATGGCCGGAATGGGGCAACCCGATCGAAAGCGAGACGGATTTCCGCACCATCCTGTCGTATTCGCCCTACGACAACGTCGCGGCGAAAGACTATCCCGCGATCCTGGCGATGGGGGGCTTGACCGATCCGCGCGTCACCTATTGGGAGCCCGCCAAATGGATCGCGCGCCTGCGCGCGACCATGAGCGGCGGCGGCCCGGTCCTGCTCCGCACCAACATGGGCGCCGGCCATGGCGGCGCCTCGGGTCGCTTCAACCGGCTGGATGAAGTCGCGATCGTCTATGCGTTCGCGCTGTGGGCGGCGGGGATGGCGGAGGCGGGGGTGTAGGCCACGCTCTCCCGGGTCGTCCTGGCGAAAGCCAGGACCCATACCGCGTGATCTATCCGATAAAGCTCGGCATCAGTACCGCGCGAAAGCACGACGACTCCGGGTCTTCGCCAAATTACTCCCTGGGGTAATGGGTCCTGGCATTCGCCAGGACGACGACGGAGATCGTGGGACGAGTTGTCGGCCTTTACCTTCCGTTCGCCTTCCGCCATGCGGCGAAGTCGGTCAGCGTCTGCGGGTCCGTCGCCGGATAGAGACCGAAAATGCCGCGGCCCTTGTTGACTTCCTCGGTGACGAAATCCTCGAACGCGGTCATCTCGAAGGTCTCGTTGGCGATCTCCTCAGTGAGATGCGCGGGAATCACGATCACGCCGTCACTGTCGCCGAGAATGACGTCGCCGGGAAACACCGGCGCGTCTCCGCAGCCGATCGGCACATTGATCTCGATGGCGTGATGCAGCGTCAAATTGGTCGGCGCGCTCGGACGGTGGTGGTAGGCGGGGATGCCCAGCTTGGCGATCTCGGCCGAGTCGCGAAAACCCCCGTCTGTGACGACCCCGGCGACACCGCGCTTCATCAAGCGCGTGACCAGGATCGCACCGGCGGAAGCAGCGCGCGCGTCCTTGCGGCTGTCCATCACCAGCACGCTGCCCGCCGGGCAATCCTCGACCGCCTTGCGCTGCGGATGGGAGTGATCCCTAAAGACGTCGATGGTGTTGAGATCCTCGCGGGCCGGCATATAGCGCAGCGTGAAGGCTTCACCGACCATGGTGGGCTGGCCGGCACTGAGCGGGTGCACATCCTGGATCATCTGGATGCGCAGGCCGCGCTTGAACAACGCAGTGGCGACGGTGGCGGTGGAGACGGATTTGAGTTTGGTGCGGGTGGCTTCGGTAAGCTTGGTCATTGCATTGGCACTCTCTCTTTTGTCATTCCGGGGCGCGCGTAGCGCGAACCCGGAATCCATCGGGCGGCACAGACTGCGGCCCAATGGATTCCGGGCTCATCGCTTCGCGATGCCCCGGAATGACAGGGTCATCAGTAAATCGAGGGCTCGCCGATCGGCGCGCCGAAATCGGTCTCGAGGAAGTCGAAGTCGCAGCCGTCATTGGCCTGCTTGATGTGCTTGGTGAACATCCAGCCATAGCCGCGCTCGAAGCGGCGCTCGGGCTGCTTCCAGGCGGCACGGCGCTTTTCGAGCTCGGCCTCGGACACATCGAGATCGATGGTGCGGGCGGCGACGTCAAGCGTGATGCGGTCGCCGTTCCGCACCAGCGCCAGCGGCCCGCCGACATAGGATTCGGGGGCGACATGCAAAATGCAGGCGCCGTAGCTGGTGCCGCTCATGCGCGCATCCGAGATCCGCACCATGTCGCGCACGCCCTGCTTCACGAGCTTGGTCGGGATCGGCAGCATGCCCCATTCCGGCATGCCCGGCCCGCCCTGCGGCCCCGCGTTGCGCAAAATGAGAATGTGGTCCTCGGTGACGTCGAGATCGGGATCGTCCACCGCCTTCTTCATCGCGGGATAATCGTCGAACACCAGCGCGGGCCCGGTGTGCTTGAGGAAGCGCGGGGCGCAGGCGGAGGGCTTGATGACGCAGCCGTCGGGCGCGAGATTGCCCTTGAGCACGGCGAGAGCGCCCTCCTTGTAGATGGGATTGTCGATCGAGCGGATCACGTCGTCATTGTGGACCTCGGCGTGCGCGATGTTCTCGCCCAGCGTCTGGCCGGTGACGGTGATGCAGTCGAGATGCAGGTGCGGCTTGATCTGCCCCATCAGCGCCGGCAGGCCTCCGGCGTAGAAGAAGTCCTCCATCAGATAGGCGTCACCGCTCGGCCGCACATTGGCGATGACGGGCACCTTGCGGCTCGCAATCTCGAAATCGTCGAGGCCGATGTCGAGACCGGCGCGGCGGGCCTGCGCGATCAGATGGATGATCGCGTTGGTCGAACAGCCCATCGCCATCGCGACCGCGATCGCGTTCTCGAACGCCTTGCGGGTCTGGATCGTCTTCGGCGTCAGATCTTCCCAGACCATCTCGACGATGCGGCGGCCGCATTCGGAGGCCATGCGGATATGGTTGGCATCCGCGGCGGGAATCGAGGACGCGCCCGGCAGCGTCATGCCGATCGCCTCGGCAATCGCGGTCATGGTCGAGGCGGTGCCCATGGTCATGCAGGTGCCGTAGCTGCGCGCAATGCCGGCTTCGATATCGAGCCAGTCCTTGTCGGAGATCTTGCCGGCGCGCCGCTCGTCCCAATATTTCCAGCCGTCCGAGCCCGAGCCGAGAGTCTTGCCCTTCCAATTGCCGCGCAGCATCGGACCTGCCGGCAGATAGATCGCCGGGATGTTCATCGAGGTCGCACCCAGCAGCAGCGCCGGAGTGGTCTTGTCGCAGCCGCCCATCAGCACCACGCCGTCGACGGGATGGCTGCGCAGCAGCTCCTCGGCGTCCATCGCCAGCAGATTGCGATAGAGCATCGTGGTCGGCTTGAGCAGCGATTCCGACAGCGACAGTGCCGGCAGCTCCAGCGGCAGGCCGCCGGCCATCAGGATGCCGCGCTTGACGTCGTCGACGCGCGACTTGAAGTGCATGTGGCAGGGCTGCGCGTCCGACCAGGTGTTGAGGATCGCGATGATCGGGCGGTCCTTCCACTCCTCGGGCGCGTAGCCCATCTGCATGGCGCGGGAGCGGTGGCCGAACGAGCGGAGATCGTCGGGTGCGAACCAGCGCGCGCTGCGGAGCTGGTCGGGCGTTAGTTTCTTCTTGGTCATGATTGGGTGCCCCATTTCTGCACGGTGTTCCGCTCGATGGCGCGGAAGATCAGGTTCTCGACAAAAAGCCCGATGATGATCACCGTCAAGAGGCCGGCGAAGACCGCAGGTATGTCGAGGAGGTTGCGGTTTTCGAAGATGAACCAGCCGAGCCCGCCCTGCCCCGAGGACACACCGAACACCAACTCGGCCGCGATCAGCGTGCGCCAGGCGAAGGCCCAGCCAATCTTGAGGCCGGTCAGGATCGAGCCGAACGCGGCGGGGATGAGGATTTTCGCGACGTACGGCAATCCCCGAAGGCCGTAATTGCGCCCGACCATGCGCAGCGTGTTGGACACGCTCTTGAAGCCGGAATGGGTGTTGAGCGCAACCGGCCACAGCACCGAATGGATCAGCACAAACACCAGACTGCCGTTGCCGAGACCGAACCAGATCAACGCGAGCGGCAACAGCGCGATCGCCGGCAACGGATTGAACATCGCCGTCACAGTCTCGAGGAAATCGGTGCCGATACGCGTCGAGATCGCGAGCACGGTGAAGATCGCGGCGAGCGCGATGCCGGCCGAATAGCCCATGAACAGCACTTTCAGCGAAGCCCACGCCCGCATGGGAATCGTGCCGTCCTTGACGCGATCGTACATCGTGAGGACCGTGTCGTGCAGCGTCGGAAACAGCAGGGGATTGTCGAGGGCGAGGCCGTAGGCCTCCCAGACCGCCGCGAGGAACAGGATGATGACGGTCTTGCGGACAAACCCATCGTTCCACAACAGCTCGGGCACGCTCAGCTTGCGCTCGACTTCGGCTGCGCTGGCGGCGACCGGCGCCTCACGTAGCAGGATCCTGGCTTCGCCCATGATAGGCTCCCTCAATGCGCCGTGGCTTCGGCGGCGAACAGGAGATCGTGGATCTCCTTCTCGAGCCGGCCGGCACTGCCATCGTCATTCGAGACCTTGTCGACGTCCACCACTTCGGCCTTGACGCGGCCGGGATGCGGCGACAGCAGCAGGATGCGGTTGCCGATGCGAATCGCTTCCGCAATCGAGTGGGTCACGAACAGCACGGTGAATTTGGTCTCGCTCCAGAGCTGGAGCAGCTCGTCCTGACAGGTCCGGCGCGTGAGCGCGTCGAGCGCGGCGAACGGCTCGTCCATCAGCAGGATGTCGGGCTCCATTGCCATGCCGCGCGCGATCGCGACGCGCTGCTTCATGCCGCCGGAGAGCGTGTGCGGATAGGCATCGACGACGCGGGTCAGGCCGACCTTCTCGATATAGGCCCGCGCCCGCACCTCGGCGTCCTTGCGCGACAATTTTCGCGCGGTCAGCAGCGGAAACATCACGTTGGCCAGCACGCTCTTCCAGGGCAGCAGCTGGTCGGACTCCTGGAAGATCATCATGCGATCGGCGCCGGGACCGTGGATCTCGCGGTCGTTGATGGTCATGCGACCTTCGCTCGGCGCCATGTAGCCGCCGACGGCCTTGAGCAGGGTCGACTTGCCGCAGCCGGACGGCCCGAGCAGCACGAAGCGGTCGGACTTGTCGACGGTGAAGCTCACCCTTTCCGTGGCGGTGACGACGGCGTTGGAGGTCTTGTAACGCAGCGTCACGGAGCTGACGTCGAGCAGCGCCATCAGTTGCCCTTCAGATCGTGGGCGACGGGCAGATAGTAATCGGTCCAGGCCTTGGGCTGGGTCTTCAGCGTGCCCGTCTTGAACAGATGGGCGGCGAATTTCATCGTGCCCTGCGGTTCGAGATTCCACTCCATCATGCCAGGCTCCTTGAGCAGATCGAGCAGCTCTTCCACCGAGGTCTTGTCGCCGGTGATCTCCTTGTAGATCTCGACCGCCTGCTTGGTGTCGCTACGGATCAGATCCTGCGCCTCCTTGGTCGCATCACGCACGGCCTGGATGATTTTCGGGTTGGCATCGGCGAACTTCGTGGTGGTGAAGAACTGCGCCTGGCTGAGCGGGCCGCCCATCACGTCAGGCGACGACAGCACGACATGCGCACCCGGCACGTTCTTCAGCTCGAGGAACGTGAACGGCGGAATCGAGAAGTGGGTGTGCACCTCGTGCTTGGCGTTGGACAGCGCCGCATAGGCGTCGGGATGGCCGAGCTGCACCGTGTTGACGTCCAGCTTCGACCATTGGTCGGCGCCAAAGGCCTCGGCGGCGGCGATCTGGAGCACGATCGCCTGGGTCGAGACTTTGACGGTCGGCACCGCGATCTTGTCGCCGGGGCCGAAATCCCTGATCGACTTGATGTTGGCGTCGCGGCTGATCAGCGTCATCGGCTGCGCCGAGGTCGCGACGATGCCCTTGACGCCGCCGCGGGTGCGGTCCCACAGCAGCAGCAGATTGCCGGTGCCGGTGTTGAGGATGTCGACGCCGCCCGCGAGCAGCGCATCGGTCTGCGCACCGCCGCCGGAGAAGGTGACCCATTTGGTGGTGACACCCGCCACCCCGAGCTGGGCTGCATGCTTTTCGATCAGCTTCTGTTTTTCCATGACGTGGCTCGGCATGTAGAAAATGCCGGGCTGGCGCGACAGCGAGATCTCGGATTTTTGCTGCGCCGTCGCGGGCGAGGCCGTCAGCGCCGTTGCGGCGATCAGGGCGATGGCCGTGAGGCCGCACTGCAATTGCTTGATCATTGTTGTTCGTTTCCTCCGGCCGCCATTGACGAGCGATCGCGCTGATGCACTAATGTATTAGTGTATCGAAGGCAAGGCCGGCCGGAGCTCTTCGCATGGAACCAGCCCAACCCGCGCCCCGCGGCGCCGCCCGCCCCGGCGCGCGGCTCGACCGGGCCAGGCAGGCCGCACCGCAAGTGTTCGAGCGGCTGCGCAACGCCATTCTCGCGCTCGAATTGCCGCCGGGCTCGCCGCTGTCGCGCACGGATCTCGCCGCACAATTCGGCGTCAGCTCGACGCCGATCCGCGACGCCTTGATGCGGCTGGAGGAAGAAGGGCTGGTCGACGTGTTTCCGCAGCACGCCACCGTCGTCAGCCGGGTCGATGTCGGTCGGGCCGAGCAGGCCCATTTCCTGCGCCAGGCGCTGGAGCTCGAAATCGTCCGTCTGCTCGCGCAGCAGCACGGCGAAGCGCTGGTCATACGCCTCGACCACACGATCGCGCTCCAGCAGCAATGCGCCAAGGCCGGAGACTTCGAGAGCTTCATCGCCGGCGACAATGATTTTCATGCGCAGCTTTATGCCGCGGCCGGCAAGCAGGAACTCTGGACGCTGGTGCGCAGCCGCAGCGGACATATCGACCGGCTGCGCCGGCTGCATCTACCCTCACCCGGCAAGGCCCAGAACATCGTCCGCCACCACAAGCTGATCACGCGCGCGATCGAGGCCGGCGACGCCGATGCTGCGCAACAGCATCTGCGCAAGCACCTGTCGGGCACGTTGAGCGAGCTCGCCACGATCCGAAGCCACTATCCGGAATATTTGACCGACTAGGCCTATGGCGCGCGGTTGTCGCGAGTGCTTGTGCACGTCACCGTGCATAAGTTGGCGGCATCGTTTCGCCATTTGCGAGCAATCGTCGGATCGATGGCGAAGTGCTTGCAGGCCGGATGCAATCCGCGCAACAATTTCAGAGTTGATGGTTTGATTTGCGGTCGCTGGGAAGCCCCATCCGGCCCGGGAGGACACCAGACGTGGCCAACATCCTGATCGTGGATGACGATCCGGCCGTGCAGATGACGATCCGGCTTCTCCTGGAGAGGGCCGGTCATCACATCACCATCGCCGGAGATGGCCGCAAGGGACTTGCGCTGTTCGAGGCCAGCCAGTTCGACTTGCTGTTTCTCGACATCTTCATGCCCGGCATGGACGGCCTGGAGACGATGCGCCACATCCGGGCGCTGCAGCCGGCGATTCCGATCGTCGTCATTTCCGGCCGTTCGTTCACGCCGGATGCCCATGCGGAGCCGGACTTCCTCAGGATGGCGACCAAGCTCGGCGCGGTGGCGAGCCTACAGAAGCCGTTCCGGGCCGACACGCTGCTCGCCGCGGTCGCTGGCTGCCTGGACGCGGCGCGGGCCGCATCGGTGAGGAATCCGGATGTCAGCACCGGCCGCCGATGACAAGAACCTTCATTCTGTTCCAACCAAGCGCGGGCACGGCCATTCAGGACGCGGTGCAAATATCGCCATGACGCTCGCTACGCGGCTCGCCATCGCGATGATCCTGCTGGTGGCGGTCACCGTGGCCGCAGTCGGCTGGCTCGGCTATCGCAATATCACCCAGGCCGTCATTCCGCGGGTCCTGGAACGGATTGAAGCCCAGTCGAGCCTGCTGGCCACCCATCTTGAATCCTACGTTGCCGGCGCTCGCGGCGATCTGCTCGGTTATCGCTCCGCCGCGGCCATCAACGGCCTGATCCGTGCCCATATCGGTGGAGGCCTCCACGATGTCGACGGCGTTTCCGAGCAAACCTGGCGCGAGCGCATCGCTGCGCGGCTCGCAGCCGAGATCGACGCGAAACCGAGTTACGGGCAATTTCGAATCATCGGCCTTGACGACGACCAGCGCGAGCTGGTCCGCGTCGATCGCACCGGCCCGAACGGAACAGCACGGATTGTCCCCGACGGCGAACTGGAACGCAAGAACGACCGGACCTACTTCCGGGAGACGATTCAATTGGCGCCGGGCGACATCTATGTTTCGCCCGTCGATCTCGCCACGCGGCAGGGAGGGACCACGGACCCTCACATTCCGACGTTGCGCGTCGCGACGCCGCTGTTCACGCCTGATAGCAAGCCGTTCGGCATCATCATCGCCAATATCGACATGCGTCCTGCGCTCGACCGCGTCCGCTCGACCGCGAGCGCAGGAGGAGAAATCTATGTCGTGAATTCGCGTGGCGACTATCTTGTCCACCCTGATCGCGCGCGGGAATTCGGTGCATTGCTTGGCAACGCCAACGATTGGCGCCGAGACTTTCCTTTCTTTGCAGCCCGGGCCGGCCTGCCGCAAGGATCCACGCAGCTTACGAGCGACCAAGCGGGCCGGCCGAGTGGAGCGGCGATCGCACCGGTACTGCTGGCCGGCAAGGAGTGGTTGGCAGTCATCGAGACGGCCCCACCATCCGTGTTCAGTAGCGTTCCGGCGGCCATTCAAAAAACCTCCTCACTGGTCGGCCTGCTTGCTGTCCTTGCCGCAGCTTTGCTTGCGGTGCTGCTGGCGCGCTCATTGACGCGGCCGATCGGGCGTCTGACCGCGGCGGTGGAAGCGATCGGCAGCGGACGGCGCGCCGAGATTCCCGTCGATGCGAGCGGAGAGACAGGCGTGCTGGCGCGGGCATTCGCGCAAATGGTCGAAGAAACGAGAGCGAAGACGACCGCGCTTGAACGCGAGATCGAGGAGCATCGCCGCACCGAGGCCGCGCGAAGCCATCATGAAGCGCGCGAGCGATTGTTCAGCGCCGCCGTCGAATCCTCCGACGACGCGATCGTGATGCAATCGCTCGACGCCATCATCACCGGCTGGAATGCCGCCGCCGAGCGTCTCTACGGCTATCCGGCGAATGAGGCGATCGGGAAATCCACCTCGATCATCGTCCCACCCGACCGACGCGAGCAAGGCAAGGACTATTTGCAGCGGCTCGCCCGAGGTGAACCGATCGAACGCTTCGAGACGGTGCGCCTGCGCAAGGATGGCACGTCGGTCGAAATCTCACTCAGCCTGTCGCCGATCAGGGGCCCGTCTGGCGAGATCGTCGGCGCCTCCGGCACGGCGCGCAGCCTGACCGAGGCGCGGCGGGCCGAGCGGGCGCTGCAGCAGCAGCTCGAGGAACGGCGGCAGATCTTCGAGACCTCCCAGGATCTGATCATGGTGATGGACGCGCGCGGCCACATCGCGCAGATCAGTCCGAGCAGCGAGGCCATCCTCGGCTACCGGCCGGAGCAGATGATCGGTCGCAGCGGCGCCGATTTCATTCATCCGGACCACCTCGACCGGTCGCGCGACGAGATGCGCGCACTGCGGCGCGGCGAACGTCCGAGGCTCGCCGACACCCGCTGCTTCCACAAGAATGGCCACGAGGTCTGGCTGTCCTGGCTCGCCAGCTGGTCTGCCCAGGCCAAGCGCTACTTCTTTGTCGGGCGCGACATGACGGAGGCGAGGCTTGCACAGGAGTCCTTGCGGGAGAGCGAACAGCTGGCGCGCAACATTGTCGAGACCTCGCTCGATGCTTTCACCCAGACAGACCACACCGGGACCATCCTGAGTTGGAACTCGCAAGCCGAGAAGCTCTTCGGATGGACGCGTGAGGAGGCGATCGGCGAGGATGCGATCGAGCTTTTCGTCGCCCCCAGTGAGCGCGAAAGTGTCAGGGCCAGACTGAAGCTCTTTCTCGAATCCGAGCAACAATCGCTGGCCAATCCACGGCGCGACCTTTTGGTGCGGCGACGCGACGGCAAGGAGTTCAGGGCCGAGCTCAGCGTCACGGCGCTCCGGCGACGCGAAGGCGTTCTCTTCAATTCGTTCTACCGCGACCTGACCGACAAGATCGCGGCCGACGAGCGCATCCGCCAGGCCGAAAAGATGGAGGCGGTCGGCCAGCTCACCGGCGGCGTGGCGCACGATTTCAACAACATCCTCACCGTCATCACCGGCACGATCGAGATCCTGGCCGACGCGGTGGCCAAGGAGCCGGAGCTCGCCGCGATCACGAAGATGATCGACGAGGCCGCCGGGCGTGGCGCCGAGCTGACGCAGCATCTGCTGGCTTTTGCGCGCAAGCAGCCGCTCCAGCCGCGCGAAATCGACGTCAACGCGCTGATCATCGACACCGCGAAACTGTTGCGGCCGACGCTGGGCGAGCAGATCCATATCGAATCGGTGTTCGAGGACGAGAACTGCGTCGCGATCGTCGATCCCAGCCAGCTCACCACCGCGATCCTCAACCTCGCGCTCAATGCCCGCGACGCCATGCCGGGCGGCGGCAAGCTGATCGTGGAGACGGGCGCGGCCTATCTCGACGAGGTCTATGCCAACGTCAACGACGTCCCGCCGGGACACTACGTGCTGATCGCCGTGAGCGACACCGGCAGCGGAATTCCCGCCAACATGCTGGCCAGGGTGTTCGACCCCTTCTTCACCTCGAAGGGACCGGGCAAGGGCACCGGACTCGGGCTTTCGATGGTCTACGGCTTCATCAAGCAGTCAGCGGGCCACATCAAGATCTACAGCGAGGAAGACCACGGCACCACGATCAAGATGTATCTGCCGCCCGGCAAGACGCCGACGGTGGTCGGCGAGAGCGCGACGCCGGCGGCCATCGAGGGCGGACACGAGACGATCCTTGTGGTCGAGGACGACCGGCTGGTGCGCGACTACGTGCTGGCACAGCTGCATTCGCTCGGCTACGTCACCTTGCAGGCTGCGAACGCCGCGGAGGCGCTCGCAATCGTCGCCGCCGGAAAACCGTTCGACCTCCTGTTCACCGACGTCATCATGCCCGGCAAGATGAACGGACGGCAGCTCGCCGACGAACTGCAGAGAACGCGTCCCGATCTCCGGGTGCTCTACACGTCGGGCTATACCGAGAACGCGATCATCCATCACGGCCGGCTGGATTCGGGCGTTCTGCTGTTGGCGAAGCCCTATCGGAAATCGGATCTGGCACGGGCCATCCGCAAGGCGCTGAGCGGGTGATGTGAGGGGCCGTAGCCCGGATGGAGCGTAGCGCAATCCGGGACGTGTCTTGCCGTGGACACGGATCCCCGGATTTCGCTACGCTCCATCCGGGCTACTGCCGATAAATTTACGACGCGCGCTGCGCCGCGGTCATCACGATCCGGATCAGATCGGCGGCATTGCGCGCACCGAGCTTCTTCATGATGTTGGCGCGGTGGTCCTCGATGGTGCGCGGGCTGATGCCGAGCGTGCGGCCGGCTTCCTTGTTGGAAGCGCCGGCGGCGAACTGCTCGAGCACCTCGCGTTCCCTGCGCGTCAACGGCTCGCGCCCGGGGAAATGCAGCGAGCCGAACTTCGGCGCCGCGTTCTCCGACTGCCTGCGTGCATAGGCGCCGATCGCCTCGTCGAGCCGGCCGACGATCTCGCTGCCGCGGAACGGCTTCTCGATGAAGTCGAGCGCGCCGCTCTTGATGGCCCCGACCGCCATCGCGATATCGCCCTGCCCCGAGATCATGAAGATCGGTGCCGGATAGTCTTCGCCGTGCAGCTCATTGAGAATGTCGAGACCCGACTTGCCGGGAATGTGCACGTCGAGCAGGACCGCTGCAGGTGTGCGGCTTCGCGCGACAGAGAGCAATGCTGCGCCGTCCGCAAAACAGATCACCTCATAGCCCGCTGCCTTCAACACCATCGACAAGGTGTCGCGAACGGCAGCGTCGTCGTCGACCACGAAGATTTCACCGCGAGAGCTTTGTTCGGCCATGTGCCACACATCCGGTTGGCATGAAGGACTCGCGTCCGCCCCAACCGTTATGGCGTTCGGCGCGGATTCGGCCCACCGTATTTGTACGGGACATGGACTTAACGCACAAGTAGCGGCAAGGCGCCCAATTGCAGAGGACGGAGAATATCCATGCTAAATTGGGCCGCTACGCCGCCTCTCGTCGCAATGCCCGAAGTCGAGAGCCGTGAGCTGATTGCGGCTGACCTTCGCATGCTGATCTCGCAGATCGAGATCAGTATGCGCCGGACCGCCACAGCCATGGATCAAGAACACGGCAGCGATCCGGAAGGTTCCGCCGACGTTTTCGTGCTCGACGACGTCACACCCAGGTATGCCATCGCGATCGCCGCGCTCGACGCCTGCCGGGCGGGCCTTGGGCCACGCCGCTGAATGCCTGTCGGAAACTGGCAGCACGGTACAGATCGCGGTTGCTGCGGCGCGACGACCGCATTTCATCGCATGGCAGGCCCGCGGCTCAGGCGCGGTGCCGCTCCACGATCGCGTCGGTGGCGACACCACCCCAGGTGTGGATAGCCGGCAGGCCCATCGCGGTCTTGCTGAGATTGGCGAGGCTGATGCGCAATGCGGCCAGATCCAGCGGCTTGGGCAGGCTCTGGAGCTCGATCCCGACGGAACGGGCGAAGCTGCGGGCGGCGCTACGGCGCTTGCCGTCCATGCCGCTGATGACGATCACGGCGCCGCCAAATTTCGCCTTGGCCATCTCGCCCAGCACGTCGATGCCGTCGCCATCCTCCAGCAGGAGATCGAGTGTCACGCAGTCGAAGCGCGCAGTGCGGAGTTTTTCGATCGCTTCGGCCACGGACGGCGCCACGGTGACTTCGTGGCCGGCCTGCTTGGCCGCGACCGTGATCAGGCTGCGCTGGGTGGCGTCGTCATCGACCACCAGAAGCTGAAGTGCGCGACGCTCGGCGCCGTCGGGCAGGTTTGACGGGAGAGGGGAAAAAGAGCTTCTGGGCATTGCGGTATCCTGAGATTGAGACCGGCAATGCATACACGGCTCGCGCTTAGGCGACGTAAAGTCGCCGAGGCAAATTCAGTCGGATGTTTCAGCAAATGTGAACCAACTTCGCGGCAAACGGCGACGAGACGCAGGTGACGATCACGCCGCCTCGTCACGGCCACCGGCGGCGCCGCGCTTCTTCCGATTCTTGCCACGCAGGAATTGGATGTCCATTTCGACGCCGTTGACGCGCACCAGTTCACAGCGGCGGTAGGCAAGCCCGGTGGACGACAGCAGCAGGAAGAACTCCTTGAGGTTCAGGCCCTGAATGGAGCCTTCCACCGTCAGGATGGCGTCGGTATCGGAGATCGCGTTGAGCTTGCAGTCGCGGCGCCAGGTACCGTCGATGGCCATGATGCAGACATCATAGCCGCGACTGAACGTCACGCGTTCCGCGCCCTTGCCATCCTCGGCCATGCCTATCGTCCTGCCATGACCGCTACGCGTGGCGCGGCGCCGGCAAGCGCCGGCTTGGCGGCCGCGGCACGCGGGTCGTTCGGCTTGTAGAGACCGCGCCGCTCTGGAATTGGCCTGAACGTGTCGGTCAGTCCGACCACCGTTTCGGCCGCGCCCAGCACCAGGAAACCGTCTCCCTCGATCTGGCGAGCCAGGCGGTTGAAGATGTTGATCTTGGTGTCCTGATCGAAATAGATCAGCACGTTGCGGCAGAAGATGACGTCGAAGGTGCCGAGCTGAGCGAAATCGTGCAGCAGATTGAGCTGCCGGTGCTGGATCATCGCCCGCAGCTCGGGATTGATCTGCCAGGTCTCACCGGTCTGCTTGAAATATTTCATCAGCATCTGGATCGGCAGGCCGCGCTGCACTTCGAACTGGCTGTAGATGCCGGCCTTGGCCTTCTCGAGCACCTCCTGCGACAAATCGGTCGCGATGATCTCGACGCGCCAGCCGGTCAGGGCCGCACCCATCTCCTTCAGGCTCATCGCCAGCGAATAGGGCTCCTGCCCGGTCGAGCCGGCGGCGCACCAGATGCGCACGCTGCGGCGGCCGGCGCGGGCCTTGATGATCTCCGGCATGATGGTGTCGCGGAAATGATCGAACGGGACCTTGTCGCGAAAGAAGAAGGTCTCGTTGGTGGTCATCGCCTCGACCACGCTGGTGACGAGCGCGCCCGAGCCAGCGCCTTGCAGCTTCTGCACGAGCTCGCCGATGCCAGGGATCCCGGCCTTGCGCGCCAGCGGCAACAGCCGGCTTTCAATCAGATATTGCTTGTCTGCGGACAGATCGAGCCCGGAATGATCCCTCAGGAACTTACGCAGATACTCATACTCGGTCGGGGTCACTGATAGGCCTCTCGGAAGCTGTACTGGGAACACTCTGGCTAGAACACTCCGCCAGACACTCAGACCATGGCTTGCCCGACCGGGATCAAGCCGACTTCAGCGAATTTGTCGGCGATGATGTCTTTGTCGAAGGGCTTCATGATGTACTCGTTGGCGCCGCCGCTGAGCGCCTGAGCGATATGAGCCACGTTGTTTTCGGTGGTGCAGAACACGACCTTGGGCTCCTCGCCGCCCGGCAGGCGGCGCATGTGGCCCATGAACTCGAAGCCGTCCATCACCGGCATGTTCCAGTCCAGCAGCACCGCGTCCGGCAGCTTGTGCTGGCAGATCTCGAGCGCCTTGGAGCCGTCCTCGGCCTCCGTGACTTCGAATTCCAGGCCTTCCAGGATTCGGCGTGCGATCTTGCGCACGACGCTGGAATCATCGACCACCAAACACGTCTTCATTTCGGTTCTCCGGCTTCGATGTTTCTGGGGCTCACGCAGCCATTTGCACTTCGGTCTTGAGCTCGAGGACGCGGTCGACGTCGAGGACGACCATGAGCTGGCCGTCGAGACGGTGGACACCGCCGGCGAGCTTGG
>NZ_JBVVPA010000040.1:0-33671 GCF_055807555.1 Bradyrhizobium sp. Ken64 | reverse complement strand
TCCAGCGATGGCGGCGCCACCTGGGCCGACGTCACGCAGTCGACGGCGACGAGCTGGAGCTATCTCGACCCGGCGACGCATGCGACCAGCTTCAGCTACCAGACCCGGATCATCGACACCGCCGGCAATGTCGGGACTACCGCCAGCCAGGCGGTGACGATCGATATCAACGCTCCGTCCGCTCCGGTGATCAGTACGGTCACGGACGATGTATCGCCGCTGACCGGTTCAGTTGCCGAAAACGGCTTCTCGAATGACCCGACACTAACGGTGGCAGGTACTGCGGAAGCCGGCAGCACGGTGACAGTGTACGATACCGACGGCGCGACAGTCCTCGGCACGGGCATTGCGGTCGGCGGCAGCTATTCAATTGCGACAGCGAGCTTGAGTCAGGGCAGCCATACGCTGACGGCCAAGGCAACCGATGTGGCGGGGAATACGGGTGTAGCGTCAAGTGCATTTCATGTCACGGTGGACACGTTGGCGCCAGCGGACATCATTTTGTCAAACGCGAGTGTCGCAGAAAATAGCACGACAGGAACGGTGGTCGGTTCCCTATCTGAAATTGATCCCGGTGGTACCGGAACAGCGATCTTTTCGCTGTTGGACAATGCCGGTGGCCTGTTCGCAATCAGCAATGGCAATTTGTTGGTCGCCGGGATCCTAGATTACGAGACGGCCCAATCGCACCAGGTCACCGTGCGAGTTACCGATGCGGCCGGCAATTTCTTCGACAAGGATCTCACGGTAGCTGTTCTCGACGTGGCTGGTATCACGCTGACTGGCGACGCTGGTGCCAACGTTCTTATAGGTACAATTGAGGCCGATAGTATTTTCGGGCTTGCCGGGAATGATCGGCTACAGGGGCTTGGGGGTAACGACAGTCTGGACGGTGGGGACGGGTTTGATCGCGCAGTCTATACGGACGCGACCGGCTCGATCACCGTCAACCTCGCGGCCGGCACGGCCAGTGGAGCCGGGGTCGGCAGCGATACGCTCATCAGCATTGAAGCCGCCGTGGGCGGGGATTTTGCCGACACGTTCGATGCGACCGGCTTTACGGGATCGAGCGCACAGCCCGGTGTGGCCTTGGGCCAAAGCGCTTTCGAGGGGCGGGGCGGCGACGACGTGATCACCGGCCGCATCAACGATCTGGGTCAATCGTTGACGCGGGTTGAGTATCTCAGCGCCTCGGCTGCGGTGACGGTCGATCTTGCCGCCCGCACCGGGCAGGGCACGGCGGCCGGCGATGTGGCCAATGTCGGCCACGACACGTTTACCAACGCCTTGCAGGGCGTGTTTGGGTCGGCCTACGGCGATACGATCTACGGCAGCAACAACGCCAGCTTCACGTATGAGGTCTTTGAAGGCCGCGGCGGCGACGACTATATCGACGGCCGTGGCGGGTATGACATGGTCGCCTACAATAACGACGTGACGACCACGTCGGGTATCACGATCAATCTTGCCGCTGGAACCGTTGTTGGCGATTCCACCATTGGCACGGACACGCTCCGTGACGTAGAGGCGGTGCGGGGCACCAACTTCCACGATGTCTTTGACGCGACCGGTTATGGCCTTGCCGGCGCCCTGAACGTCTCTTCGACCAACGGCACCTTCAACGATTTCGCAGGCGCCGGCGGCAACGATACGATCATCGGCAACGGCAACACGCGCCTTAATTACTCGAGCGCGCAAGCCGCCGTTACGGTTGACCTTCAGATCACCGTCGGCACGGCCCTCACAGTGGCCGGCAGTGCCACCGGCGCGACCGAGGGCACCGATACCTTCACCGGTGTCAACGCCGTTCAAGGCTCCATTTTCGCCGACACGCTGCTGGGCAGCAGTTATAACAATACGTTCACGGCCCTGGGGGGAGACGACTACATCGACGGCCGCGACGGGTTCGATACGTCAAGTTATAACAACCTGAACACGGTGACGGGCGGGGTTGCCGTCCACATGGCGGCTGGCACGGTGATTGGCGACGCCTCGAGCGGCACCGATACGCTGCGCAATATCGAGGGGGTTCAGGGCACCGGCTATGCCGATACCTATGATGCCACCGGCTATGGCCTGGCAGGCGCACTAAACGTCTCGACCAGCAACGGCAGCTTCAACCAGTTCGAGGGGCTTGGCGGCGACGACATCGTCACCGGCAACGGCAACACGCGCGTGCTCTACAGCAACGCCACCGGCGCGGTCACGACTACGATCGGGGCGGGAGGCGCAGGTTCGGCGTCAGGCGATGCTTCGACCGGCCACGATAGCTTCATCGGCGGCGTCAACAGCGCGTTCGGCAGCAACTTTGCCGACAGCTATAACGCTTCGGCCTTCAATAACGGCTTCAACTCGTTCCAGGGCAACGGCGGCAACGATACCATCACCGGCAACGGCTCGACCCAGGTTCAGTACAGCAATGCAACATCGAGCGTGACGGTCACGATCGGGGCCGGCGGCGCAGGGTCTGCATCCGGCGACGGCTCGGTCGGGTCAGATACCTTCGTCAGCGGTGTCAACAGCGCAGCCGGCGGCAATCTGAACGATACCTATAATGCGTCTGGTTTTGGAGCCGGATTGTACAACTCGTTCCAGGGCAATGGCGGCAACGACACCATCACCGGCAACGGCTCGACCCAGGTTCAATACTTCAGCGCCACCTCGGGCGTGACCATCACGATCGGGGCCGGCGGCACCGGCTCTGCATCCGGCGACGGCTCGGTCGGGTCAGATACCTTCGTCAGCGGTGTCAACAGCGCAGTCGGAGGCAACCTGAACGATACCTACAATGCGTCCGGTTTTGGAGCCGGATTGTACAATTCGTTCCAGGGCAATGGCGGCAACGACACCATCACGGGTAACGGCTCAACCCAGGTCCAGTACAATAACGCCACCTCGAGCGTGACGATCACGATCGGAGCCGGCGGCGCCGGGTCGGCCTCGGGGAATAGCTCGGTCGGCACCGACAGCTTCACCGGCGTGAACAGCGCGCTGGGCAGCAATTTCGACGACATCTACAACGCATCGGCGTTCAGCGCCGGCCAGTTCAACTCGTTCTATGGCAATGGTGGCAACGATACCATCACCGGCAACGGCTCGACCCAGATTGAGTACTTTGGCGCCAGCGCCGGCGTGAACGTCAACCTAACCACCGGAGTTGCCTCAGGCAACGCTTCGGTCGGTACCGACACGATCACCGGCGGCGTAAATGGCGTCCAGGGATCGAACTTCGCCGACACCATCACCGGCAGTTCAGGCAACGACTCCCTGTTCGGCAATGGTGGCGACGACATATTGTCCGGCGTGGGCGGCAATGACTATTTGGCTGGCGGGTTGGGTGCGGACACGTTCGTCTACTCTATCGGCGGGGCGGACTATATCGGCGACTTCAATCGCAGCGAGGGCGACCGGATCGACCTGACCGGGGTACCGGGTGTCTTCACCCTCGCCGACATCCAGGCCCGTGCGACGCAACAGGGTTCTGATACGCTGATTAACTTCGGCGGCGGCAACACCATAACGCTGGCCAATGTCACGGTTGGGAGCCTGGTTGCCAGCGACTTCCTCTTCAACAACAGCATCATCGGCACGTCCGCCAATGACGTGCTGGTCGGGACCAGCCAGAGCGACGGCATCTTCGGGCTTGCCGGGAATGATCGGCTACAGGGGCTTGGGGGTAACGACAGTCTGGACGGTGGGGACGGGTTTGATCGCGCAGTCTATACGGACGCGACCGGCTCGATCACCGTCAACCTCGCGGCCGGCACGGCCAGTGGAGCCGGGGTCGGCAGCGATACGCTCATCAGCATTGAAGCCGCCGTGGGCGGGGATTTTGCCGACACGTTCGATGCGACCGGCTTTACGGGATCGAGCGCACAGCCCGGTGTGGCCTTGGGCCAAAGCGCTTTCGAGGGGCGGGGCGGCGACGACGTGATCACCGGCCGCATCAACGATCTGGGTCAATCGTTGACGCGGGTTGAGTATCTCAGCGCCTCGGCTGCGGTGACGGTCGATCTTGCCGCCCGCACCGGGCAGGGCACGGCGGCCGGCGATGTGGCCAATGTCGGCCACGACACGTTTACCAACGCCTTGCAGGGCGTGTTTGGGTCGGCCTACGGCGATACGATCTACGGCAGCAACAACGCCAGCTTCACGTATGAGGTCTTTGAAGGCCGCGGCGGCGACGACTATATCGACGGCCGTGGCGGGTATGACATGGTCGCCTACAATAACGACGTGACGACCACGTCGGGTATCACGATCAATCTTGCCGCTGGAACCGTTGTTGGCGATTCCACCATTGGCACGGACACGCTCCGTGACGTAGAGGCGGTGCGGGGCACCAACTTCCACGATGTCTTTGACGCGACCGGTTATGGCCTTGCCGGCGCCCTGAACGTCTCTTCGACCAACGGCACCTTCAACGATTTCGCAGGCGCCGGCGGCAACGATACGATCATCGGCAACGGCAACACGCGCCTTAATTACTCGAGCGCGCAAGCCGCCGTTACGGTTGACCTTCAGATCACCGTCGGCACGGCCCTCACAGTGGCCGGCAGTGCCACCGGCGCGACCGAGGGCACCGATACCTTCACCGGTGTCAACGCCGTTCAAGGCTCCATTTTCGCCGACACGCTGCTGGGCAGCAGTTATAACAATACGTTCACGGCCCTGGGGGGAGACGACTACATCGACGGCCGCGACGGGTTCGATACGTCAAGTTATAACAACCTGAACACGGTGACGGGCGGGGTTGCCGTCCACATGGCGGCTGGCACGGTGATTGGCGACGCCTCGAGCGGCACCGATACGCTGCGCAATATCGAGGGGGTTCAGGGCACCGGCTATGCCGATACCTATGATGCCACCGGCTATGGCCTGGCAGGCGCACTAAACGTCTCGACCAGCAACGGCAGCTTCAACCAGTTCGAGGGGCTTGGCGGCGACGACATCGTCACCGGCAACGGCAACACGCGCGTGCTCTACAGCAACGCCACCGGCGCGGTCACGACTACGATCGGGGCGGGAGGCGCAGGTTCGGCGTCAGGCGATGCTTCGACCGGCCACGATAGCTTCATCGGCGGCGTCAACAGCGCGTTCGGCAGCAACTTTGCCGACAGCTATAACGCTTCGGCCTTCAATAACGGCTTCAACTCGTTCCAGGGCAACGGCGGCAACGATACCATCACCGGCAACGGCTCGACCCAGGTTCAGTACAGCAATGCAACATCGAGCGTGACGGTCGATCTGATCGCAGGTGCCGCCGTCGGCAACAGCTCCGTGGGAACGGATACTATCACGGGCGGCGTCAACTCCGTCCTTGGATCCAACTTCAACGATGTGTTTTCTGGAACTAACAATGCGACCGTCACGGAAGTCTATTTCGGCGGCGGGGGTAACGATACCATAGATGGTCGTGGCGGCTACGACCTCGCAAACTACAACGACAGCAGCGTTTCCGCAGCTATCAATATCCATCTTGCAGCCGGAACCGTTGTGGGCGACGGCTCAGTGGGGAGTGACATATTGCACGGCGTCGAGCTCATTCGAGGCACCAGGTTTGCAGATACGTATGATGCCACCGGCTTCAATGGCAGCAGCACGAACGCGGGTTCCTATGACACCTTCAATACCTTCGAAGGGATGGCGGGCAACGACACCGTGACAGGAAACGGGGACACTCGTGTTGAATACTCGCATGCACTCGCCGCGGTTACTGTTGATCTAGCTGCTGGAACGGGACAAAGCGCCGCCGCAGGTGATATAGCAGGTGTCGGTTTCGATACTTTCACGAGCGGTGTAGACTCCATACGTGGCTCAGATTTCGACGACGCGCTCCTTGGCAGCAATAATGCCACTGGTGCAGAGGAGTTTATTGGGGGCGCCGGCAACGACATCATCGATGGACGTGGCGGATTTGATCGGGCCATGTATTCGGCATCGTCCAGTGACACGACGACCGGAGCAATTGTCATTGATCTTGCGGCCGGCACGGTCGCTGGCGACGCCTCGATCGGCAACGATACGTTGAAATCGATCGAAGCGATCCGCGGGACCAATTTCGCTGACACATTCAATGCAAGCGGGTTCAGCGGTTCGAGCGTGAACGCCGGCAGCAACGGCACGCTAAACGAATTCGAGGGGGAAGCCGGCGATGACACCATCGCGGGAAACGGCAACACGCGCATAGCGTTCTATCACGCTGCCAGCGGCGTAAACGTAGACCTCAGCACTGGAATCTCCACGAGCCTCACAAATGGGGACGCCGCGCATGTTGGAGCCGACACATTCACCGGGGTTGCTGCTGTGCGCGGCTCAGAGTTTGGCGATCAGATCACCGGCAAGTCGGGAAGTATAACGTTGGACGGCCGCGGAGGCGACGATATCCTCACTGCAAATGGAGGAGCGAACACACTTATCGGGGGAGCGGGCAACGATCAGTTTAAGTTCAAAGCAGCTCTTGCGAATGGTGCCACAATCTCTGACTTTGCCGGCAATGGCGCCGCAGCCGGAGACTCTATCGAATTTGAGAGTTTCGGTACGGCAGCGCAAGGTGCGACATTTACCTTCTTAAGCGCCGCCGGTGCTGATTCTATTTGGCAAATCCACTCCGGCTTGGACGGTCACAACGAACTAATTACGCTGAAGGGCATCGCTACGTCCGGTGGTGTTCATAGTAGCGATTATTTCTTCGCTACGTAGATTTGGGCGCGTCGATACAAGCTGGCTCTGATCCTGGGTCGAACCCACAGGAGAGTCGAAGAGGTTGAGAGGTCATGCCACTGAGTAGTCGCATTTCGAGGTCCGCAGCTGAGCAGAGTGCAGCGGCTGTGAGACTGGACAAGGGCACTCGCATAGCTGTGGCCCAATCAGCTGGCCCCAGGCTCGCCGGCAAGCGGGGGGTTGTCGTCGGAAATGGCGCGACCATGAACCAACTCAGGGTTCAGCTGGACAGCTCCAAGCACTGCATAACTCTTCACGTGCGTTTCCTGGGCCGGGAAGCTGAGCCTTAGCTGACGGGGTGCCAAAATTTTATGAATTGGAGAAAGCGACCGTGACTCCTGATGAGCTAACCAAAGAGGAGCGTGGGCAGCTTGTCGAGAAGCGACGCACGGCATGACAGCGACGTCGTGGGTCGTTGTTCACGCGCCTGCATCGCCACGGGCGGGCTTTTGCTTCGTGCAAACGCCCGCGGGCTAAGTTGGTCTGTAATAGGTTAACGCAGCTACACCCATTGGGAAGTAGCGATTTTGAAAAAGGAAAAATGGAGCAGCTAATATGTCAATCGCCGCTTAGACCGAAAAGTATAGGCCTCGCAGTCAACGCTTAGCCGGCGAAACCGGTAAGCAGCTCCGATCAGCCCAGGCGCCAGCCACCCTCTCAGCCACGCCGGCGTGCTTCTGCATGGCAAGCCCTTCGCGAACCAGCCCTCGCGAGGGACCTGTCGCAGAATGGTCACTGCGATTCACGTTAAGGCCGCTCCCAAATGCTCAAGGCATCAACGGCATTGTCTTTTGCCGGTTATTCCCGTAGTTTGGAGTTAATTAACCAAACTATAGGGGACTGATGTGAATATTAAATCGGCGGTTGGCGCCATTTTCCTGACCCTGTCAGTAAGCGCTGGTGCCGCTCAAGCTTCCACTGTGAATGTTGCACTGTCCAGTGATGGCGCAAGTTTCGTCAGCGCGACGTCCCAGATCTTCTCCAGCGATCCGGCGTGCTGCGGCGGTTTCATCAACGGTGGTCTGACGACGGCTCAGAACAATCTTCTGACGACGACGCCAACGGCATGGCTCGCCAATGGCGATACGCGTTTCATTTTCGGCAACAACGACGCTGTCTCGTCGCTGATCATCCAGCTTGGAAGCCTCAGTAATCTCGTCAGCTTCGGTGCCACGTTCAGTTCGTTCGATCGCGTTCCTTCGATCTTCGGAGTGGCCACATCTCTTAATGGCGTGGACTTCACGCCTTTCGGTTTCATTGCGGATCCGAACATCTTGGTGAGTGGTGGCGGGTCGAGCTTGCTGACGGGGGCACCGGTTTCCGCATTGTATGTCGAATACTTCTTCGGACCGGCGATCGGCGCCAACGGCTTCCCGAACGGAGCCGGTGTGAGTGAGGTCTTCGCTTCCGTTGCTGCTGTGCCGGAACCGTCCACCTGGGCAATGATGCTGCTCGGCTTCGTCGGTCTCGGTCTGATGTTCCATCATCGCCGGCGCCACGCCTTCAACGTCTGATACGTTCAGCTGCATGTTCGAGAAGCCCGGCCGTCGCGCCGGGCTTTTTCATGTTTTGGTATGGGTTGCCGCTGCAATGAACGCCGGATTGCCTCGATAATATGGTATCCATTCGGCGTAGGCCGCAGGGCTACCGCCTGAGTAGTCCAGGGTTCTCTTTGTAGAACTTAATAAGCTCGATCAGGTTGTCGATGCCGAAGTCGGTGAACGCCTGAACGCCGTCTTCTCCGACGCCATAGACCCAGATGAAGCCATCCTCGATCTCCATCTCGTTGGCGATGTCCCACAGCCAATCTTCGTCTTCGCCGAGGTCTTTGGCGACCTTGGTGATGGTGGTGACGTGATGGACCTTGTTGACGTGGGTGGTCATGCCGCCGCTCGAGCGGAGAGCGCAGATGCTGGCGTCCAATTCCAGGGCAGAAGTTCGTCCAGCCGATGAGCCGGATGAGCGGCGATGCGGGCGAGGACATTCGTGAGCCACGCCTGCGGATCGATGCCGTTCATATTGGCTGTGACGATCAGGCTGTACATAGCTGCGGCGCGCCGCCCGCCGCGATCAGACCCGCAGAACAGCCAGGATTTTCGCCCAAGTGCGATGCCTCGCAGGCCCCTTTCGGCGGCATTGTTGGAGAGGCACACGCGGCCGTCCTCGAGGAATAGGGTGAAGCTCGCCCAGCGCTTCAGGATATAGTTGAACGCCTTAGCCAGGTCGTGCCCCCGAGACAGCTTGGCAAGCTGCTCCCGCATATAGACCTGGAGGTTCTCGACCAGAGGCCGGCTCAGCGTCTGCCGCACCTGAAGGCGCTCCTCGGCACTCTTGCCGTTGATGGACCGTTCGATCTCGAACAGCGCATCGATCCGCCGCACGACCTCGATCGCGATCGGCGAGAGCGGGATTTCCTTTTTGCCGGTGGCCTTGCGCCGGGCATTCTCTTCGATGTCGGCCATCGCGAAGAACGGGCGCCGTCCATGCGACCAGCAGGCAGCCTCCCGGATTGGCCCGGGCTGGCGTCCCGCCAGATAGAGCTGGTTGTACCCGTCATAGGCGTCGGCCTGCAGGATGCCGGCATACCGGGCCAGATGCGCTTGGGGATGCTCGCCCTTGCGGTCGCGGGAGTAGTAGAACATCGCCGCCGGCGGGTCCGTACCCCCAAATGGCCGACCGTCGCGGACGTAGATCCAGCACCGTCCGGTGTCGGTCTTGCCCTTGGCCAGGACCGGTACCGTCGTATCGTCAGCATGAAGGCGCTCGGCCGCCATGACGTGGGCTTCCACCAAGCGCAGCAGAGGATCCAGCGAGGCACAGACCGCCCCAACGGCATCTGCCATGGTCGACAGTGCGATCGGCACGCCTTCCAGAGCGTAGCGCTCCGCCTGGCGGTTGAGCGGCTGATGCTGGCCGAACTTCTCAAACATAATCATGGCCAAGAGGCTCGGACCAGCCCACCCGCGAGCGATGGCATGGAACGGCGCTGGCGCCTGGCTGATCTTCTCGCAGTCGCGGCAGGAGAACTTCTCGCGGACCGTCTCGATCACCTTCCACTGGCGCGGCACCACTTCTAGCGTGCGGGTCACGTCCTCGCCGAGCTTGCGAAGACGATTGCTGCCGCAGCATTCACAAGCCGTAGGTCCGTCGATCACTACCCGCTCCCGGGGAAGGTGCTCGGGGAAGGTCTGGCGCTCGGCGCGCTTGCGCGTAAATCCGCGCACCGTGGTCGACCTGGCCACGGCCCATTCCGCCGCCAGCTCGTCCTCGGTAGCGTCAGCTTCCAGCTCTTCGAACGTCAGCGCCAACTGATCGATCAGCCGCGCCGAGCGCTCCGACCGTTGTCCGTAGATCTGATGTTTCAGCTTGGCGATCTGCAGCTTCTGCTGGGCAATCAGCGCCTCGTCTTCCGACGCTTTCGCGCGGGCGACCGCGAGCTCGGCGGCGAGCTCCAAAGCCTTCGCGCGCTCGACTGCCAGCGCCTTCTTCAGGGCGGCAACCTCATCCGGAACAGCGTCGCGATCAGCATGCATGCGACGCAGTGAATCACAGATTGGACGCGATGGGATTCCCCAAAATGCAAAGAAGCTACAG
This sequence comes from Bradyrhizobium sp. Ken64, assembly GCF_055807555.1. Classification (NCBI taxonomy): domain Bacteria; kingdom Pseudomonadati; phylum Pseudomonadota; class Alphaproteobacteria; order Hyphomicrobiales; family Nitrobacteraceae; genus Bradyrhizobium; species Bradyrhizobium sp. Ken64. The sequence goes on along the minus strand of NZ_JBVVPA010000040.1, from coordinate 23,354 downwards.
ATTCGGCGCTCAGCCCGCGCTTTGTGGCCGCCAGCTCAGTTGCGGATTCCGCCAGTCGATGCCTTCTAGCATGTAAGCCATCTGGGCCGCCGAGATCGACACCGCACCGTCCGACGCCGAGGGCCAGATGAACTTGCCACGGTCCAGGCGCTTGGCATACAGCGACATGCCCAACCCGTCATGCCAAAGAATCTTCACCAGATCACCGCGGCGGCCCCGGAAGATGTAGAGATCGCCGGCATGAGGATCGCGCTTCAAGCTCTCCTGAACCGTGAGAGCCAAGCTTTGCATGCCGCGACGCATGTCGGTGTGGCCAGTGGCGATCCAGACCCTGACGCCGCTTGGGATCGGGATCATCGTCGTTTCAAAACTTCAAGAACCCGCTGCAGCGTCTCGGTGTCTACGTCCCGGTCAACGCGCACGCGACAGCCGCCGCCAAACTCGATCTCGATGATTCCAGTCCTTGCGCGCTGCGCCGGCGGGGAAGAGGCCGGTGGCGCGTCACTCGAGATCGGAGACGCCACCGGCGTGATCTCGACGGGAACGAGAGCTGGCACGGAATCTCCGCCCAGCCGACCCTGGCGCGCTTGTCGACGCCACGTGAACAGCAGGCTGTGAGCCATCCCGTGCCGGCGCGCGACGCCGCAGACTGTCTCACCAGCCTGCAAGGTCTCTTCGACAAGGCGGACCTTCTCGTCGTAACTCCATCGCCGCCGACGTTCGGCGCCCAACACATTGACCTGCATTCGCCACGTGACCTTAAAGCTAGACTTAAGGTCAAATCCTCGGGCCGCCTCCCAAACTAAACAAGGCGGCCGCCGCCGGAGGGATACATAATATGAGGAGTTTGCGCAATATATTCGATCCAGCCCGGGGATCCTCATGACGGCTCAGACAAGCTGCCGCACGAAGATGTCGAACGTGGTGACACATGAAGAAACCAGTTTGACATAGACCAACAAGCGCCTTACTGGCCGCGATCATCAATTGTTGTTTGCATCGCCCGGTGATTGATCTCACTCGAAGGGTCGAATGAAGTCAGACGTGCGGCACTCGCCAGTACCGAGGCGAATGCCCATATAGCCCAACACGTGGTCAGCATTGGTGATCTCAGACTTGCTATGGCGGCTCATGGCCGCTCGCAAGTGTTGCAATCTTTGTTGCTGAGCTCAATTGCGGACTGATGGTAATCTAACTTCTCAACCTTAACGCGGGCGACTGCAGGCAATGCTGCACTCGAATTCGCACCACCTGGCTGATCCTCCATTTGATGGCGCGTGAAACAAAACCAGCAGGTTGGCCGTCACCTCCCGCGAAGCTGTCTGCCGGCGGCGCGAGATGCGGGAGACGACTGGCAGCCAGAGCGATGTTCAGTAGTTGATGGATGTCTGCGCGAAAATGCCCTCGGCACGTTTGTCGCCTGCCAGCCTGAAACGGTATTGCAGCGTCAATTCCCAATATGAGGGGGGCGCAACATATCTGGTCTCACCGAACCAGTACCGGATCGAGCCGCCGACGCCGGCCGAGTAGGCGTCATGAACCGCGAACGAATCATCATAGCTGGCCGCGATCACAGCGTGCGGAAAGAGCACGAGATTCCTGCTGACAGGATCCAGCCGGAAGCTGTGACCAAACCGCCCTTCGAACAGTCCGACCAGCTGCGTTTTCTCAAAGAAGCGGTCGACTTCCGTGTAGATGTACCAGGTCGGCCAGTGCGTATCGATCGCCCGCAAGTCAGTGCCGACCGTATAGGAATAGGCTCCCCTGAGGAGCGTATCATTGCGGGCCGCGTCACCCAGCCTGAACAGCCTGTCGACCTCGAGGACAAGATTGTGCTCCGAGAACGGCTTCCACCGCGCGCCGGCCATGCCTTGTGTGGTGGGCAGTCCGGTCGGCCCGCCCGCCTGGTCATAAAGCGTCTCGAACACGCGGCCGAAGACTTCGAACAGGGCGCCGTTGCGGTTTCCGAACGCTTCGGGACGGTAGTAGAGCTCGGATCCGAATTGCGATGTATAGCTGCTTCCCGGCGAGTTAATCGTCAGGAAGGGATTGGGAGCCGATCCAACCTTGCCGTAGGAGATTGAGCTGTTGATACCCCACGTCCGTGTGAGATCGGCGACCGTTCGCCGGGTCTCGAACAGCTTCTGGTCATCGATGTTGACGCGCCCATCGGCTTTCGCGTCGATGCCTTCCTTGAGATACGCAACAGCTTTCGGATTTTGAAACTGCCGCATGGCCGTGTAGCCGGCATCGATGGTCGCACGTGGCGGAAGCGCGCCGCTGGCTTTCGCGCGATCGAACAGCTCCAGGGCCACTTCGTCATTGCCGACGGCAACCCCGATGTAGGCCAGGTCCGCTTCCCTGATCGAGCCAAGTTGGCCGCGAGCAATAGCCGCATCAAAGATCGCGCCTGCTTCGGGCTTCCGGCCCAGCTCCAGGAGAGTATTGATCTCGGCCTGGATGGCACCATCTCGCTGGGCGTTGCTGGTCGATAACCGCTCCGCAGACTTGAAGTCGCGCAAGGCTTCTTCCTTGTGTCCCAGGCTTTGGTTCGCGTAAGCGCGCCGGATCGTGAATTCATAGTCGAGGCCAGTGCGCGGAATAGCCCGGATCGCCCGTTGGGGTTCCCTGGCCTTGAGCGCGGTGTCGACCAGCGCGAGACGGACATTCCGGACTTGCTCGACTGGAAGCCCTCGCGCCAGCGAGGTTTCCCAATCTGCCATCGCACCCCTGTCCTTGCCGATGCGGACACGCGCGAAGCCCCGTTGGGCATAGATCTCGGCGGTCGCCAAACCTTCCGCGATCGCACTGCTCGCGGTGGCTTCCGCCTCAGCCGGCCGACCAGCACTGAGCTGCAGGTTGATCAGTAGCAAGCGCGTGCTGGCGATCTCGGGCATGCCCGCGACCGCTTTCCTGGCTTCCTCGATGGCCACCCCGTAATTCCTTGCCCGGCTGGCTTCATAGGCTCGTCCTGCCGCCTCGATGCCTTCGGCCTTCCTGTCGATCGGAGTGGCGATACTCTGAACGTAGGGCGCTTGCAGACTGCATACGGAGCCGTACGGCGTGTCGCGGCAATCCTGCACTGGCATGGGCAAGAGTTTGCCGTCGCCTTTCAGCGTCGCCTTGCCTTCGGCAACCGCATCAGCGTCGCCGACGCGTGTAACAACCAGCGGATCCGTTTTTGGATACGGCTGAAGCAGGGTTTGAACTGCGCGGTAGTCACCGGACGCAAGTGCTGCATCGGCCGCAATCAGCCGAATCTGCTTTTTCTCAGCGTCGGTGAGGTCGGGAAGGGCGAGTGCCGCGTTCAGGTCGGCCAGGGCGAGGGTCCGGTTCCCAAGCCTCTGGTAGATGTAGGCCCGCCAGACGACCGGCACGTAATTGCCCGGATCGAGCCTGATCGCCTCCGATGCGGTTTCGGCAGCCGCCGAAAGGCTGTTGTCAGCGAGCTGGGCTGCGAGCAAGAGCAGGCGGTAGGACATCACGTCCGGCCCGTACTCCACGGCCCGGCGGGCGGCGCGAATGGCGGCTTTCGTATCGCCGCGTTCCAGCGCCTTGTAGCCCTCGCCAGCCGGTTGCTGCGCGAGGCGCTGGCGAATGCTGGACTGCCGGGACTGCAGTTCCTGGTTGGCGGAAAAGGTTGAAAGCGCCGCCGCTGTCGCCTGCTCGGCTGCTGCGAGATCTCCCGCGGCGAGAATTGAGTCAATCAGCAGCAATCGCAGGCGAAGGATATCGGGACGCAAGTTCACCGATGTTGCAGCCTCGTTTGCTGCCGCTTGATAGTTGCCCTGTTCAAACGCCTTATAGGCCGCTTCGGCAGAGGTGTAGGCTTCCCCTTCGAGCGGACGATCCGGATCAGCCCTTTGGGCCGCTACCGGGCAGGCCAGGACAAGCGAAAGCACCAGGCCGCCGATGGCAGCCTGCACCTTACGTCGTCCTGGACGTTCTGCGCGCCGGATAATCATAGCCCCCACAGGCATGTGAAACCGAGGAGACCAGACTAGCTGAGCTACGGATTTGGCGGAACCGGAATCCGGCGAACGATTGCAGCAACGCCTTCAAAATTCATGCTTTTTCCGGGCGTGTTGCTGAATTGCTGCTGTATTTCTTCAGCAATTTCAGGCACCAAATTACACGTCAGACAAAATTAAGCTTTTCATCGATTTGACAAGGCATCACTAACCCTGGCTCGCCAGTCATTGGGGCTGGAAATACTTTGCGGTGCCCATTCGCCAAGGGCGTCAGGGCCGTTCTGTATCTGTGCTTCGTTGAGCTGCCAGACCAGATATCTGATTGGCGCGGCCGTGAATTCAGGGGACCGGAGATATTGCAGGAGCGTAGCCCAGGGGCCCACGTCTCCGGGATTCCACTTCAGGGCGACCGGCCGGTCGATCCTGTTGGAAAGACGCTGCGGAAAACCGAAGTAGGGCTGCACGAAACTGTTGCCGACCACGGCGACCGGAGATGGGTCCGGGTCGAGCAGTCCGGCGGCCGGCGCAGCGGTCGCCCGTATGACATAGACATCCGGCCCGATGGCCCGCTTCCGGTCCGGAGGCAGGAAGTTGGCCGCCAGGTCGCCAAGATGCCGATCGCTCATCCATTCGCCCAACCGGGTTCCGCCGCCGGGCTTCCCCGGCAAAGGCGCCCCGGCGGCGATTACACCAGCGACAAGATCCGCTGTCGCTTCGGCAGCGAACGTCGTCCAATGAAAATCGGTGCGGTAAAATACTTCCTTGCCATCGGCCGTGACTGTCTTGAAGGCATCCCGGAGGTCGGGCGCATTGACTCCAGCAGCACGGAGTCCGGTGAGCTCCCGGTCATAGCGCCCGCGAACGGCTTCGGACATCGTTGATCCGTCGGGTAGCAAGCTCTCATAAAATCGCGGCTTGAGCGGGACAATTGCCACAATCAATTTGACGTTTTTCTGGGCCAGCAGGCGTTCGACGTCTGAAATAAGCTGGATGGACATGCGCTCTGCGTCAGGGCGGGTCAGGGTGAGGCTCTCCCAACCGGCAAAGAGCCAGTTGGACTTCCCCTCGATGACAGCGTCGTGTGCCACTGCAGACGACGCGAGTGCAAGCCACGCGGTTGCAACAGCCACCATTAACCTTGTCGGGCGCGGGTTCACTTGTTCACCTGATCTAGCGCATGAACTTCTTCTCGCCCTCACTAAGAGGGACGACGAGGGATCGCATAGGCCACTCCCATATCACCACCTTGTTCTTGTCCAGGCTGCCAGCTCTTTTCTCGATGGTTTCAAGCAGCGCGCCGGCGAAGCCGCCGCCGGGCTGGCTGACCTGGGCCACTTCTCTGGTGAGAGCAGCCTGAAGATACTCGAAGAATCCCGAGTTCAACGAAAACGAAGATCCAGCCAGAATGATTGACGGTTCGGCTGCGTCGTCGAGCAGTCCGCGCGCGTGCGAAATCTCGGCTTTGACCTCCTGCTCCTGCTCGGGAGCGGGGGCCAGCGCACGTGGCGCATGGGTCAGCCCGGATTGTCTTAACAAATCACCCGTACGCTCGCGTAGTGGCCCCTCGATCAGTTTGACTGCGTCTTGTCCGGGAGCGAGCGTGCCAGAAACGGCCTGCCTGATCCGCTCGACGGCAAAGCGTGCGCCAGCCTGATCCCAATGCGTATCGGTCCTCCAATAGCCAGGTCTCGGCCAGGTGTCGCGGAGATCGACGACAAACGCGCCGTCGACGCGTGCCAGTTCACTCCAGAATCGGTCTCGCAAGCGTGATTGTACAGCCGTGATGCCGCAGAGCTTGTCTTCCACCTGGTCTGCCTTGTCCGGTACAGGGACAATAACGAGTCGCGCGCCCGACTGTTTGATTGCCCGGACCAGCCGTTGCAGCATCTCCGCGCGGAGAGCCATCCTTTCGCGATCATTGCGTTCGGCCCGCACTTCTTCGATGCTGTAGAGCCAATCACCGCACCCGGCGCGGACCTGTGGCCCGGCGTCGCCCAGTAACCGATACTCCAGCCCTGTCACCAGGCCGTCCAGCGTGACGCTTCGCGGCACCGCTCCAAAGATTGCTTTGTCGATTTTCTGCGCGAAGCCGCCGTAAGCCAAATCGTTTACTGTCGTCGTTTTCAACACCTGGCCGAGTGCTTCGTGACCTCTGGTCAGCACGGCGACGAGGCCCGAGAAGATCACTGCGAGTACGAGCAAAGGCCGGATCATCCCGCGTCCCTCAGAACTGGAAATACAGGAAGGGAATCACGGTACGGCTTTGCATCGTCCATAACGCGCAGAGCCATAGGAAGAGCGCCAGTTCAAACGGTGGACGATCGATGTAACGTCGCAGCGGGTATTCAGGCATTGCCGGGGCGTACACTACGAAGAGGCTCACCCCGAGCGTGAGCAGTTCGACAGGTCTTGCCGCCGCGGTCATTGGTGATGAAAGGGACAGCCCGTTAAGCCCCAGCAGTGCCGTCATCATTGTCTGGACAACGTGCCAGTCCTGGGCCCGAAATAGCAGCCAACCGATCATCACAAAAATCAAGGTCAGAAAGTGGGCGGCTACTGAAGGGATCGCCGGTCCGCCAGCTGCACGCCACAGCCGTGCCACCATCAATCCAACTCCATGCCAAATGCCCCAGACCAGAAATGTCCAGCTCGCTCCGTGCCAGAGCCCGCCGAGCGCCATGGTCAGCAAGAGGTTGAAATAGGAGCGAGCCTTGCCAGCGCGGTTTCCGCCAAGGGGTATGTAAATGTAGTCGCGGAGCCAGCTTGACAGGCTGATATGCCAGCGGCGCCAGAACTCGGTGATGGATCTGCTCAGATAGGGATTGTCAAAATTCTCCGGGAATTTCAGACCGACCATCAGTCCGAGCCCGATGGCCATGCTACTGTAACCGGCAAAATCAAAATACAGGTGCAGCGTGTAGGCTGCGGCCGTCAAGGCCACATCGGCCGTGCTCGGGTTTGGGAGCGCATACCCGGCGTCGACAAGTGGTGCGAGCGTATCCCCGAGCAGCACCTTTTGTGCAAAGCCGAGCATGAAACGGCGCCAGCCTTCCGTGAATTCCGCGAGGTCGAAGGAGCGTGACGACAGCCGTTCCGCGACGGACTGATAGCGGACCACAGGACCTGCGACCAGGTGGCCAAACATGGCCTGGTAGGTTGCGTAATTCACGAAGCTGGTCTCGGCGGCGACCGTCTTCCTGAAGACGTCAACTGAGTAGGATATCGCGCCAAACACGAAGAATGAGAGGCCGATTGGCAAAGGAATCGCAGTCCAATGTCCCGCTGAAGCACCAAGGGCCAGCGCGCTTTCAGCGAGAAGGTTGGCGTATTTGAACCAGATCAGACTCGCAATAGGCGCAAGGATAGCAGCGAGCAGGGCAAATTGGCGCTCGCCGCCATCGCTTCTGACGATCCAAAGGCCCGTCGCCCACGACCAGCAGGCAATCGCAACGAGGAGAGGCAGAAAATCGAATCGCCACCAGCCGTAAAAGATCAAGCTGAACACGAGGATCGTGAAGTTACGGAATCTTGCAGGGGCGATCGCATAGGCGAGCAAAAACAGAGGCAAAAAAACAAAAATGAAGGAATCGCTGACAAACACCATCGAGGCGTGGCCTAGCGCTCTCGATAGGCTTCGATCTCATCCAGTTGTCCGGTGAGACGAAGCCGCCCGGAGCCCTTGCGAAGAAATAGGCTATAGTAATCGCCGGTGCGGAGTTGGGGAAGCGTCAGGAGCGCGTTGCCTTCGCCGCAGGACCCTTCGAGTTTGGCGATCACAGGGTTGATCGTTCTGGACCGGACGGAGGCGAACGAAGTTTGTTCAAAGATCGTTGGGCCGTCCGCAATTTTCAGCATCGCTGTGCACCCGGGTACGAGATTGAAAAAGCGCAGCCTGGCTTTCAGGCCGTCGCTGGAGCTTTGCGCCTCGTCAATCGACTGCAGGGTCCAGTCCGAGTTGGTCTTCGAGATCACGAGGGTGAGATACCTCTCGGCGCCTGGCACTATATCTTTCGAAACCGCAGAGCCGTCGATGGAGAGGTTTAGCGGCTGATTGCCCGGAACGGCGCGGTAGGAGCTCGCCCCCGTAGCCTCGCTCATCAGCAAATCCAGGAAGTCGACCTGAATCCGAGGGACATGTCCGTCGGACGCCATGACAATTCTGACGAAGGCATATCCCGGCGGGGGTCTCGTCGCATACAACCGACCGATCTCCTGCCCAGGACTTTGACCGGGCCGGACGATCGAGAGTGCCAGGAGCAGCACGGCAAAGCCGAACAGCCTCCGAGAAAGGCGATCACAGGGAAGAAGAGGTGCCATCTTTGAATTCAGGGCCTGGTTGAACAACGCGCCGGCTGCTTAACAGCCAGCCATGAGAACGAGCATCCGGCCAATACCTCTGGTCGCATGGGAAACAGATTTTAGCAAAGCGTTACCGACGGTCCCGGCGCACACGGCCAGCACTCGGTTGCGATCCTGCCATCCTGACCAGCCGGGCCGAATGTGGCAGATACATCGCAGCCAGGATCCCGCGGACAGCAAATCCTCTGGAGATGGCTCTGTAGCCTTGTCCTGTGAATGAGAGGCCATTAAGACTATTCATCCCTGTTTAACATGAATCGGACGGGTCAGAGGGCCATACAATGCTGAAACTGGCTGGAGCGGTCACCGGTCTCTCGATGATGCTGGCGGGAGGCGTATCGGCCTCGCCGCTTGTTGTCCAGGCCAGCGCAGCTCAGGCCGACGGTGCGCTTGAGCAGGTGAAGGTGATCTGTGACGAAAGCGGCCGCTGTCACCGTCCGCCGGTCCGCCGGCCCGTGGCGCGCTGGGTCTATGGCGATGGCAATTTTTACGGTCCTTACGACGGCCCGGGCCATTATGGCAATCCGAGGCTTCGCTACCGGGTGTTTCCTTACTTCTGGTGGTAACACGCTGGATGGTCGTACGACGACATAAACACTGCTCTGGTGGTCCGTTTGGGGGGTACCCGTTGGCTTGCCGGGAATGACTGTCTTTCCTCAGTCAACGGATAGCGTGTGCGCGACCGGATCGGCGCTTCTTGCCCGCAACTGCGCTTACGTCCCGGCCTGCAACAAAAGTGCTCCTTCGCCGCGGCTGCCGGACGTACGCAGCCTGCTCGGCCACGCGACCACCAGCAAGGCGTTTTTCAACATGCGCGCGAGCACCGCGAACTGTGCTCTCTACCCGAAAATCGGCGGCTCGGAAGGGCGAGGTTACCTGGTCCGAACCGCATGATCACGGCCGGTGGCCGCACCATTGACAAGACGTGAAGCTCAACGTCAGAAACAGGTAATCACCTCGTTGTCACCGTGTCTTCAGGCCATTCGATAGGGGGACAGTACAGTCCCCGACTTTCGATCTCACGACGCAATTCCTCTGCACGCTCTTTCGCCGGGCCGCCGAGCAGCCGAATGCCTGACCGGGCATCCGCACGCACCTCGTCGCGGATGCTCTCGTATAAGCGGAAGATGAAATGGTCCGAGAGATTTTCGAAGGGCATCTGCGCACCAATCGCTGCAAAAGTGGGGTGGGTCGCCAGACGGGGGCGAAAGTCTGGCGGCCCTGCCAGACTACCAATCCGTGGTCTTTGGCATCAACTCAGACCCACCCTGTCCAGCGCGGCCAAGCGTTAGAGAAGCGCGCGCCCGGTCTCAAGGCGAACTTCGGATTAACCTCACTTCTCAAGGTTAAATGTCTGCCTGGACTGTGCTTCTCAGCCCTGGTCGCGATTTCACAGCCTGCTGCGGCTCAACCAGATCCGGCGCATTCGCGGCGGTTGCAGGCTATCGACATGAAAGCGTCCATCAAGCGGCTGAAGGAGCTGGCTGGCTTTGCCGGCCGGCTCACCGACGGGGAAGAACGCGACGATCTCGCGGTCAAGGGGCAGCGCCGGGATTTGCCGCGCTGACCGACAGCACGCCGCGCCGAGGCGGATGTCACCCGCCTGCGCCGAGTGAGCGTGTCATCGGTTGGATGATCGCGAGCAGTGCCGGCCCAAACGGTGCTCGACCCGGGAGAGCGGCTCCTTCGGGTCGGGCAGGGCTTTCGAGGAGGCCACCTGGAGGCCGCCGGCCCCGGGGGCGAAACTTGGGGTTTGCGCGGGGCCGGCGGTCTTTTGGGCGGGACTGGGGGTCACGCCCCGAGAAGCCTAGCCGACCCTTGCGGGCCTTTAAAGTGCGACCTTGGATGCAGGACATGACCTCTCGGCCGAGGCCCTGGATGGACTGTCAGCGGCAACAGCGGCGGGCATGTGCTCGTCCGCGGCCATGCTGGCAGGGGCGTCGCGTGGCTGTCGGCGGCGAGCCGGGTCTCGCCAACTTGAGGCCGCGCAGAACAAGATCATCCGAGATCCTCGCCGATAAGTCTGGTGAGGTTTTCTCTTTCTCGTGGCACGCAACTTCGGTCTGCGGGCCCTTTTGCAGGTCCTGATAGAAACAGCCATTGTGGATGCATACAGATGCAGGTGCCGTGCCCAAAATGCAGAGTGATCGTCGCCATTGGCGCCACCAAATGGTTCTTTGACGGAGGCGAATGCAGGGAGCTTCGCGGGACCGCTGCGGGCCGGGCTGAACAGTATGAAAAGTGTCCCGCCCTGATAGAAGCGGTGTCGAAGGCAGGGAAGAATGCCGGTAGCTAACTGAAAGCCATTGATCATCTCACCGAAAAGCAGAACAGGTTCAAGCGGCCTCTGGCACCATTTGGAGGGCGCGATGAATCTGATTGTACTCGAGCCTGGTCGGCTGTAGGGGTCACGATGAAGGCGCGATATCATGTGAGCTCGGCGCGGATGTTGTGGTGGCGGATCGACGAGCTCCGTCTCCAACGTATGGCAGAAGAAACCGGGCGGGCTGGATCCAGGAGGAAATCGATCAGCAACGCAAACTGAATTGAGGTCTCCGCACCGGGCGCCACAATCCACCGGAGGATCAATGCTGGTTGCTCGATCGGGTCAGACAATCGCAAGCTGGGCGGAATCCAGCACGCGCATCAGCACCTCTTCAACCAAAAGACCGGCCCGAGGCGGTCTCGAGGTCAGCGGTGAGGAGGCTGGAGATCAGACTGCACGCAAGCCGACGTTGATACGCCTGTGGCCAAGCCAGTGGCTGCTGAAAGATCAATTAAAGAGCTTCTTTGATTGCTATTGACGGCCACCAAAAAATGCGAATAATCTATTATATATTTAACTTTGGGGTATTTATTGGTTCGCTGCGAGTAACCAGTTGGAGCTATCTAATGGGCCGGGCAGGAGTGCAAATGTCTCATTTGCGACGCCTCCAGGCGGCGCTCGAGAACATTGCGGCTGATCTTGACGAGATCGAGGGACGTTCCCACGCGTGGCTGCGCTACATCGCCCAGGATCTGAGCGAACCAGGTTCGGCTCGCAGCCTCGAATCGTTCGTTTCCAACTTCGAAATTGCGGTAAGAGGCCGATTGCTCAATTGAGCAATTGAATACAGGAATTATGCGGCGGGGCGGTGCGTCGCTCGCGCTTCGGCATGCCGCGCAAGACAGTACTTTTCAGGCAGGGCGAGGGTGCCTCCTGTTTTGGTTGATCCAAGCGAGGCGAAAGCGGCGCGGAAGATCTGGGCATCTCAGTGGACGCTCGCGCCTGTCACGCAGTCGTTCTTGAGCCATAAAAGAATCAGCGGTCTGCGGCCGCATGTCATTCCAGGCCATTCTAATGGACCTACCCGATCTCAAAAGTCGGCTTGGTCTTTTGGACTGGGATCAGGAAAGGTTGTCTGGGTGCTCAGTCAATGGGCAAGGACCTCGACGCCCGCGGTACGCGCAATGTCGCCACGCCAACTAGGCGGGCTTGGTCACAAAACCGGCGCGGTCGCTGAATGGCAAGCAGTGTCCCAGGCTCCATCAAGAAGAATGCCCGCGCTTGCGAATCGAAAAGGCCAGGATCGCAAGCCCAGACTTGCAGTAGCAAGAGATCTCATCTGCTCCACTGTTTGCTTTCAAGGACTGGCATGTGCCAGCAAGGCGGCAACGTTGGGGTCAACACCGGAGCAGTTCAACCTTAGTGGCGTTTATCGCAGCGACCTGCATCGTATAGCCTCGTGCGCAATTGACATGCATGATTACTCTCATAAGTTGGCCCGATGCCGAGCTATTCGACTGCCGCAGCACTTGTCTTCCTGTTTTCCTTCGCGCCATGTTTTGCTCAATCCCGTCAGGAGGAGGGGATTTTGAGCTCCTCATCCGACGACGGACCGATGCCTTTTATCGACCTGCTGGCGTCGATGTCAGGGCATTGCAAGACGTTGACGGTCGCCGGCCGCAGCTTCAACTGCAAGACCATTGCTTACGCTCATGGGGACAAGGGCCGGGTGAATTTTGCAGTCGCCGTCGACGATCCCGACGATGAGAATCACGTGGTGTCGTTCTCCGGCGAGAACGGCAAGCGGGCCGACGACAATTCCTATGAGCTGCCGATCGACCGCATGCTGCTCAATTCCAGGGACCGCCCCAAGGTCGATGGCCTGCCGGTACCCAGTAAACAGGCCTCAACGGGCGTCTGCCGCCAAACCGGCAATTTCGCGGCAAGGAAGGTGACCGACGTCACCTGCTCTGCCACCGACAGCGAGGGCCGCCGCTACGAACTGCTGTTCGTTTCTGACGGCACGCCCGTAAGCGTGCGTCGTATCAGGCAGTCGGCGCCGTCAATCCAGGATCCGTTCAAGTGAGAGCTGCGAGTGTGGACACAGGAATCACAACGCAGATAAAAAGATCGCCTGTTCTGCTTGCGGTGTAGGGGTCCTCAAACCACGTCGGGCGCGCCCAGATGGTCGCCGGGCGGGAGAAAGCCTGGGTAACAGTCCGCCTCAGGTCTGGTGGCGTCGCAGCGGCTGGACTTTCCTGAACAGCCGTGTGTCGGCATCGCTCTCGTTGATCAGAACGGGTCGGTTCGGCCTTGCGGTAATGCTGATCACGCAATCCGGCCCTCGGCTGCACGGCTTGCCGTCCGAAAATCTCTTCATCGGCCATCGAGAGCGACGACAGGCTCGACACCTATCTGTCCAGGCCAAGGTGCTTCCGTTCTTCCTTTTGATCCCGGCTTCGCCGTTCAGGGCTCTTGAGAGTGGCCGGCACCGCTCCGGCAGCTCGGCGGTAGCTTTAACCTTCGACCAAGTTCCATATTCCTTTCCCGGAGTAACGGCCGCATAGTTTACTGGTTTTCAGCTCGAGATTTTCCGATGAGGTCTCTGCCATGTCCCAAGGCGTCGAAGATCTGCAGATGTTGCGTCTCATCAGGGCTTTTCAAAAGATCACTGATCAGGACTCTCGGCGCATGGTGGTGATGTTCGTCGAGGAGCAGCTTGACAAGCAACTGGCGCGAACGCGACAAAAGCTCGGGCGGACCGAGCACTAGCGCGAGATCAAACCATTTTCCTCGTGCGGCGTGATGGTGCTACGGGCTGAAGATCGCCGGTCGGACGCAGTCCGATCAGATCGGGCCGGCGCACTTGCCGAGAGCGCGCTCACGGAGATTGCCCTACAAGATGTTTCACACCAGCAACCCGCCGCTCACGAGGCTGCACGACCGGTCCGGGCTGGATTATCTCGGCGTCCTTACAGTGCTCCAGCTCAACGAGCGCAGGCCTGTCTTGCAAGGGCGCAGTCGAGGGCGAGCCTTGGCGCGGCATCCGAGGCGGTCTCCATGAAACAGGAGACCACCAGACCGCAATCGCGGGGACGCGGGACCGACGCCCAAAGGAAACTGTAAGGCAGTGATTCGCGGCAAGCCGCATGGACGTGGTGCGGGCAAAGTTCTCCTATACGCGCATCTGCCGTGGCTTGACGAACAGTGAGCGTCCGCTTGCGCAAAGCGCGGGTCTTGGAAGGCTCGCTCCGCGTCATCAGTTGAGCGGAAGGCTCGCGGACGGCGAGCGAAAGGACCGACACACCAACCGTTCAGAGAATTCCGTCGCTCAGAACAATCGCGGCCCAATGACAGCTGGCCGGAACTTGCTCTCCAGAGCGAGACCATCACGGCCCCGGCAACTGGATATCGCATGCAGGCCATCGCCGGAATGAAGCCTGCACCATCGAGGTGTTAGATAGAAGGCATTTTGATGCTTATACCGCGAGCAAGCGGGTGCCTTGGATGCTCATGAGCGTGAGATTTCCAGTTGCATACGCCCCTGTATCGATGTTGGCCCGGTTGGCACGTAACTCGGCGCTGCGCACCGGAGTATGACCGTGCACGATATACTTGCTGAAGTGCTCGTCGCTCTTCAAGAACTCGTCGCGAATCGACAGCAAGTCGTCTTCGTGCTGTTCGGACAGGGGCAGACCGGGTCGAATGCCGGCGTGTACGAAGAAGAAGTCTCCGCAGGTAAAGGACAGTCTCAAATTGCGCAAGAACTCGACGTGACGACGCGGAATAGCTCGGGCAAGCTCCCGCAGCAGGTTGGTCGGGTCTCCCCTCAAATCCGCCGATGAAACTCCATAAGAGGCGAGCGTCTGTGCTCCGCCAATCCGAAGCCAGTCGTTCAGAAGATGGGGCTCACGCAGGACCCTGACCAGGAATGACTCGTGGTTCCCCTTCAAAAAAACGGTGTTATTTCGCCGGCTGCGTTCAATTAAGATATCCAGGGTCGATCGTGTGTCGGGGCCACGATCGATATAGTCGCCCATGAACACCTCAATCGCGTGTGAAGGCCGACTATGAGCCAGATCGGCATCGATCACGCGCAGCATCGGCATCAACAAATGCGCACAGCCGTGGATATCGGACATTGCATAAACCCGAACCCCCTCCGGCAGCTGGGGTTTCGGCTTCGAAAGGCGTGATCGGAAGAAAGGAAGCATTCTGAAGCTGGCGCTTGAAACCTGTTGGTCGATCAAGGTAGTTCGTGAGACATCGTTGGAAGTTACCAGGTACAAAGTCAAACGGGGCTTTCGTGCTGAAGAACCGAGCTGACGAATACGACAGCTTTGTGTGCGGAATTGACGAGACATCAGAACGCGTCGATCTGGTCATGACTATATTTTATTCGTACGTTTAAGGAGCGCAGCGCGGTATCTGCGGCTGATAGAGAAATCCGGACCTGGAAGCCGGACTCAACGCGCCTCATTCCAAAACAGAGCAACCCTGCTGGTTGAGCGATTTCGTTCTTCCCGTGCTGATTTGAAAAGGGATGAGGACTCTGCCTTGGCTCATATAACCAGGGTGTGACGCCGTCATGTTGTCAATGCCACGAGCAGATTAAAATACACGCATCGCGGGAACACTATCCAAATTCAGAGCCCAGCTCTGCGATGCAAGAAAAACGCGTGCGGTGCCACATTGTCGCTGCGATCTGTTAACACCCTGTGTCGCGAACACCGCAAATCATCTGCGTTGCGATGAGTGCACGAGCGCTCGGCACTTAGGGGTATCGAATGGTTGTTGCAACTTACGGCTCTGATGACGGTCATTCGCTTTCTGCCGCGCGCGGGACCGCACTTCAAAGACCATTCCAGGTTTTCGTCATCGCCGCTGATCTCTTGCTGATCTTGATCTGCTACGCAGCGGCATCCCGGTTTTACAGCGCAGCGACAGCCTCAGTCCCGGAAGGCACCTCGGTTGGCGCGGGCCTTATTGTGGGCGTGCTGTTTATTTCAATCGCCTACTTTCAGGGCGTGTACGACACACATCGCTTGCTGAAACTCGCCTGGCAGTTGCGCAAAGCCATCGTCATCTGGGTGGCATCCTTGATGATACTGGCCGTTTCGGCGTTCCTGCTGAAGTCCACTGACAATCTGTCGCGAGGCACGGTCATCATTTTCGCCGGTGCCGGCGGTGTCGGACTGATGAGCCTTCGGTTCGTCTGGCAAGTGGCCCTGGGATCGAGCTTTGCAAAAGGACGTCTGGTCGATCGCAAGGTCGTTCTGCTCAGTCTGAAGCCGCTCGACTTCACTTCGAACCGCTTCAAGGATTTGAGGAAGAACGGATTTGATGTCGTTCGTCATTTTGTCATCGGTGCGGATGGCGAAGAGGGGTGGGAAAGACTGATCCGCGACGTCATTCGGCAGTCGCGGGCGGCTGACGTTGATGAGTATCTGCTGGCGATTGACTGGAACGAACTGCCGCTGTTGCAAAAGATTGGACAGCATCTGCGGGCGGTCTCGCAGCCAGTTCGGCTGTTACCGGACAACTCGATTGCTGATCTGGTCTCGCGTCCGTTCCTTCCGGTCAGCGGGACCGTGGCAATCGAGCTCCAGCGCCCTCCACTGACCATATTCGAGCGGTTGCAAAAACGCAGCCTCGATGTGGGCCTGGCGTCGTTCGGCCTGATTGCATTGGCGCCGTTGTTGATGACGATCTCGGTTCTGATCAAGCTCGACTCGAGCGGAAACGTGCTCTTCCGGCAAATGCGCCGCGGATGTAACGGCAAGCCGTTCCAGATTTTGAAGTTCCGGACCATGACGGTTGCCGAGAACGGCGATACGGTTGCGCAGGCGACGAAGGGCGATACGCGCGTAACCAGGTTGGGGCGGTTCCTTCGTATGACAAGTATGGACGAGTTGCCCCAACTCTGGAATGTGCTGCGGGGTGACATGTCGCTCGTCGGCCCACGCCCGCACGCGTTGGCGCACGACAACTACTATGACGAGCTGATCCGCAATTACATCTATCGCCATCACATGAAACCTGGCTTGACGGGCTGGGCCCAAGTCAATGGTTTCCGTGGCGAGACGCCGACGATCGACCTGATGGAGAAGCGGGTGGATTACGACGTCTGGTACGTCAGCAATTGGAGTATCTGGCTCGATCTGAAGATCATGGCGCGCACCGCCGCGGCCGTCATGTTCCAAGAAGCCTATTGAGGGGGAGCGCATGTCCGGACCAGCGCGCAGCTGACTCCTTTTCCGGCTCTGGACTTAGCGGCCCCGCCATCGTCCGAAGACCCGCACGAGCTCGTTGCGGAGGGCTATGAGCGGGGGGACCAGCATGAAAAATGCGCCCATCGCGATCGAGATCACTACGTGACGGAGTGAGAGCGGTTCGTCATGATCAAGTTGGGCAGTGCTCTTCTCGATCCGGGCGGGCAACAACGCTGTCCCGGAGGGGGGCCCCAGTTTGCGCGGCGGAACCATGATCAACACAAAGAGAATATTGATCAGTAACCACATGCTCAAAAGAACGAGGGCGGTCAACATCGAACTCACCGAAAAAACAGCCTATACAACGCCACGCAAGCTCCAGGCAACCCCGAAGAAAAGAGTGCCTGAAATTTGTGCGACCAGGTTGAGCAGATCAGTTTGGCCTAAACTCAGCGTTTCCTGTCAGAGAGCCCGCGACAACAGAAATTTGCCAACGCTGCGAGCGCGTACCGCCAACAGCTAGGTACGCCAATCAAGGTCGTTTGTGGATTCCGGACGATTACGGAAGATCCACCCGGCCGCTATGGTAGATGCGCTTTGGTAAAGAGAGAGCGTGTAATTGACACGCTGAGGCCCGGTTCCCATTCCCGATTGAGGCGAAATCGTTCTATCCCGACGCTGATGATCGGTTCCGCTGCGCACCCGGTTGTGGAGGCTCGTGGAAAGGCTTCGGCCCCTCAAGCAGGCTCGACGTAGTAACTGTCGCGGTGCTTGCCTTTGTAGGCTTCGATGCGCTTGAGCATCTTGGGGTCTGCCCGATTGAGCACAGTTCCCAGGAGTTTCTTTTGCAGGACTTCCGAACCGGAAATCGACTCCTGAAGTGCGCTCCGCGTCGTCTTTCCCCACTCGATCACATAGACCATGGCATCCATCAGGAAGCTGACTGCCTTGGAGTCCGCGACCGGCATGACCGGTGCGAGATCGATAACGATATATTCGTAATGGCTGCGCAACGCAGCGAGGAGATCCGCCATCGCTTTAGACGCAACGATGTCGGCGGAGTTGACCATGCGTGATGCAAAAATAGCAGGCAGAAAATCGAGACCCGTTTCCTTGCTCCGCTGCACCTGGTACTCGAATGAACCTGGATCGCTAAGCGCCTCTACCAGGCCCGACCTGGCATCGGGAGCGAGCTCACGCGTCAAGGAGCGGGTGTGAAGGTCTCCGTCGATCAGCAGCGTGCGGTGCCCTGTTAGCGCGATCAGATGAGCAAAATTCGCCGCAACCGTCGTCTTCCCTTCCTTTGGCAATGACGAGACGATACCGATGACCTTAACGTCTCGGGTCAATCGCGCGACATCCACCGATACCTTGATGTTGCGTAAAGTTTCTGCGAAGCGCGAGAATGGATGATCGAGGACGTATCGGGAAACCGGAGGCGGCCCGATCGCCCCGGTCGATGCGGGGACCTTCCGTGCAGCGCGGATTTCCGGAAGAATACCGAGGCACTTTACGCCAAGCTCGTCTTCAACTTCGCCTGGAGTCCGGAGAACGTCATTGAGAAGTTCGCGCGCAAATGCGGCGCCAAAACCAAGGCAAAGTCCTCCGACCAGACCTCCAACAAGCGCCAGAACCGTTTTCGGAGAGCTCTTCTTGTTGGGCTTTGCGGCAGTACTGATCAGGCGTGCCTCGCTAATCGGAAAGCTTTGATTTTGCGTGGCGCTCTGAAGCTTCTCGAGGAAGTTGTTATAGAGATTACGGTAGGTGTCGGCAGCACTCTCCAGGTCGCGCAGCTTCACCCCTGCCTGGCCGGTATGGCCGGCCTGTGCGACGAGGTCCTTCATGTTGCGCTCAAGCGACGCTTCCCGGCTCTTGGCAATCTCGTAATCACTGCGATAGGCGTCGCCGATACGACGAACTTCGTCTGAAATGGCCTTGCGCACCTCGTCCATCTTGTTCCCGAGGTTGACCGTAGCCTGATGGGTTTTCCCGTAGCGCCGCGACCAATCTGCATATTGACTCTGCAGATCAAGATATTGTGCTCGAAGGCGTGTGATGACGGTGTTGTTGAGCGCATCGCTTACTGTAGATTGCGCGAGGTCCTGGTCTGAGATCGTGTCTATTCGATCGAGGCGAGCCTTGGCCTCCGCAGTTGCTGCTCGGGCCTGGACAAGTTGCGTATTCAGATCCGAGAGCTGCTGCTCGGACATCAAGCCGCGGCTCGTTCCGACGATGTTATTTTCCGCCTTGAACGACTGAACCGCCCGGTCGCTGGCGGAGGCTTGCTGGCTCAGCTCGGCGCTGCGCTGTTGCAACCACTCGGTCGCGCGCTTGGTCGATTGATATTTCGCCTCCAGAGCCCCCACGATGTAGGTGTCCGCGATTGCATTGGCGATTCTGACGGCCTGGTCCGGGCTTTCCGACCGGTAGCTGAGCGAAAGGACATAAGTCGTCAGCACTCGCTCGACCCGGAGATTTTTTTGGATCAGCTCGACTGCGGCGTGTTCGATGCGTTCCTGCGACGGAGGCTCGCTGGAGTCGAACATCGACATAATTTTGCCGACAGCGGTGCCGAGGAGGCCTGGCTTGGAGCCCCTGAACTCAGGATCATCTGTCAGATGAAGACGGCGAACCACGGACAGGATGAGGTCGTCCGAGTTGATTACCTCGACCTGGCTGTCAACGTAGCCCGTGTCAATCAGAGCGGTGCTGTTTCCGCTGTCCTTGTCGAGCACCTGGGTCTGGCGGGTGTCCATCAGGATCCGCGCATTCGCCGTGTACATCGGCTTTGCCATCACCAGATATATCAGCACGAGCAGGAGGGAAAGTCCGACGGCTCCGGCGATCAACGGCCACTGCCGGCGCAGGACATCGGCAACGCGGTCGAAGCTGAGGACGGCCCCGCCAAATTCGATTCCGAACCGGTGCCCGGAATGGAATTGCTCTCTCGGTTGATACATAGGTAAATTCACTGCCTTGCTGCTGACGATTATCGCGGTATCGGAAGGGGCTTGAAAGGATCGGCTAATTTCGTCTTCCACTCTCCCTCCAGCAGGCCAGCGCCACGGCTGGGCTGCTTGCCGTCCCGACGTTGTGCGGGAGACTGCACGGCAGCTTCGTCCTCTCCGGCGGCCGAGTATCCGGCGATTACGGTGAGGTCTGCGACCCGCTGCACAAATTCCCTGATCTTGCGCGCGGCATCACGTTTGGTCGACGTGCATCTCGCTTCGGCCAGGCGAAGCGCCGCGCCTATCGCCGTCCGATCGGACGAGGTCGCCTCCGTAATCAGCGTCTCCACGGAGGGCAGAACGGCCGGATCCGTGGCAACGTAGGACGCGAGCAGAAACTTCAGCTTTTCCTTGTTGTTGCGAAGCCGCTCGAGCACGGAGGAGGGGGCTTTGGTGAATGCATCGAGGTCAGCGCGAGGCGCGCGGTCGGAGGATTCGACGCATTGGGCATGGACTGGGCAGACCGTGGTTCCAGTCAGCGCCACGCCTGTCAAGATCACTGCTAATGCTTTCCAATCCGCGCCGGATCTGGTGCGGAGCTTCCCAGAGTTCACGCTCATCCACGTCTTTCGTCTGCTGGCCAGAACGACGAACTTCGCAGACAACTGTGTCATTTTTTGTGCGCTGCAAGATTCACATGTATGTGCAGTAATGTTCCCGCGCAGATTGTTCAACCAGAAGGAATGTGGGCGGCGTGCCTTCGGGATGTGCAAGCTCGCGCCCCGATGTTCATGAACCGGTCACACGTTGCCTGCTGCCTTTGCAAACGGCGCTGAGGGTCTGCGCAACGTGTCGCGTATCATCGGGCAACGTTCCAAACTCAGTGTGGCCATACAAGCGACAAAATATCTCCACGCCGGCTCCGTATCGCAACGACGCCGCCATTTCGCAAAGCTTCGCCAGGTATCGCGAACGTTTGCTGATGTGGGTCACCACAAGAGTTGTGAGCGATGACATTACTGCAAGCGGTCATGCATCGGCGAGCAACTGGCTTCGCTGCGATTGAACGCGTGCGCGAAGTGGTTCACGCTGCTGCAGTACAGGATGAATGGGAATGTCGACGTGATGCAGTCAGGTCATCGAGAGAAGCCGCATGTCCTGCCACTCGACAGTATCCGGGGTATCGCCGCCACCTCCGTCGTGATCCATCATCTTCTTTTGATGCCGACCTTTCTCGCGGCGTTCCCGCATAATGCATGGATAAACTGGTCGTTCTTCAGAAGCGCCTGGCTGCTGGTCGATCTGTTTTTCGTTCTGAGCGGTATCGTGATGTCGCTAAGCTATGTCGACGGAGACTTCGGCCGTTTCTCACTTCGGGATTTCTTGGTGAGGCGTCTCGCGCGCGTGTACCCGCTTCATATCGTCATGTTGCTGGCGAATCTTCTCTTCCGGCTGCTGCGCATCGGGCTGGTCACGGCAGGTGTCGTTGCGGCAACGCCGGCGGCATTTGAGGTGAACAACACCTATTCGTTCATTCTGAATCTCTTTCTCCTTCACTCCATGGGATTCATCGACTACCTCAGCTGGAATGCGCCAAGCTGGAGCATCAGCGTTGAATTTTACACCTACGTGATTTTTGGACTGGTGCTGCTGCTCGCGCAGCGTTTCGGTTCGTCAATCTCTTTTTATGTGACATCGGCGCTGATCGCCGCCAGCAGTTTGGTTTTCATCATTGTTGTGCTCGAGAAGCCAAGTCTTGGGCTTCAGACCGACTTCGGAATTCTGCGCTGCTTTACAAGCTTCTTTCTTGGAGCTCTTGCCGTAAGAATCGTCAAGGACGTGCCGCGCACGGTGTCTCCGTTTCTTCAGGGCGCACTCCAGCTCGCCGCCATGTTCGCAAGCGTCGTGCTGGTGTCGATGGTGGAAGCGTATCCCGCAGCGAGCTTCCTGGCACCGATCGTGTTTGCATTCTTCCTTGGTAGCCTGCTGGCGTTTCCGAATGCGAAGCTGATTCCTCGAATGCTGGTGGCCCGGCCGCTGGTATGGATGGGGCGTCGGTCCTATTCGATTTACATGGTGCATGCGCTGATCGTACTTCTCGCAGAATATTTCGTACGGGCGCTCGGGCATCGCAATATTGCTGCGCTTGATTCGATCCTGCCTGGGCTGCCCGCCACGGCGAATCTCGTCGTGTCTCTGGCCGCGGTGCTGGTTGTGTCGCACTTTACGTATCTCTACGTCGAGATCGGTGGGGGAAAGCTATTGCGGAGCGTGTTTGGAGGCCAGGGGCGGTTCACGACATCACCAGAGCCCTCGGCTCGTCCATCAAATTGAGCGCAAACATGCTTGCCATAGTGCGCCCTCGACTGACGATCATCAGCCTGAATATCGAAGCGCTCGCGCTCGGCGTTTATCTTGTTCGTGACGCGTTTGGCGGCGTGATGCGCTACTACACCAGCATTCTCCATCTGGATGCGCTCTGGTATGTCCCGGACGCGATTGCGATGCTGTGCCTGGTACAGTTCATCGCCTATTGCATCATCCGCAATCGCAGCATCATGGCGACGCTGGTACTGGTGCAGATCATGCTGTCCCTGGTGCTAGGCTATATCATGCTCGGCACGGCCAACGCCGCCCTGTCTGCGTTCAAGATGATGTTGCCGGTTTTCGTCGGATTTTGCTTTTGCGATACGAATCTTGGCTCTTACCGGAAACTGCTGTCGGTCATCGCCGCGACCTTCTACCTCTCGATCGTTGGCGTTTTGCTGACGAAGTTTTACGTGATGCCGTGGGTCGGGTTCAAATATGAATCGTTTGGCGCGGTCCGGGAGGCGGGGCGGCTATGGTGGGCTTACGGCGGGGATGATCAGCGGCTGATGGGTTTTGCCGCCGACAACACAATGGCCGCATTCTTTATTCTGGCATCATTCGCGATTACGTCGATCCGCAAGAGTACGCGCTGGTGCCTCGCTTTTGGCGCGCTTGCCATCTATGTCACCCGGCTGACCACGAGCAAGACGACACTGATCGTTCTTGTGCTCTATCTCCTGCTGCTCTTGATCGTGCGAATGCTGCCGGAAAAGTCGCGTTTCGTGGCCATTCGCAGCATCGCGCTGTGGTCGTTCGCTGCTATTCCGCTGCCGTTCTTCATGATCTGGGCTGCGTCGGGGACCGTGCCTATCCCGCATTCGACGATGTTCAGCATTCTCGACCGGATTAACAACAGTTGGCAACTTCCGTTCGTCTATCTCGGCCAGCTGATGCCAATCGGTGTGATCACCGGGTGTGGCGCCGGCTGCTTCAATTATCCACAGAAGCTGTTTTCGCCGCTCGCCGCGTATTGGGTGCCGGTCGATAATTTCTACATCGGGACGTACCTGATGTTTGGCCTTCCCTTCGCTGTGTTCATGGTCATGGTGTTCCGTGCAACCTTCGCGGTGACCGATATCTACAAGCTGACGCTCCTCTTTGTCGTCAACATGTTCACCATCACAGTTCTGAACTACGGCCCTGCATCCGGCCTACTTCTGATCTCTCTGAGTTTCAGCGGAGTTTTCACCCGAAAAGCGGCGGTACAACCGCTGATCGTTCCAACGAG
>NZ_JBVVPA010000039.1:0-35576 GCF_055807555.1 Bradyrhizobium sp. Ken64 | reverse complement strand
GTGCGCATGTTGGGAGGCGAGAAGCTCAGCGGCATCAATCCAATCGGATTTTCGGCGCCGAGATACGATTGGCGACTCCTTCAGCGCTGGAACATCAGCGAGAGCCGCCTGCCGCCGGGGAGCGAAGTCCTGTTTCGGGAGCAAACTGCATGGCAGCGTTATTCCTCACAAATCCTGCTGATCACTGCCGTTCTTCTCGCGCAAGCTGGGTTAATCTTGGCCCTGCTGAACGCACATCGTCGGCGACGATTGGCGGAAGTACAAGCGCGGCAGCGAATGAAAGAACTCGCCCACGTCAACCGCTTCTCAACCGCTGGCGAACTTACCGCGTCGATTGCCCATGAAATAAATCAGCCGCTAGGGTCCATTCTGACGAATACCGAAACGGCACAGGCGATGCTTAAATTCCCCAATCCGGACCTTGCCGAACTAGGCGAAATCCTGGGCGATATTCTACGGGATGATCAGCGCGCCAGCGAGGTCATTCGAAGGATACGAAGCCTGATGAAGAAGGCCCCCTTCGACCCGGTAGAATTGGACCTCAACGATGTTGTGCGGGAAACCGTAGATTTTCTTTCAGCACTGGCCATCGCACGGCAGATCGAATTGACTAGCCTGACTACGCAGAATGCCCTTCTGATCCTCGGCGACCGCATCCAACTTCAACAGGTTGTTCTGAACCTTGTAATGAACGGCATCGAGGCGATGAAGGATACGCCGCCTGAACATCGCAGCATTAGCATCCGGACTTCGCGCGCCGAGAAATTTGCGGAGCTATCCGTGTCAGATCGCGGACCCGGCATTTCAGAAGACAAATTGAAAGAGGTCTTTGAGCCTTTCTACACCAGCAAAGCGGAAGGCATGGGCATGGGGCTGTCCATCGCGCGCACTATTATCGAGGCGCACAACGGGTTCATCTCGGCAAAAAATCGCGATCACGGCGGCGCAACGTTCCGGATCAGGCTTCCCATTGTCGGTTGACCCAAACGGCAGCGGTGCGCCAAGCGCAGTGGTCGAGCCGATCCATCCAAAGGCGACCCGGTTCTCCTGCTGATGGAGGAGGAAAGGGGCGTGTGGATGCGGGCACCTTGCAGACCATGCTGCGGAAAGCCCAGGCGCATCGTATAGGTCAAAGAACAAATTTCAGCGCGTCTTCGCGGGTTACCGAACAGCGCCGGCGCGCCGGCCCTTGCCCCGTGCCCGACGCGGATCAAACTCATCGACCGCATTCTGCCAGGCCACGATCTCGTCTTCATACCAGACGCGCCGGTTCGGGCTGATGTAAGTGCACTTCGGAAAGCGGCCTGCTTTCTCCATGCGATAGAGCGTGGTGCGGCTCAGCGGTATGATGTCCAACACTTGCGTCTCGGTGAGCATGCGGCGGGGAGCAAACCCATTGACCCCACCGATCCCCGTCTCGCCGATTGCTTGTTTAGCAGCGGTCATTGCGAGTTTTCCTTGAACGCGGTTCATTCAACTCTCGGCGCAGCGGTTTTCCTCAACTGCTGGCATGAGGATTGTGCGGATGCCCTTTGTCAGGTCTCTGCTTTCTTGCTTCGCAACACCTTGCGAATGGATTCAATTTGTGTCGAACTATTGTGACTAATGAAGACGCGTCGAAAGTTTCGAGCGACCGCCCGTCCAATGACCTGCGGATCGTCGTCCGGGGCCGCCTGCGGTCCGTTCGTGCCCAGTGGTTTTAAGGTTGCCTCGGCAGAAGCGGGCGGGGTGATCGTGTAGCTGTTCAGTTGGTCGACAATCGCTGCCATCAACGCTGAACGTGCCCGTTCATCGGCCCACCACGTGGCCCCGAAGTCTCGCGTGATCTCGGCCGCCAGAATCAAAATCGAATAGATGAGATCGCGGGTGTGGAGATCTGCCTGGATGTCGAAAGACATTTCCAAGCGCTGACGGATCTCCTCCGCGATCGACCGGTAATTGAGAGAGCTTTCTTCCTCAAGCTTAGCGCGCAGTTCGTCTCCGAGCGTAATCTTGAACTGTTGCTGCTTCACGAGCGTAGCCCTATTTATCACGGTCGGGAGACCTTACCCTGGTTGACTTTAAGGGTCAATCGGAACAGAGTTGCGGGAAGGCTGGGGGAATTGGCGCCAAATGGAGAGCGCGTGATTTCTCTCGAGCAGATTGCCGTCGCGTGCGGCGGAGCGAAGAAGACCAGCGGCGGGTTCATTTGCCGTTGTCCTGCTCATAGCGACCAGAAACCGAGCCTTTCCACTGGATACAGCGCTGACGGCAAGGTGCTGGTGAAGTGCTTCGCCGGTTGCGATCAGTGGGCAGTCATCGACGCACTGAAGTGCCTCGGCGTCTGGCCGGGGATGCATCAGGCTAAAGCGGCGAAGCCTGCAGTGACGATGGCTACGGCCCCCGCGGGTACTGGCACCTCCTCGTCTGCAGAATGGGCAGCAACGATCTGGAAGAATTCGTTCGCGGCAAAGGGCTCGCTGGTTGAGACCTATCTGCGACGGCGTGGTGTCACGGTCCCGATCCCCTCGGCCATCCGCTTTCACCTCGGGCTGCAACACCCTGAGGGGGCACGCTGGCCCGGCATGGTTGCCTTGGTGACCGGCGCGCTCGGGAACACGCCGATGGCAATTCATCGCACGTTCCTTTCGCGCGACGGCACTTCAAAGGCAGCCGTTGCGACCGCGAAAATGATGTTAGGCCCCTGCAAGGGCGGGATTGTTCGCCTCGGCGGGCAGGGCGGCGTCCTCCTGATCGGCGAGGGGATCGAAACATGTCTCTCGGCGATGCAGGCGACCGGACAGCGGACCTGGGCGGCGCTCTCGACCTCGGGCCTGCGCAATCTCGATCTCCCGGACAATGAGTTGGACATCGTGGTTCTCGCCGACTCCGACCAGGCGGGTGAGGCGGCGGCGCAGAATGCCGGCCGCCGCTGGGCGCGGGAGGGACGCCGGGTCAAGATCGCGCGTCCACCGCGAGGAGTGGATTTCAACGACATGCTGAATGCTGCCGCCGGCTGGGCCCAAGGCCAGAATTTGCCGCGGGTGCAGGAAGCCACCGCTCGCAGATCGAGCTACGAGAGTGCGTTGTCATGGCGGTGAGTACGGGAGACTGCAAGTACGGCTTTCCGCGGTTTCTCTGCCGGCTTTGCGATGGAAATGATTGTGGCGCGGGCTGCGCGGTGCCGGCCGCCCCAACCATCGGCGAGCAAAGTATCCTGACGGCGATTGCGGCCGCAGAGGAGGTGCGTGGTCCCCCGGATGAATTGGTCGGGCAAGCTGCCGCCCGCCCCGACGCGGGTTGCACGCCGCATGCCGTCATGGCGGCCGAAGGGGAAAAGCGGGCGGAGCTCGAGGCGCAGCCTGCGGCGCGCAAGGGCGCGGTTCGCGAAGTGGCGATTGTGGACCAGAGCAGTGCTATTGTTACTGCAAAGCGTACGCAGGCCAATGTTCTGGTCGAACTGGCGCAAGCCGCCCGACTGTTCCACGCTCCAGACGGAACAGGTTTTGTCGATCTGACCATCAACGATCACCGGGAGACGTGGCCGATCCGCTCGAAGGGTTTCCGCCACTGGCTCACGCGCCTCTACTATGAAGAGGAGGCGGGCGCCCCGAGCTCGGAGGCGTTGCAGTCCGCATTGAATTTGCTCGAAGCAAAGGCGCGCTATGATGCGCCGGAGAGGCGGGTCCATACCCGCGTTGGCGCTTTTGGCAACAAGCTCTATCTCGATCTCGGCGACGAAGCATGGCGTGCCGTGGAAATCGACTCGACCGGCTGGCGCGTTATCGACAATCCGCCCGCGAGGTTTCGTCGTCCGGCCGGCATGCTGCCGTTGCCGGTACCGGTGGCCGGCGGATCGATTGAAGCTTTGCGACCCTTTCTCAATGTGAGATCGGAGACCGACTTCGTCCTGGTGGTCGCCTGGGCGCTGGCCTGCTTGCGCAATAACGGTCCGTACCCGGTGCTTGCGTTGGCGGGCGAGCAGGGCTCGGCCAAGTCCACCTTCACGGCGATCCTGCGATCCCTCCTTGACCCCAATACCGCACCCTTGCGCGCACTGCCGCGTGAGGATCGCGACCTCTTTATCGCCGCCAGCAACAGCCACGTGCTCGCCTTTGATAACGTCTCGGGCTTGCCCGCCTGGATTTCCGATACCCTCTGTCGCCTGGCCAGTGGCGGCGGCTTTGCCGTCCGCCAACTCTACACCGACAACGACGAAGTCCTGTTTGATGCCAGCCGCCCGGTCATCCTCAACGGCATCGAGGAGATCATTGATCGCCCCGACTTGGCGGACCGCGCCGTCTTGTTGACGCTGCAGCCGATCCCGGAAGAGCGCCGCCGCCCGGAACAGGAACTGCGTGCTGCGTTCGAAGCTGAGCGCCCCAGGATCCTCGGGGCGCTGCTCGATGCTGTGGTGGTGGGCCTCCGGCGTTTGCCCGAAACCCATCTGCAGAAGCTGCCCCGTATGGCTGACTTTGCACTGTGGGCAACGGCATGTGAGGTCGCGTTTTGGGCTCGCGGCACCTTTCTGTCCGCCTATAGCGGCAACCTCGACGAGGTTGTGGAAGGCGTGCTTGAGAAGAACCCCGCTGCCGTGGCGCTACGGGCCATGATGGAAACACAGACGGTATGGGCGGGGACCGCCACGGAACTGCTGGACGCGCTCACAAGTCTGGTGGGGGAGCGCGCGGCCAAGACGAAAGACTGGCCCAAGGTCCCCAATACGCTCTCGGGTAAGCTCCGCCGGGCCGCAACTTTCCTGCGCAAGGTCGGCATCGATATCGACTTCGGCAGGGACACGAAGCGCCTCCGGACCCGTACCATCACGGTCACGAGGATGCAGGCTGCTAGGGCAGAGAAGCAGGGGCCCGGAGCGTCCGCTGCGTCCGCACCGTCCGACAGCACGGCAATCACCGGCACGGACAACGCTTTTTCTGCCGCGTCAGCGTGGACGCAGGACGCCCACGCGGACGATGTCACCAGCCGCGACGATCAGATCGTCCGCAAGATCAGCTTGGATAACAATGCTGCGGACGGTGCGGACGGTGCGGACGCTGTGCACCCCCTTGAATCTGAGTCCAAGGAAGTTCCGGTCGATCACTGGACTGGACGGATATGAGCGCCGTCGAAGCCCTGAATGCGGCCCGCGCCGCAGGCATCGAGCTCTCCCTCGATGGCGAGGATCTTGTGCTGAGCGCAGCCGCAGCGCCGTCAGAAGTAGTGATCGAGGCCCTTTCCCGGCACAAGGCCGAAATTGTGTCGCTGCTCCGGCAAGACCAGTGGTCGCCCGACGACTGGCTGGCATTTTTCGATGAGCGGGCAGGCATCGCGGAGTTCGACGGCGGGCTGCAACGAGCAGCTGCCGAGGCGCGCGCCTTTGAGTGCTGCGTCGCCGAATGGCTGGATCGCAACCCGGTTAGTTCACCGCCTGGACGCTGTCTCCACTGCGGTGCCAGTGAAGGCCCCCTCGACGAGCTGGTGCCGTTCGGAATCGAGCCGCTTGGCCATGCCTGGCTGCATTCGCGGTGCTGGGCGGCATGGCATGAGAGCCGCAGGGCTACGGCCATCGCCGCCCTGTCGTTCCTCCTGGAGGAGTAAATGGACGATCCGCTTAGCTCGGGGTTGGCGCGACCCTGAAACAGAGTTGGTACCGTTTAAGCGGAGAGGCGCTGATGAGGAGACGATGACGGCGGAGGAGTTCTGGCGTACCCCAAAACGGCCGGACAGAAGATCGAGGTCGAGACCTGCGAAGTCATGTGGGAATCTAAAGGCGAGAAACAAATTCGATGAGATGACGGACGCACACGGAGAAAGTCATGCGCGCGAAAGCGAAACGTGATCCGGCAGTCAAGAGCGCCGAAGATTCTAGTGCTAGTGTCCCGCACTGGCATTTCGTGCTCGCTTGCTGTGCGGACGCGACTCCGGCCTTGTTTGCAGAGCCTTCCTCCACCTTCGAGGGTAACCTCTTCAACTTCCCTCCCGCCCAAATGATTATATTGGCGGAAGCCTTGGAGGCCGTTATTCGGTCCGGCAGATGCGCGAGGATCTTTTGGGAAGAGGGCAACCCGTCCGAGGATGCTGACGAGGCGGTGCAGATGATCGGAAAGTTTGCCAGCTTCCTTCGGCAACACGCGCGCATTTCACTCTGCTGAGGCCACGCCGGAGGAGATCGCCAATGTACGCAAGCATCACGAAAGATCACATCCTGAATTTGTTGGAAGTGTTCGTCGCGGCAATCGAACTGGATCAGATCCGGGTCGACGCCTTGCCGGAGGGGGCCTTTGACTACCACTACTCGGACAGCATGTGGCGGCTCTGGCGCCGCTGCCATCTTGAGTACCTCCGCTTGCTGCTCTCGACTGTAGATACGGTCCTGCCGGCCGTCTTGGAAAAGTTGGGATGGATTGCCACTCACTACGAACCCAAGCTCGTC
This sequence comes from Bradyrhizobium sp. Ken64, assembly GCF_055807555.1. Lineage (NCBI taxonomy): Bacteria > Pseudomonadati > Pseudomonadota > Alphaproteobacteria > Hyphomicrobiales > Nitrobacteraceae > Bradyrhizobium > Bradyrhizobium sp. Ken64. Next base: position 29,164 of record NZ_JBVVPA010000039.1, on the reverse strand, counting down.
CGCGAAAGGTTGCGCGACTTACTTGGATCTGCAGCGTCAGGGGATGCTCCTCGCGAGGATGTCGCCACCGCTGCTCTCTTTTTCGAACGGTTGATCCAGGACATTTCGGGCAATCCCGAGGGAAAATCGATTGGGCAGGAGGCCTGGACTTCGATGATGCAGTGGCTGCCGATCACCGATCCGCTGCAAATCGCTGACGATCCCGAATGCGGTTATCGGTTGGGAGTGCACGCTTTTTCTTAGTGCATTGCCATCAGTCTAACTCCAGTCGCCTGCGTAACCACCCGTAACCAAGCTTTCGAACTTTCTCCTCCCCGGTAATATCCGCCGAATCCATCGGTAATCGGCGGATTGCCGCCTGTGCCGGCCATAGAAAGCCAGGCAGCACAGTCTTGAGCCAGTACGTAACCAGCGTAACCAGGCTTGGACCGGGATGATTTGCAGGCGAGGAGAGAGGCTGCAGCAACAATCTATAGTTCTGGAGTCAATTGCGGAATAGAGTCAGGTCTCTAAGTCCTGCAATAGTGCGAGGCAATGATGGGACGACCGCTCGGAAGCCTGAACCGCGAAAAGCCGTTTCGGGACGCCCTCGCGATTGCACTGCGCAACCGCCCGCTGGAACTACGCAGGGTTGCAGATCAGCTGCTCGACAAGGCAGAGCAGGGCAACTTGGCGTATATTCACGAGCTGATTGATCGCTTGGATGGCAAAGCTGTCCAAGTCGTTGATCGGCATGACGTTCCGATTCATGAGCTCAGCGATGCTGAGCTGTATCGCATCGCTGCGGGCGGTGGATTGAGTCCCGACGCGATGCTGCTGATCCCGCCGCCGAAGGTCAGGTCAGACGATCCGGGTTGAGAGAGACCTTATCTGCAAACCGCAGGCGGCTGAGCATTCTGATGACTTGCGTCGCCTGCCATTTGCCGCCTCGCGCCGTCGTCAAGCCTCGCTCATTCAGGATCACCGAGATGCGCTTGGCAGGAATATTGCGCAGTGGCTCGAATACGAGGCGAAAATGCTCTGCGTGCAGGTCCGCTTCAGCCCTGCGGGCTTTTCCGATATCAACATTGCCGAGCACCTGTCCACGAGCCTTGGCGGCTGCAAGTGCTTCCCTGGTGCGCTGTGCGATGCGCTCGCGCTCCTTCTCAGCCATCGCCGCAAAAACATGCAACACGAACGAGTCCACGTCGGGCCCCAGCTCAGTGACGATGAAGGGGATGCGCTGCACCATCAGTCCGCTGATGAAGTGAACGTCGCGGCTCAATCGATCCAGCTTGGCAATGATGACCGGAGCCGCGCCTGACTTGCCGCCTCGACCGAGCTTACGGGCGAGCTTCATGGCGGCTGCGAGCTCAGGCCTGCGCTCCAGCGCATCAGCACCTTTACCGGTCTCGACCTCGCGGTACTCAGCCTCAATGCTGTAGCCGTGCTGTGCGCAGAACAAGCGGATTGCAGCTTGCTGCGCTTCTAGGCCTAGACCGCTGCGGCCCTGCTTAGGTTTGGACACGCGAATGTAGGAAACTGCCGGTCGCATAGAAGATTTATCCTCCAAAGAATTACGCGTGATCGCACGTTCATGTGTAAACGTCACTGAATCTATCTGATCGACACGCAATTCGGAATCCACTTTCTTCGGAAATGCAATTCGTCGTGTAATGACTCACGGTCACCGCCGAGCGTGATGATGCGTTTGCAAGCGCACGGGGGCTGCAAGATCAGACCAGCCCGAGATTTCTGACCAAAGGCGTGGGGGGAGGGAAAAAGTTTCGCGGAAAGAATGCTTGTGTGAATAGAGCCTCCTCCGAAATCGATTGCTCAAATTTGAACAGATCGTGCGGGGCAGGTGCCATCAGTTGATCGTCCGCCTCAGGCTCTTCTCCAAGCCGCTGGTCCGCCTCGCAAACCATTTTGCCCCATTTCCGGCACCTTTGCCGATCAACAGAGTTAGAAGCTGCCTATGGGCTTGGTCTTTGACCTCTTGCTCCGTAGGACCTCCGATTGGACTTAGCGGTGAGGCGACGCTGTCGCAGTGCCTCTTTCATACCCGAGGGATCCAGCATGAAACGCATGGTCGTGACCGGCATCGTCCTTCTCTCGCTCTCTTCCGTAGCCGAGGCGCATCGTCTCTCCGGGAGCGCGACCTACTACGGCGGAAGTGACCGCCTGTGCGGTCGCCGCACAGCTTCCGGGGGCGTGCTCAACTGCGCTGCAATGACGGCCGCCCACCGTACGCTGCCCTTCGGCACCGTCCTGATGGTTCAGAGCGGCGGCCGGTCGATCCAGGTCACGGTGAACGATCGGGGTCCATTCACCGGCGCGTTCCTCGATCTATCGCCTGCGGCCGCGAGTGCGCTTGGCTGTCGCTGCACACATCGCAACGTGACCGCGACGATTGTGCAAATGGGATCCGGTGGGACATTGGTCGCGAGCCGCAACCGCCAACGTCCCGTCGCTGCGGCAGCCGTGCCAGTATTCTTCCAACCGACCGAGGATGTCATCCGTCCGTTGGGAACGTTCGGATCGTCAATGGCAATGGCTCCTGCGCCGCGTCATCACCGTCGCCACTAGTACAGGAGGCAGCCCGTGGCATTGCGGCGAGTTGCCATATGCTCGACGGCACAGCCATAGTCAACAAATCGCATATCGAGGAGCCCCGTGATGCGGTTGTCCGGTTTGGCTACTGTCGCGCTTATCGTGGGTGCCTCCAACCCAACTTATGTTTCTATCGCGATGGCAGCTCCAGAATGTTCAAGATCGATGGAGCTGGCGGATTGGGGAGAGAATTCGACCGGTGACATTAACGTTGCGTCAGGGGAAAGTTGCACTTTCCCGATCACGTTGCGCGGCGCAACGACTAGCTCGGAAATCTCGCAAAAGCCAGCACACGGCAAGCTCAAGAAGGTCAACGTTGCGATTTACGAATACAAGACAAAGGCCCGATACAAGGGAAGTGACACCTTTGCCATCAAGGCAACGGGTAAGGGGTCGAAGGCTTCTGGCACATCGGTGATCACGGTGCACGCGACGATTAAGTAGCGGGTCGAGCAGTTGAGCGACGCCTACGAGGCCGCACCAGTCTCGCGGCTGTTGATGGCGTCCGCTGTGGGGCCGTCCGCGATTGCGAAGACGTTGAAGATCGGCCGAACACCAGTTTATCGCACTTGCACAGTGAGCCGCTCTCACGTGCAGTCCGCAAAGCTTCTATCCGGTACGCGAGGCGCTTGCGGCGCCTCCAGAGCTTCAGAGAAAGAAGCTTGCTATCTGTTCGGTCTGTATTGCTGTCCATTGCGTGGCCCGGGAGCATCATCAATCCGCGAAAACCAAACGGGGGCGGCACTCGTCACAATTCAGGCAATACCTTGTATGACTGTGGTTCCGGTGATTTGCAGGCTGCGTTTTTTTCGCGCTCTGTGAGATCGCCAGGAGCTGTTGGGTGCGCTCAGTCCTTCGACGCCAGCGATTGGATAACCGCCGAACTGATGCGTCGACCTGCAGCCCTGCGCGCATCACCCCGGCATTCCATACGTCGGTCTGGAGACGCCTGTACGCGACAGTGCTGCCGGTACCGATCCGAGCTGTGATCGCGCCCGCAACGCTCGCTCTGCTTGCGTCCGGCGCCTTGGTTGAGAGGGCGACCGCCCAAGCCTGCACCGTTGTAGGATCTACCGTCACGCTCACCAGCGGATCTTGTAGCATTGCTCCCGATACCATTCTCAACGGCGCGCCTGCGGTTCACGCGCTCACCAGCGCCAACATCACCACCAACAACGTCAATATCAATCCTTTCAACGGCGGAAGCACCGGTGGTTTGGCCGAATCGAACAGCACAATCATCTTCAGTTCCGGCTCCAGCATTAACGGCAACTGGAGCATCGCTGCATCAGCGCAAAGCGGCGGTCAGATTATTTTTCAGACGGGGTCGGCGATCAACCCGCCCTTCGGCGGCGGAAGCACCGCATTGCTCGCCAACGGAGCCAACAGCCAGATCAGCGCGGCTGGCCTCGCCGTAGGTCTCAACGGCGCGGGGGGCAACGTGGCCGCGAGGGCGACTAATGGCGGCACCATCAAGCTGATAACCGGTAATTCGATCAGCTACGCGGCTGGCGGTGGAGGCAATACGGGGTTTTGGGCAACGGGCGCCGGCAGCCAGCTTTCGTCGAGGGGTACCACTTTATCGATGCCCGGAGGTGGTGGCGGTGATACCGGGGTGCGGGTGGACGCGGGCGGTGTCGTCACGCTTAACCTGGATACGGTCGCTGTTCTGGGCAACGGCGGCGGGGAGACCGGACTTTTGGCGACCGGTGGCGGGAGCACGATTGCAGCAAACACCGTAGCGGTCAACGTTAGTGGAGGCGGGGGTAATGTCGGGCTGAGTGCAACGAACAACGCCGGGATCATCACGGTCGGCGGTTCGGTCTCCGTCGTCAACGGCGCAGGTGGTCTGCTTCAGAACGGCGGTACCGTGACGATGGCAGGCACTACCGTTACGGCTTCGGGGAATGGCGGCATCGGCTTTCTTTTCAACAACGGTGGCGCCGCCAACACGTTGCAGTACAGCAATGCGACGATCACCGCGAGCGACGCTTCCTTCTCGGTACAGGGCGCCACTGCCAACATCAATCTCAGCAACACGATCGCGACCGCGAACAACAACACTCTGCTCAACACGAACTCATCCGGCAACACGACGTTCAACGCCCAAAGATCGACCTTGCAAGGAGTGATCTCGACACAGAACGGCGGTGCTAGCACTGCAAATCTCTCGCAAAATACGATCTGGACGATGACTGGTGCTTCGACAGCAACAACCGTCATCAACGACGAAAGCCAGATCATCTACACCGCGCCGACCGGTGATCCGATGCAACTGTCGAGTTACAAGACGCTAACCGCAGGCAACTACACGGGCGTGAATGGCACAGTCGGGCTCAATACCTTTCTCGGTGCGGACGGCTCGCCCTCGGACAGGCTCATCATCAACGGCGGCAGCGCGACCGGCAATTCCTTCTTGCGCATCACCAATGCGGGCGGTCCCGGCGCCGAGACGGTGGCGAACGGCATCGCGGTGGTACAGGCGATCAATGGCGGCACGACGGCGACGGGTGCCTTCACGCTCGCTGGCGAGGTGCGCGGCGGCGCCTTCGACTATTTTCTCTTCCGTGGTGGCCTCGACGGCAGCAGTCCCAACGACTGGTTCCTGCGCTCGACCTTCATCGTCCCTCCGGAACCGATCGAGCCGCCGACGGTGCCGCTGGTGCCGATCGGGCCGTCGCTGCCAATCGATCCGCCGCCGGGGGTGCTGCCGCCAGGCGTCTATCCGATCATAGGGCCGGAGATCGCGACTTACGGCGTGGTCCAACCAATCGCCCGGCAATTGGGGATGACGACGCTCGGCACCTTGCATGAACGTACCGGCGATACATCGCTAGCCGCAATTACGGGGACGCCATGCCTGACCGACGGCAACACGGCGAGCGGGATGCCGCGCAAGGCGCCCGTGAAAGCGCCGACCGATTGCCGGAGCGCCGGCTGGGCGTCCTCAGTCTGGGGCCGAGTCTTAGGCCAGCAGATCGACAACCATTACAGGGCATTCGCCGATCCGCGCGCCTCTGGCCAGCTGCTGGGCTTTCAGAGCGGCATCGACCTGTGGCGTGGCGAATGGATGCCGGGCCATCGCGATGCGGCGGGCATTTATGGCGGATATGCCAATGCCAATGTCAATGTGAGCGGTCTCGTCACCAACGAGGCTGCGACCGGCTACGTGCTCCGTCACACCGGCGGTCTCAATCTCAATGCCTGGTCGGGCGGGGCTTACTGGACGCATTACGGCCCGAATGACTGGTACCTCGACGCGGTGGCGCAGGCGACGCGCTATGAAGGTGCTGTGTCCACGCAATTCGCCAGCCTTTCGACCACCGGCTTCGGCTTCCTCTCGTCGCTGGAGACGGGTTATCCGATCCGGCTGGCGGTGTTCGGACCGGGCTTTGTGCTGGAGCCGCAGGCGCAGGTCGTGTGGCAATATGTATCGTTCGACGACGCCAATGACGGCTTCGGCGCGGTCGCGCTTGGCACGACGTCAGGCGCCAGCGGGCGGATCGGCCTGCGCGGCAAATGGTCCATCGTCAGTGACAGCGGCGAGCTGTGGCAACCCTATCTGCGCGCCAATCTGTGGCGTGACTGGGGGGCGCGGGCGACGGCGGTGTATTCCGGCGTCGACCCGGTGCCGCTGCTGGAGCAGGCCACGCGCCTGCAACTGGGCGGTGGCGTGAGCGTGAGGATGAGCCCCCGTGTCAGCATCTACGCCAATGCCGACTACCAGTTCGCTGTCGGTAATACCGATGGTGGCCAGCGCGACGGCATCCGCGGAGCCGCTGGCGTGCGATATACGTGGTGAAGCTATTTGCGTTTCCGCCCTAGGCCGTGCTTATGAGATGCAGCGACTTCCGAATTTGGCCCCACAGCAGAACTCGCGGTCAGATTGCCTAATCGACTTGCCGCTCAGAAGCTCCAGTCCGTTCCCAGGTCGAAGATGCCACTGGGCTTCAGCTGCAAGCCGACACTGTCCAGAACGACATCGATCCATGTGGCGAGATTGGGTGAGTCGGGCCGCACGGCAATGGCGATCTGGTCCTTCTGCTCGCCCACAAGGCAAAGCTTTAGCTTGATACGAGCCGCCGGGTGCCGGGCGAACAACTCGCGCAACTCGATCTCGCCACCAAGACCGGCGAGTAGCCTGTCAGCTTCCAAGGCCGCATAGAGTTCCGTTCCGGTGTCAAAGACGACCGGATTGATCTTCTTGTCTTGGTTTCGCAGCGCCTGTTCATAGGCGCCGCCGCGCGTGACACCGAGTCCGCCCGGCCGCGACGCCAGTGCCGCCGCATCGGCAGGCGTGTCCGGACAGGCCACGTTCTCCTGCAACGCACGCACCCGGTTCAACGCGACGGCCACCGACTGGGTCAGGTAGGGGCGCGAAAAGCGCACCATTTTGGCCCGCTCAATGGTCCGCGTGACAGAAGACACCGCAACGTCTACTTCGCCGGCAGCTACCTGGGTTACCAGCTCATCATGGGTCGCGGCAGTGCGCACAAACTGGAGCTTGACCCCCAGACGCCTCGCCAAGCCGCTGGCCATGGCAACCTCGATGCCGGCAGGCTGACCGTCGCTTCCGGTGATCAGCAGCGGCGGAATGTCCTTCGCGACCAGCCCGACGTGGAGTACGCCACGCTCCTGCACTTGGCGGAGATCCGGAAAGCTCGAAAGCGCCGCCGTGGCGGATAGCGCCGGCGGCCGTATCGCCAACGCAAGCAATGCGCCCATCACCCATATGCGCCAGAGTCTCGCATTCATGTGCATTTTTTCCTCGGCTTCGCTGTGATGACGGTCAGCGCGGCCGTACCCAGCACGGTCAACAGCGAGACCAGCGGCGCTACCGCGGGCTGCGTCGTCGCCAGCACCACTACCGCCAGCGCGTCAGGGATCTTCGCATTCAACAGGATCGGCGCGAGGATCGTCGCCAGCGCCGGCCCGCCTCCGACTGCCGCGGCGCCCGAGATCAGGCACGAAACCGCGACGATGACTATCGCGGCCGCGCCAAGCGAAACGCCGAAGACTTGCGCGAGAAAAAGCACGGTAAAGGTCAACAGCAACACCTGGCCGTGCTGATTGGCGAGGACGCCAAACGGTGTCACCGTATCTACGATGCGGCGGTCTACGCCGAACCGCTCCTGCAGTGCTTCGATCGCAGAATACAGTGCGGCCAGTGGATTGTCGGTGGCAAAGGCGATGACAAGCGGCTGGCTCAGGTCGGACAGCACACGCCAGGGCGCCTTGCGGCACACGATCGACAGAACCGCCGTCAGCCCAGCTACCGCCACCAGTCCGGCCAGGTAGAAGTAGCCCACGTAGCGCACCAGCGCTCCCAGCAACTCCCGATCGGCTTCCGCGACGTGTGCTGCGCCGAGAACGAAGAGGCCAAACGGCAGCGGGATCAGCACCCAGTGGAAGATGGTCGCGATTGCCTCGTAGAGGGCGTTCAGGATCCGCAGCGTATCGTCCGCACCGGAGGACTTGACGACGCCGAGCGCCAGTCCCAGCAGAATGCAGAAAAAAACGATGCTGATGAACTGCGCCCCCGACAGCGCAGCGAAGATGTTGGGCGGCACCATGCCCTGCAGGAAGGCCATAATCGGACCGCCGGATTCGACCGCCGGCTCGCTCGCAAGCTGCTGGCCGAGCGCCGCGGCGGCGCCCTCGCCCAAGCTTTCGCCGGGGCTGAGACCGACGCACACCAGTACTGCCGACGCGCTCGGAATCATGAGCAGCAGCAAATAGGACAAAGCCATGCGCGGGAAGAGCGCGCGGGTTGTCGCGTTGCGCAACATCTGTCCGATGCCCCAGGTGAGCGCCGTCACGAGGATGGGCAGCATGCTCATCGACAACAGGGCGACGTAAAGTTTCGCGAACGGCACCAGCGCATGGGCCTGCTCGGGCAGATAGAAGCCGAACAGCAAGCCGGATACGACCCCTGCGATGATGGTCGCCGGATGCGTGACGATTCTCAGAACTTGACGCAGCACTTCTATTTCGTCCCGGCCACTGACTTACCGAGCGCCTCCTTGCATTGGTCTTTGACGCTGCCAATGCTGTTCAGAATGCAACTTCGTTCCTTACCAGGGCAGCTTTCCTTCACATCGGTCGTGCACGCTTTGCTGATCTCGGCGACCCGCGCAAGCCGTGCCTTACACGCGCTGGAAAATTCTGCGGCGTGTGCTTTCACGCAGTCCTCAATGCGGCCACCTCCGGGCTTGATTTCAGCACATTTTGCCTTGATGTCGGCCGCACAGGCGCCAACTGATCGTGCCATCGCGACCGGTGTGGAGAGAAGCATTACGGCGCCAATTACCATGATACACTTCATCATAGGTCATTCTCCCAGAAAAAAAGAAGCTAATGCCTCACTCACTTGGCAAGCATGAGACGTGCCCAGACAACCGGCTCTGTATGGTGGACGATAAAAACCAGGCACTCGATTGATACATGTCAACGAGGCGCATCAAACGCAAAGTGCCGCTCGCCAAGCAGGCCGCTGGACGTGCATCAGATCATGCCGCGCGGGCGGGTCGCGGAGCCGGCTGCGCGACTGGTCCAGTGCGGGCCTGAAGATCCTTAAGCAGCAGGCCGGCGGCCTGACCGAAATCCCGACGACATTCGTGGTGGCGCAACTGGGTGCCGACACCATCGCAGCGGTCGACGATCTCGTCGAAATGGTCGCCGCTTACGGCTTCGAATTTCGCACGGAGGCGGAAGCTGCCGTTGCCCAGGCCCATTCTACCATGCTGGCGCTCGCAATCGGCACGGCGCTGGTCGGCTTGCTCATCGCGGCCGACTTCGCCTATTCGCTGAGTCGGCCGGTGTTCGCGGCCATGCACGTCGCCGAACGGGTCGCCGCCGGAAATCTCACTGACCATATCGAGGTCCGGCGCCGCGACGAACTCGGCCGCCTGCTTAAGTCGCTGGCAGTGATGCAGGCGAGCCTGAAGGCGCGCAAGGACGACGAACTTGCCCTGATATCCGGTAAGGATCAGACCCATGCCGAGCAGGTGAGCCGGCGGCAGCGGATCGAAGCCGAGATCGAGGCGTTTCGTTCAACCTTCACCACTGCGCTTGCCAATACCGACCGGATGACGGGCACGTTGACCGAGACCGCGCAAACCCTGTCCTCGATTGCGCGGGCGGCCGGCCGGCAGTCGACCGAGGCCGCATCAACTGCGGACCAAACCTCGGCCAACGTTCAGATGGTGGCAACCGCCGCAGGCCAGCTCGGCGAGTCCGTGCAGGGGGTAAAGTCAAAAGTTCAGGACGCCGTCGCGATCGTGCAGCGCGCGTTCACCATGGCGAGCACCGCCAACCAGACCATCGAAGTGCTGGCGAATGCGACGCAGCAGATCGACGAGGTCGTCGGCTTTATCCGTACCATTGCCGGTCAGACCAATCTGTTGGCGCTCAACGCAACGATCGAGGCGGCGCGGGCCGGCGAGGCCGGTCGCGGCTTTGCAGTGGTCGCTTCGGAAGTGAAGGCGCTTGCGACCCAAACCGCGAAGGCAACCGAAGAAATCTCTGCCCAGATCGCGGAGGTGCAGTCGGCGACCCGGCAGGCGGTCGAAAATGTCGGCGCCATCGCCACCATCATGGTCGACATCGACAGTTTTACCGTCACGCTAACCACCGCGGTGACGGCGCAAAACGAGGCGGCAACCGAAATTTCGCAGAGCATCGGCCAGGCCGCGGCCGGGACTGCCGTGGTCGCGCGCAGCATCGCAGGATCGGCCGAAGCGACGGAAAATACCAACAAATCCGCCGGCCTGGTGCTCGCCACAGCGCACGATTTGTCGAACCAGGCAGCCCAGCTGCGGTCGTCCGTCGATCGTTTCTTGTCGAATGTGGCGGCCTAAACCAAGTCTAACTCGTCGAGTATCTCGCCGGCGAAACTGGCTTTCGCCGAATCATCGCGGCTGACTTCGGGGAGCAGTCAGCTCGGGTGCCCGAACGGGCACGGCTACTAACGATCCGGCGAGGCCGCTGACCTACGCTCACCGTCTGTCGGAGCGGTTAACTATTCCTTTGGAGCGCAAAGGCCCGGTTTGATGGGGTTCTCTCCGGGCCTTCGGCTCCGCTTCGTCGCGCGCCGGTCCGGGATCGAAAACCGTCACATGCGACGATACGCCGGCAACACAGACAACCTGGGCCTCAGTCGGATGGTGGAATTGAGGCGCAGGGCGGCGGGCTACTCGCCAGCACGAGACGGCCCGAGGGCACCTCAGAAGGAAAGGATAAGCATTCCCACCAGCACGACGTTGAACGTGCCCAACGCGAGCACGGCGATGTCAAAAACGCGGGTCAAGCTGATCATGGTGTCCCCCGATACACGCCAACCGGGTAGTATGATGCGCCCGCCACGAGCGGGCGTCTATGCAGTTTGTGCCACCCACCATCGCCGCCAGCTCCGCGCCTCGCGCCAACCTCGTCGAACTGCTCAGAATTTGGGGAGCCAGACGTCGTCCTGATCTTCGATCGCGGTGCCCTGACGAATATCCAGCCACCGTTCAAAGACGACACTGATGTCGTCCTGCCATCTCCACACCAGTCGACTTTTTGCAACTGTAAGAAAGCCGTCGAACGTAATGTAGAACTGTATCGGAAGCAGACCCAACCCCTCAGCATGGATTTGGGCGTGTGTCCGGCTAACGCCGTAAGCAGCAATGCGCAATTCTCGGCCTTGAAAGAATAACAGGCCATCTGTGTAACACTTGATCATGCGCCAATCCTCTCACCGTGGCCCGCGCTGGCTTTGGCACTTCAAGGAACAGCCTTTTTCAATCGGCGCTAAGGATACCGCTCTCCAAACGTCGCCAGTATCGAAAACAAAAATCACGGTTAAAGCGGCCATGTCGAATATAATAGTCAGCTCTTCGCGGCCTTCGAGAAGCAATTGCTGCTTTTATCGGAGGCGCCAGCGGCATCGTTTCCTCAGTTATCGCTGTTCAAGTCGCGCTGGCAGCGCGGCATCAGGCCGCCGGCGCCGACTGAATTCGCCTCGCAAGCCTTCCTGGTCGACATCGTCAGGCGGTGGATCGATCCGCGCTTGCGGTTCTGCCATGTCCCGAACGGTGAGCGTCGCGATCCGTCGACCGCGGGCCGCTTGCGGCGGCTCGGCGTCGTCGCCGGCTGGCCCGATCTGCAATTCGCCGGACCCGATCGGCAGATGGTGTTTCTCGAATTGAAACGCCGTGGCTCGGGCCGACTGTCGGACGCGCAAGCCGCGATGCGCGATCACTTGGTCGGCTGCGGGTTCGATTATCTGTGCACCGACAGCGTCGACGTCGCGATTGCCTGGCTCAAATCGCTCGGTGTTTTGCGGGATCGGTTTACGTTGCAGTGACCTGATTAAGACCGCCGGCAATGACGCCGCCTCGGTCGATAAATTTAACACCGCAGGTATTTCCGTCCCGCCACAGCACACGGCAATGTCGCGTCGTCTTGAAGCCATCCAGTGACAGCGCAAAATTGTAGGCGACAGTGTGATGCGTGGATGAATGAAGTTTGGCCCCTTCACGGTGGATGTCCATCACCAGGCAGGGATGAACCCCGCGAACACCGTCGACGTGGACCAACGCGAGTTGGTTCAGTTCAATGCGTTTGAGCGCTCGACGTTCAAACATCGCAACATCTCCGAAATTAAACCAGCGTGGAAAACTTCGAGTCGGCAACCGGAGCAGCGTAGGCCGTCGCGCTGCTTTTAAAAGTAGGGACTGCTAACTTTTTTAAACGGTCGGGCATAGCGAGCGTCTCGCGTAGTCGGGGAAAAAAGCCCCGGCCTTGGGGTTGGGGGTGTGGGTCAGGCCGGGGCTTGGAGGCTGGTTAGCCCGAGCCTCGGGCTGACGCTCGAACCAGCATCGATTATCGATATCGTGGCGGCGCTTTCCATTGTCCCATGGGACAGGACGCGGGTGTCCCGTTTCGAGAAGGATGCACCATTGGACAATGCCCCATGGGACACTTATGCGAGGCAATCCTTTCGCGGTAGCAAAGTGCGGTGGCTGCAACCCAACCGAGGAGCGTCACCGTGCCCATCAGCCAAAAACGCATGTCCGAAATCGAGACCGAACTCGCCGTCATCGTCCGCGAACTTGATCGCATCGAAAAAGCGCAGGCCAAAAGGCCAGAGCAACCGGCGGTACAGTGCCCTTGGGCGCCGCCGCTGTTACTCGATCTGGAGAAGTAGGGCTGCGCGGACCTTCGGCAAGGCTGCGGGGTTCGCCAACCTTGCGCACCGCTCCGTCGTGACTTCACACGGCCGTGGTCGCCGGCGTGCGCAAGTTCGTGAGATATTGGTGCATCGAACATCCCGACCGCCACGCGAGCCGCCTCGAACGACGGCGCCGAGTCGTTGCGATGCTCGCCAGAGTTTGAGCCGGGTTAGAAGCCGCAGGACCATTGCCAGATTTCCGCGGCGCCGCGCTGTTGATTTGGATCAAACGTAGGCACGCTGAAATTGGGCGCGTTGGCGGATGGTTCGTTTAAGCGACTAACTCGCGGGGACGGCCGACCAACCCGAAAAGGGGAAACATCATGTCCAAGGACAGCAAACGGAGGAAAAAAGGCACGGTGTCCGAGCACAGCAGACGGAAAACGAGCACCGCGTCCAACAACAGCAAACCAATTGAGCAGAGCACCGCGTCCAACAACAGCAAACCAACTGAACAGGGCACAGCGTCCGACAACAGCACACGAACTGAACAGGGCACCGCGCTCAACGAGAGCAGACCAATTGGACCGGGCACGGCCGGCGAGATGCCGTTTTTTGACTTGACCGAACTTATGAGCCAGTTCCGACTTCCAGGCGTCGACTTCGCGGCCCTTGTGGACCGTGAACAGAAGAATATCCAAGCTCTCGCCGAGGCGAATAGGATCGCTTTCGAGGGGTCGCATCGCCTCATTCACAGGCAAGCAGAAATCCTCCTGGAGACGATGAAGAAAGTAATTGCCGATGCTGGCCGGGTTGACGCCATGAGCCGAATGGAACTCGCCCAAGAGGGTTTCGAAAAGGCCTTGGCTAACATGCGCGAACTTGCGGAGATGGGTTCCAAATATCAGAGAGAGGCCTTCGAGGTGGTTCGCAAGAGGATCGAAGAGAACATGGAAGGCATCCGAAATTCTGGAAAAAAAGTTGGAGAATAAACTGCCTTAACCGGCGTCCGGCTCCATGGCTCTCTGCAAGGGCAATGCCGCGTGTTGGCCCATAGCGTCGTTGTGCCGGTGCAGCAATACGTCAGTTGCCGAGCCATAGCGGACTCTGGTGCGGCGTCAGCCCGGGGGATTATTGGCTCACGGCCTAGGTCAGGTCCTAATCGGCCTGCTGTGGACAGGCCGAACAAAACCCATGGGGAACGAGACCTCGCGGCCGGCATTGGCTCCCATAGATGACAGAAAGTGCATCATGGTCGCCGCGATGCTGCTTCTGGTCGGCATCGCGGCCTTGCTTGTGAAGCAGCCGGAGCTAGTCACCAACACCCACGCGGTGATGAGTCGGTAGCGCGGAGCGCTCGCTACCCACGACAGGCGTGGTACGATGGTCTCGTATCACCGAGGGCAAGATCCATGACCGAGAGCGCCGCCGACGCTGATGAACGTGGTCGAGGCGATCGTCGCCGAGATGGAGCGACAGGGCGTCGCCGGCGCGGTCGCGGATATCGGGTTCGATCCTCTGCCGATGGCCCAGGCGGTGATCCGAGCGGCCGATGGCGTGGTCGTTCCCTTCCCGGGGCCGCGCAGTCAGGAATAGGCCGGCTTGCGGCGCTCGCCGATCGTCAGCGCGGCTCCGTGGTGCATTAATTCGCTGTCCGGGCTGTCCGTATGCGGGGTGGGGGTGTTTGTCTGATATCGAGCCGCGGTTTGTTTCCGGCGGATGCGGCAACCGGGGGTCTGATGTCAGGCCGGATTTCAGTAACGGCAAGCCGCCGCAATTGCGACCCGAACGCTCGTTAGCCGAGCCGTATTCGCCAAGGCAAGGCGCCGTCAGCCTTTAATGCGCGTTACGCACTCGCGGCCCGACGCGTCCTTGTCCGGTAAGACGCGCCGGGCCTAACCATTCCCTGCTTTCCCCGTAAGGTTTGGCTGAGCCAGCATAGAGCGATTCTACAAGCGTCTTATAGGTCTACGTCTCTGTGACATCTCCATCACGGAAGCCCTCGTTGCGGGCGCGCGAGAATGCCGAATGATCCGGGACAGCAGATGATCTTCGGGTATCGCGTCGCCAAGACGAAACTCGTAGAACAGTTGACCTTGGTCACTCTTCAGACGGCCCATCATGGATCGACCTCGCCGAGATTCGCGTCAACACAACGGAATCACGGTTCGTGACTTGTCTCAACCGACTTTTGCAACAAAATCGGCCCGCAGCGGACATTCGATAATCAACCGGCAGACTTCCCCAAAGGTACGCTTGGCACAAAGTGCATAGACCCTTAAAATCCGGGCATGGCAGTCTTTCGCCTGCTAAGGTTGGGGGTAGAATGCTCAGTGCAAGCGAATACCGAAAGTTTGCTAGTCAGTACCGCACGCGAGCGCGGGTACGGGGCCTCGCATCCAACGAAGCCACGCTGCTTAAGAACATTGCGCGTACCTTCAGCACGCTGGCGAGCCAGTTCGTATTATTGGCCGAGTACGATGGCCCGATGACCAGGAAGACAGGCCTGAGGCGCAATGATGGAGCGAATTGTTGAAACGCCCGATGCGGACCTCCTGAAACTAAAGCTGTTTCGTCGGCGGTTCCGTTGAAGCTGGCTCAAGCTCAGGTCGAAACCTTGGTAAATTGTAGACGTAACCGAACGACCTTTTCGAAGGGCTGCTGAGGTTATGGCCCTGGGCTCCTAGGCACTCCGGGGCCTCCTCTCCAAGGAGGTGGCAGTGGAAACCTTAGCGGATGCCGAGGCGCCCTCGAACGGATTGAGCGAGGCGCCGCAGAAGTCCAGATCAAGAACGCCGCAAAGCACTCCTAGAATACATTGAGGCGCATCGCGAGGTTATCAAGGAGCTGCGACGGCGGCTCTACAATTAAGGCCGCCTTAGTGGGCGACTGTTTCTTAGCCCGCAAGTGCCTTCCGCTGTGGCCCATAGCTGACCTGCTGCGAGCAGCCGGTGCAGGACCGCTTATGACCGAAAGCGGTCGTTTTGATCTGAATCAACACAAAACAACTGGCTTTTCCTTTCTTGCTTGCTTGATGCAGCAGTCAGAGCAGAAGAGATTCAACCTCACGCCTGCGGTTCGTCGCGCGATGATCGCGACCAATGACCAGAAAGTATTTCGCACATACGGGCCGGACGGCAGCGCTTGGAAGAGCGAGCGCAATGGCGTCTCGCCGCGCGTGCTCTGGAAACTCCTCGCGAACGAACTGATCGAGGACGAGCGAGAGACGGCGGTCGCGATGTCTGCATCCACAACCATCCGCATGCGCCTGAGTAAGGCTGGGCTGATCATTTTGAAAGCGAGCTTAGACGAGAGAGCATGAGGCGGCCGAAAATCATAGGCGGCGTCCTCAATCTAGGAACGAAGAACAAAGCCCTGAGTTGCGATTCTTTTGGGGGATTGATGCTCAACTCCGAGGAATACCGGCAGATCGCCGAACAATACCGAGAACGCGCCAACAGCGAGAAATCGACGCGCTTGGCCAATGTCCTTCTTAGCGTTTCCAATGCTTATCTAGTGCTGGCGAGCCAACTCGATCTCCTTGCATCGGTTGAGCGCCAGGAGAGCGCGAGGATCGCCAGCGGAAACGCTCCATCGACGAGCCCCTGAAGGGACACCCAACTTGTCGCTTCGCTAAGCCGTGGGTAGGCAAGACCAGGACATGAGTTCCTTTGACCCGATGGGCGCGGCCCTTGATTGGCTTGATGCCTACCGAGCGCGCGACATTTCAATCATCGATCTGTACGCGGGCAATGCCGCGCTGGAATGCAACTGCCATGGCCAGAGCACGGTCGGCCGAGCCGCGCTATGCAAGTATTGGCGCCAGCGTTTTGCCGAAAAGCCCGCGGGCGCGCTGGCTGCGCTGACGACAAACGGCGGGGATGTCGTGATCTGCTACGCTGTGCCGGACGGCGTCGCGAGCAGGCTTCGTTCACGTTCAAAGCTCGTGGCAAGATCGTCCATTGCCAGTGCGGTCCTTTGAGGCCCGAGTGAACTTCACCGGTGCGCGCGCTAGGCTTGAGCGGGGGCTGATCATTTGGCATGCCTGCTTGTGGCCCTTAGCCGACCTGCCACAAGCAACCGGTCTAGGAGGCGCATCATCGAGGACTATGCCGCAAACCTCCGCGAACTGATCAGGAAGCTCCGCCAAAAGCTGCACTTCTGAGAGAGTGCGTATTCGATTGCAGTACCCTCCGATGTGGCGCACCGTTAAGCATCGCCGGCCAGAGGCTTGTCCATAGGCGTCGGTGCCTGAGAGACCAGTTGTGCTCCCGCCTCAACGGGAGCACACGTCATGGCCCTGCCGTTCCGCAGTGAAACCCTCGAGCTCTTAGATCGAGCGCAACGAGCGATAGATACCTCGATCCGACTTCGCCGCGAACGCCATGCTATACTGGAACAAATGCGAATGTGGCATGCGGCGATGGAACTTCGACTAGGCCAAGCACGCGCCTTCGACAGCTCGCGGCATGCTGCCATAACTTACTTAAATGCAGAAACCCCCATCCGCGCCATGGTGGCGCATGATCGATTCGATATTCACCGAGGCCAAAGTTGCGCGAGAGGAGAGCCGCAGGGTGCGCAACGAGGCCCGTGCGCTTCGCCTCGCTCTGAGCGAACAACGTACCCTTCTCCGCCTTGCCCGTACGAATGCAGCGATGGCCCGGGCGGAGGCGACCGCGCAACGAGAAAACCTGCTCTCCTACAGTGAGCGGACGGCCACGCGAGATCCGGGCGGCCCGGCGCGACGCTAGGAACCATCCGGCACAGCGCCGATTTGAACCCCATGCCACGTTTTTACTTCGACGTTCACCATGTTGGCGGGATTATCATCGACGACGAAGGCATCGACCTGCCGGATCTGCGCGCGGCAGGAAAGCAAGCCCTGGTCGCTCTAGGTGAAGCTATCCTGCATGATGCGGACGAGCTAAAGAGTTCGGCGACAAAGATCGAAGTTAGAGACGCTGCACATCGTGTGGTGCTCCGCCGCTGTGGTCGTTTTTGAGGTTCTCCAATCCTAAAGCAATTCCACAGTGGGAGCACGTCGGCTGTGGCTTTTCGCTCTTGCGAGTTTCGGTCATTGACATCAGCTGGTGTTAGCCGAACGCCGAGCTACGCTCGCCTCGACACCCGCTTTCGAGCCGTTGCGCGTTAAGCGCGGTCCAAATCGACAAGATATGCTAGGACCAAGTCTTCATTCTGAGCTTGGATAGCGACGTCTCGATAGATGATAATCTCGGCTTCATCGGCTCTGCGAATTGTCAACTTCGCCGTGGAGGAGCAAAGCGGGACGCCGTTCGATGTCATCGTGATCAGGTCCTCACGAACCCAGTCCTCTTTGCATAACTCGAAGGCCTCGGAGAAATTCTTCGCCTCGAAGGCGAACGTAGCTTTGCCGTCAACGTCCATTGCGAATACGGATCCCGAGAAAACGGTCATTGATCTCACTATTGGGCATCGGTCAGCCGTGGGCCAAGTACGGTCACACGAATGTTTTGCAGGCGCAATGATACTGGACATCCAGGCCAGCCCAGAGCCATGTTAAGGCAGCATAGCTTGGGATTGGTAACCGGGTACAATGCGGGCGGGGGTAGTGTTATGGCATCTGTGCTTCTGATCGAGGATGAAGCGCTCATACGCATGATGATAGCGGACATGCTCGTCGAGCTAGGTCATAGCGTCGCTGGGGAGGTTAACGATTTGCACAGTGGGCTTTTGCTCAGTTCTCGGCCGGGCGCTGATGCCGCCATCCTCGACATCCAGCTTGGCGACGATAGTTCTGTCTCCATCGCGGAGGCGCTGCAAAGCAAAAGCGTTCCGTTTGCGTTTGCGAGCGGATATGGGGCGGACGGCGTGCCGGAAGGATTTCGGAATTATCCGGTCCTTCAAAAGCCCTTCACAATCGAGGAGCTTGAACGCTGCTTAGCCACTCTGTTGCGTTAACAAACGCCAGTCGTCTGTTGCATCACGCGCGCGAGGTCTTCTTCAGAGAACGGCTTCCTGAGCATCGGGAAGCCATCACGCCTCCGCTCGCGGCCAGATAGCTGAAGAACCTTGAGCGTCGGACGAATGCGCGTGGCACGCTCCGCCAGTTCATGGCCATCCATGTTGGGCATGTTGATGTCGGTGATCAAGATCGAAATGTTTTGCTGGCGCGCCAACGTTTCCAGAGCTTCATCGCCGCTGTGTGCGCATACCACGTCGCAACCAATGTCTTCGAGCATACTCGCGATCACGTCGAGCACGTCGGCATCATCATCGACGACCAGAACTGTATGGGTCATGAAAGAACCTCTCCGTTTTAACATACGTGAAGTTGAGAGGTTCCGGATGTAATTCCTTTGTGGTTGAAAGCCATCGATGCAAGCGATGCTCACCAGTAGAACACCGGACGGGAGCTGTGAGCGGCTGGCTCACGGCGCAACCCCGACCTTTGACGGAACCGGAACTAACTTTGTACGTTACGCCCCAGTGTATCGATTGGGAAACGAGAATGGCCCAGCGAAACAGGATTATCCAATCTACCTCCCTTGAAGTACGGCTCAGCCAGGAAGCGAAGCGTCTTCGCGAGGAGGCCTTGCAACTTCCTCCAGGTGCTGCCCGCGAAGAACTGATCCGAAAGGCTCGGCAAGCGGAAACCGGTTCGCATA
Source organism: Bradyrhizobium sp. Ken64 (assembly GCF_055807555.1). Taxonomy (NCBI): domain Bacteria; kingdom Pseudomonadati; phylum Pseudomonadota; class Alphaproteobacteria; order Hyphomicrobiales; family Nitrobacteraceae; genus Bradyrhizobium; species Bradyrhizobium sp. Ken64. The sequence continues at coordinate 9,769 of NZ_JBVVPA010000039.1, read as the reverse complement.
TGAGCGAGTGGCTAACATCTCCCGGGTTGCAGCCGCCTAATTGACGGTTCAGATCGAGCTAGAACTTTATTTCTCTCGTCGTAGGTTAGCCAGGCATCGCCAGTCAGGTCATTCATTCTGGTCGAGAACTTCCCTCACGCGCAACGCGAGTTTTGCTTGGGAAATTGGTTTCTCCAGCAGATTTACGCCTTCGTCCAACCTGCCTTGATGGACGACGGCATTGCGCGAATACCCCGTCATGTACAGGACCTTTAGGTTTGGTCGAATTTGATGCGCGCGCCTTCCAAGTTCGCGTCCGTTGATTCCTGGCATGACAACGTCCGTCAAGAGAAGGTCCACCTTGGAGTCGTCCTGAAGAAGAATAGTCAGAGCGGCTTGAGCACTGCGAGCCGTAAGGACGCGGTAATTGAGATCGCGCAGGACGTCAGAAATATAGGCCCGGAGATCTTCGTCATCCTCGACGACGAGAATCGTCTCGTAAATCTCACCCTCTGCGCGTTCCTCAGGTACGATTTCCTCCGGTCGTGCGTTCCCGGTGAAGCGTGGAAAGTACATCTTGATCGTGGTGCCTTGCCCCACCTCGGTATAGATCTTTGCGTGACCTCCCGACTGTTTGACGAAGCCATAGACCTGGCTAAGTCCAAGACCCGTGCCGTGGCCCGGATCTTTCGTAGTAAAGAAGGGTTCAAAGGCGTGACTGAGAACGTCTGGCGACATTCCGCCTCCCGTGTCACTCACGCAAATGGCGACGTATTGCCCAGGCGCTAGCTCAGGATTGAGACGGCAGTAATCCTCGTCAGCGGAGATGTTGGCAGCTTCCAAGGTCAACTTGCCGCCTTCAGGCATGGCATCGCGAGCGTTGATCGCGAGGTTGACGATGGCTGACTCCAGATGATTGGCGTCCGCTTCGATTTGCCATAGTCCCGCACTCCCGACGGTCTGGACTTCTATGCGCTCTCCGAGCGTGCGTTGCAGGAATTCCTGAAGGCCAGTGATGTAATTGTTGACATTCACCGGTTTAGGATCCAGCGCCTGCCGTCGAGAAAACGCGAGCAAGCGACTGGTCAAAGCCGCGGCTCTCTGCGCGCCTCGCTTCGCGTTTGCGAGAGCACGGTTCAGGTTGGGTCCGGCTAACTTGGCATGCCGTTCAGCTGTTTCGAGGTTGCCAAGAACGATCATGAGCAGATTGTTGAAGTCGTGCGCGATACCACCGCTGAGTTGCCCCACGGCTTCGAGTTTTTGAGATGCCGCCAGTTGGTGCTGGACGTGCTTTAACTCCTCCTCGGCCTTCTTCCGGTCCGTAACGTCGCGCGTGACCTTTGCATATCCAACGACGTTTCCAGCCTCATCCGTGATGCGATCAATGATGACTGACGCCCAAAAGCGGGAGCCATCTTTGCGTACTCGCCATCCCTCCGCTTCGAAGCGGCCATGTTCCGCGGCTTCGGCAAGCGCTCGCTTCGGCACTCCGAGTTCGAGATCCTCGGGAGTATAAAACGCGCTAAAGTGTCGGCCGATGATTTCTGACGGCGCGTAGCCTTTGATTCGCTGCGCTCCGGGATTCCAGGTCGTCACGTTTCCAAGCGGGTCCAGCTGGAAAATCGCGTAATCGACCACGGCTTCAATTAGCTGGCGGTAACGCCGCTCACTGTGGAGAAGTTCTTCGAGGGCTTGCTGCCGCTCGGTGATGTCTCGCGTGACTTTGGCAAAGCCAATAAGTTCACCGCCGTCATTACGGACAGCGTCAATGATCACAGAGGCCCAGAACCGACTCCCGTTTTTGCGGACTCTCCATCCTTCAGCGTTAAAGCGGCCTTCTTGGGCAGCAACGCTCAAGGCGCGCTGTGGCAACTCTTTGATACGATCTTCGGGGGTATAAAACGAGGCGAACGACTTGCCGATGATTTCATCAGGCGAGTAGCCCTTCAATCGCTGGGCACCAGAGTTCCAGCTGCGGACGGTGCCGTCCAAGTCGAGCATGTAGATGGCGTAGTCCACGATTGCGTCGATGAGCAATTGAAGTCGCGCGGTATCTCCGATCCCGTCAAGCTTTGACCGAGGGCTTTGCAAATCGTGGGCTCCATTGGCGGGGATTAGCGAACAACTGCACAGACAGCATATGGTTCCGGAACGGGAGAGTATAGGATGATGACACAAGGCAACGCTCGGTCGAATGGCTGAATGAAGATCCTGAGCAAGTCGCCCTGGAGCCTGCGCAAGACCAACCTCGCGCGGCTGCTGGCGCGCCCGGTCGACGGCATCCAGCTCGCGCGTTCGAGCAGGGCGAGGTCGGCCCGGACCTATTCCGCCACGTCTGCCAGCTTGGCCTTGAGGGCTGGTGTCGAAGCATCGCGACAGCTGGTACCGCGCCGGCCGCAGCGAACAATGGATCAAGGTCGAGAACCGCTCACACCCGGCGATGGAGGCGTTGGTGCCGTGATCAATCTCCGGCCTCAGACCGATTAGGGCTAATGCAGGCGGCGGCGGAGTTGCTTGATGATGGCCCGCAACTGGTCGGCGTAGTCGGTGATGATCCGGCGCGCCAGTTCTGTGCGCGACAGCCGGCGCCTTTTACCGACGCTTTTTTGACGGGTGATTTCACGCCACCACGCTCTCTGCACGACCACAGGATGCGTTGAGCTAGATCAAGCGCGAGCGTCCGTCTGTCTTCATTGAGCCATGGCCGGAACGGGGGCTGGAACAACCGATAGCGCCGAACTGGGCTCCGTTGATCTAGGTCAACGTGAGCGACTCCAGGGATGCCCACGCTCTGTTGAGCCGCATCGTGACGGCTCCAATCATCTTTCAGTTCCACAAGTGCGCGAGGAGCCGCCATGCATTCGAGGAAGCGTCTTTCGATCAAGTCAGCAACAGTAGCCGGGATTGCTGCTAGCGTTCTGTTGGGGCTTGCAGGCCTCACGCTGAATGCAGCGCCAGCCAGCGCGGTCGTGTACTGCACCTACGTTGGATATCCTGGCGGGTGCGTTGCCCGGGCAGGCGTCGTGCTCAGGCCTCGCCCTGTGGCGCGTGCCGCTGTCCGTCACAACGCTGGTGGCAATATGAATGGCGGCGTCAATCGCGTCGGTGTTCGGCGGTAAGACAGTTTGCATACGGGCGCTTCGGTTTCCCGGACCTAGCGCCCCCGTGTTGCTGGGAGCCTAAGCGCCGCGCCAGACGTGCAACACGCCTTCGCGAAAGCCGCCGACGAAATAGTCGGACACGTCCTCTGGCAGTATCTCGCTGAGATCATCGAACGAGCCGCTGACCATGGTCGCAAGCTCATGTGCTGAAGCATGCTCCGCCCATCGGCGCCCCAGCTCCAAACCCCGTTGGCGATCTTCCTCTGCGTCCATCGTCTCGGCTGTCTCTCGCGTTAGCAGGCCCCGACAAGGCTGCTGACCACGCCGGGGCCTTCTACGTTCTCGCCAAGCTTAGGAAGCTTGGGGGCTGGAAAGATCGGCGAGGCGCACCCCAGACAAGCACAATCCCAGTGCTTGGCTAGTGCACCTTGTGCCAATGCAGCTGCGACCGCGGCCTACTGGCTGCCTCCAAGCGCACGCCCCAGTCGTTCGAGTTCAAGCGTGACACAGAATAGGGCAAACAGTGACGCTACGAGTTGCAGCCCGCGTCGGGACATGAGCCAAAGATCGGCACCTTGATTGATCTCGGGCAAATGTCTGAAGAACACGACGCCGAACAGCGACCCACCGAAAATGAAAGCAAGGCGCCCTAGAAACAGGAACAGGTGACTTAAGATGGGATTGGAGCGCTGAGGGGGAAGCGGAACGCGTTGCAGCCGATACCAATAGGCGATTTGCATCACAACAACCATGATTGGCGCTGCAAGATTGTCGGAACGTTCGAACGGCAGCTGCTCACCTGGATGGGTTACCAAATGTCTAAATTCGGGCAGTCCGTCCAAGATAATAAAGAGCGCTCCTGTCAGTTGGCCCAAGAGAAGAAGCAAATAGAGGGCTCTCGATTTCAAGTTTGTCATGCTGGAGATCCGTCCCGTCCCTAGGCCGCTGGCAGTGCGTGATGCACCAGCCTTACGTTATAAGTCGGGTGCCCGACAAAGTGTCCGCTTGGACAGCCTGACGGTCTCGGCAAGAGCCGTTAGAGGTTGGAACTGCAAGCAGAGCATAATGTTTGCCCTCATCACTGCAAGGGCCGCGAGGCTGGGTGAAGGGGGCCTCAATGCCTACAGTCGAACAGTGCAGAGCGTACGCCGCACACCACAAAATTCTTGGAGCTAATCCGAGAAATTCCGACCGCCAAAGGACGTTGTTGTTGAGCATCTCGCGTAGCTGGACCGCGCTAGCAAACCAACTTGAGAGCCTTGCTCTCGTCGTAAAATCGGAAGGGAAGTAAGTCGCCTAAACTGCGGCGAAGCTGGAAGCGGACTTGGCAGCGAGGTCTGAGCGCTTCGCGCATCGCCGTTTCGTTTCTGAGCGCGTCATCCGCCAGCGGTCGTTGCAATGCCTTGGCTTCATCCCAGGGTGCCCGCATCCACAAGTCCCACTCTTCGTCGGTCGTCGGGATCACGGGCATCGCCTTCGTCACCGATTTAGTTCAACCAACAAGAGGAAGCCTGATCCGGAACGTCGCGCCGCTGTGATCCCGATTTCTTGCCGAAATCTGACCATTGTGCGCCTCAATAATGGTGCGCGCGATGGACAGTCCCATGCCCATGCCTTCCGCCTTGCTGGTATAGAACGGCTCGAAGACCTCTTTCAGTTTGTCTTCGGGAATGCCGTGGCCGCGGTCAGACACGGATAGCTGGGCAAACTCTTCGACGCGCGAAGTGCGAATGCTGATCACGCGGTCTTCGATTGGCGTATCCTTCATCGCGTCGATCCCGTTCACGACAAGGTTCAAGATCACCTGTTGAAGTTGAATGCGGTCGCCGAGAACCGGAAGCGCATCCGGCGTGATCGCGCTGACCAACTGGAATTTTCGACCGACCGCCAGCGCCGAAAAAAAACTGATCGTCTCTCGCACGACTTCGTTGAGGTCGAATTGCTTCAGTTCGAACGGAGCCTTTTTCAGCAGGCTGCGCATCCGGCGGATCACTTCGGTGGCGCGCTGGTCGTCGCCTAGAATGTCGCCCAAGATTGCATCCAGTTCGTTGATGTCGGGGTTTGGAGACTTCAAGATCGCCCGCGCCGTCTCGGTGTTGGTGAGAATAGCGGCGAGCGGCTGGTTAATTTCGTGAGCAATCGAGGCGGTCAGTTCGCCAGCCGTCGAGAAGCGGTTGACATGGGCAAGTTCCGTCATGCGTTGCCGCGACTGCACTTCGGCGAATTGACGCCGACGATGCTCGCGCAGCAGAGCCGCGATAAGTCCGGTCTGCGCGAGAATGATCGCAGTAGTCAGCGCGATTTGCCACCAATACCGCTCCCACGCCGATGGCTCGCGGAAGTGGATGGTGCTGCCGGGCGGCAGACTGCTCTCGGCAATTCCCCACCGCTGCATTTGCCGCCAGTCGAACATAGGCGCGGCCAGCGGAACAAACGTCGGCTTGATGTAGGCAACATTTTCGCCGCCAAGGATGCGGAGCGCGACTTCCGCCGCCTGCTTGCTTTGTCTGGCGACGAGTTGCATTGGTCCACCGACGATGCCCTCTCCAAAAAAGGCTTCGTCGTGAAAAAAAATCGGTGCGTTGGCTTCGCGGTAAAACCGGGAGAACGCACTGTTACCCTCGTACGCCACTCCCGCCGCATCGACATTCAATCCGATCCAGAAAATCGCGCTGTGCGGCGGAAGGTTGCTCGCATCCTTGAGCATTTCTTCGAAGGAAAGTTCATTGTACCATCGAAATTGCACACGATCCGCGAACCGCGCGGTGGACTTGGCGACCTCGTTACGCCACCACGTTTCGCTCGGCGAAGCACCGACAACGATGGCAATGGTCGTTGTTTGAGGCAGGACGTGCAGGATATTTTCAAAGAAAACGGGATCGTCGTTCGTGATCGCCACGACAGTATCGTACTTGGTCAATTTATCGAAGTCCACGCGGCGTCGCTCTACCAGAGTGTACAGCATGGGCGTCGTTGGAAAGAGGTCTTTGCGGTGCGCCTGCACGAAGTTGGCCGCAGGGGCGCCGATGGCCATGATCAGATCGGGCGGCTGGTCAATATTGAGGGTGCGAAGATACTCGACGAACGGAGCGTCTGATTTGTCGCTATTTCGCCGCGCATTCAGGAGCGAGAAATCTTGAAACTCGATGGATGCCCGTCGGCTTAACTCAGCGCGAAGGGCTTCGGAATAATCAGTCCACGGCCTAAAGCGAAGACCGAATGAATGCAGCATCATTACCCGCTTGGGCGCCGGATCAGCCGCCTGACTTTGACCCAGCAGCGCCAGCAATATTGAGATGGTCAACGCGGCGGTGAGGGATCGCGCGAAACAAGATCGTCTTGATACGGCAGCCAGCCAGAAACGCATCCTAGTCCCCATCGGACAGCACGAGCGTATCGGCTCCAGTGGATGATTAATAGGCGAAAAACGAGGTCGATGATCAGGGATGCTGCGGCTGCGAGCGGCATGGGCTTCAGGCCGCAGCCGGTCATTGCCGCGTCTCCGCCTCGCCCCGCCATCGGCATCGCCCGCTTGCCTCAGCGCGGCCATGTCGCTTCCGAGAGTGCGAAGGCGGCCGGATCGGCCGGACGCGAGAGCGGTGGATATTTGCCCCGCCGCGGAGCCACGCAAGCCCGTCCAGGCGCAGCGCCGCCCGCACGAACGCAGCAGCAAACCCCTGGCGCTACGCCAGATCAAGACGCCCCGGCCTTCCATCGCCGCCTCGAACACATCAGGGCGCCGCATTCCTCGAGACCTTTCAAAACGCAATTTCAACATGTGCAACCAGAAAAACAAAAACCTGAATATGCTCAATAGCCGGGTCCGGCGTTCCGCGCGGCTTCCTACAGGGCCGGCAATACCTTTTGCGCGGCGCGCGGAGGGTCGCCATCCTTTCGACGGTCGAGCTCGCATCGTCTCGGAGTTAACTTTCCATTCACCGTGCCCGATCATCATGGGCCTCGTCCTTTCTGGGACTTGTGTTGCGTGCGATCGATAAGAAGCTGTCACCGCTTCATCCCGGTGGCGGCTATTGTCGTCCGCGCGGGGCGGGCAGTCTGACGGAGCTTAGAGGCTAAAGTGGTAGAGCCGGGGCACAGCCGGGGGCGCATCCACATTGTTGACGACGATCAGTCACTCCGGACGGCGATGGAGCGTCGTTTGAAGCAGGCCGGTTACGACGTGGTGACCTATGCTTCCGCCCAGCAGTTGCTGGACCACCTACCGACCGGCAACGAACCAAGTTGCCTCGTTCTCGATGTGCAGATGCCAGGCTTGGACGGTCCGGCTCTGCAAAAACGGCTGAAGGAACTTGGCTCAACACTCCCGATCGTTTTTCTCACTGGTTATGCCGACACTCCGACCGTCGTGCGGACGCTGAAGGCAGGCGCGCACGACTTTCTCAATAAGCCTGTACAAAGCGACGAACTGCTTCGCGCCCTTGAGAAGGCGCTCGCAGATCAGCGAGCATGGCGCGATCAGCAGAGCGCCTTGGACGGCATCCGCGCTCGCCTCGCTAGGCTGACGCCGCGCGAGCGGCAGGTTTTCGAACTGGTCATTCGCGGCAAACTCAACAAGCAGATCGCACACGCGTTGGGAGCGACCGAGCGGACCATCAAGGCCCATCGCCACATGGTGATGGAGAAGATGCAGGTTCAGAGCTTGGCCGAGCTTGTTTCGCAGGCTGAGCGGATCGACGTTTTGAAGGGGCCAACCGATGACCAACCGACGACCTAGTACCCCCTTTTCTTGGAACGTGAGTCGCGATTCAAGATCAGGATGATTCTGAGAGCAAGAGAAGTCGGTCTTTCGCAGAGGATCGCGTATCACTCAGCTATGATTATTCCGGGTACTAATTGGCGCCAAGATCGCGCCCAGCGCTCGAGAGAGTTGTAACCGGGCGTGGAGTCGGATGGAATGATGCAATCAGGCGGCCGGTCGTGGCCCCTTCTGCTCCAGGGCGTTGCACAGAGGCCCGCCGACGATCCGCCGCAGCTCGGCGGCGACGCCGTCCAAAACCGCGCGCTTTTCTTTCATTCGTTGAGAGTGGTTGTAGACCTTGCCCGTGACCGTCGGCACGACGGTGTCGCCCTTCTTCGTCACGGCGTGGTCAAGGCATTTGGCGATGGCAGCGTCGTCGAAACCAAGGTCACCCGCTAGGGTCGCTGCCGTCCGGCGGAGGTCGTGAGGCGTGAACGGCTTGAGGCCGAGCAGTTCGCACAGGCCGGCGGTCTTGGTCTTGTCTTTGTTCTTTTCGTGCTTCGTGCCACGCAATGCGTCGGCCATCGCCTTACGGTGAATCGGCTGGCACTTGTACATCGGGCTTTCGAACACAAACCGCTGGTCTGCGGACGCCAGCGCCTCCTTGATGATTTTAACCGCGAGATCGGACAACGGCTGCTGGATCACCCGCCGCTTCTTCACCCGCTTGAGGGGCACGTCGAAACGCGGGTTGTCGCCGTCGAGGTCGAATAGCTCATCCCGGCGTGCACCGAGCAGTTCGCGTGATCGCAGCATGGTCACCAGCTCGAATTTGAGCGCGAGGCGGGTGCGGCGGTCATAGGGCAGATTATTGCGGTCGAGGCCATGCCAAAACGTGCGGATCTCGTCCTCAGACAAGACTCGGGTGCGCGGGTGTTCCGGATCGAGCTTCGGCAGGTTGACGCAGGGGCTGGCTGTCACATAGTCGCGGCCCGCCTCCGCCGCCCAGTTGAACAGCCCCGAAGCCGCCTTGCGCATATGGCGTGCGTTGCTGACGGAGGGCTTGCCGAACTTCCCCGCGACGATGTCGTTCGATAGCGTCGCGATGTCATGCTTCGTGACATCACCCGCGAGTGTTTTACCAAGCCGGACACCGAGGAAGCGGCGCAGATGGCTCGCCGTATTTACCCAAGCCTCCAGCCGGGGCCGCATCTCGCCATCCGGCTTCTTGACTAGCGTCTTCATCCAGTCGATCCGCTCCTCAATGATCTCGGCGACTGTCTTGCCGCGCTTTGCCGCCTTGGCCTTCTGGTCGCGGAAACTCCCGGCGAGGGCCTCGGCACCCAATCCCTTAAGGCCGTAGACCATGCTGCGGGCGTCCTCGACCGTAAAAGTCTGGGGATTGTAGACGCCGAGCCAGCCGGTGCGCTGCTTCCCAGTCTCCCTGTCGGTGAATTTGAAGGAGAAGGTCGCCGCGCCCGCCTCAGTGACGCTGACGTAGAGACCAGGGCACTTCCGGTCGTAGAGTTTGGTCCTCTTGGGGACCCGCTTCTCGCACAGGCGGTCGGTCAGGATGACGCTGCTGTTGCGGCCCCGCTTGCCGACGGGGGAGGGGACAATGGTAGTATCCATGTGGTTTCGGCTCCTAAGGCTTGGGACCAAAGGGCTCGGCTTGAAGGCTTTCAGTTTGTCGTGCGGACGCTGAAAGGCTTAGGGCCGGGCCCTTAATTTGGTGAAGCCAGCTGAAACAGCCTGCATCAGGGTAGTCGAAAAGCGCTTGTTTTGAAGCCTTTTGTTAGTTTCGGCGTGTTTCACCGAATGCCAAAATATAGACGTGTGGTCCTGGCCGTCGTTGCTACGGTCAAGTTGTCGCGGAGGTGTGTGCGAGCCCAACCGGGCAGACAGCATCATCCAATTCGCGGAAGTGAGGGAGGCCAGAAGGAAAGTTCGGCTCCCGGGAGAGCACGGCATAAGCCGTCCAACCATCGCG
>NZ_JBVVPA010000038.1:0-37070 GCF_055807555.1 Bradyrhizobium sp. Ken64 | reverse complement strand
TCGGGCGAGGGGTTCGACATCGAGCCGATCTGGCGCGCCATCAACCACACGGTCTGGCGCACGCGCTTTGCCAAACTTGAAGGACAATCTCGCGAAAATCGTGCAGCACGGCAGGCGCGCCGACTCCATCGTCAAGAACATGCTGCTGCATTCCCGCGAGGGCGGCGGCGAGCATCGGCTGAGCGACATCAACGCGCTGGTCGAGGAGAGCCTCAACCTCGCCTATCACGGCGCCCGCGCCGAGAAGCCGCAGTTCGACGTGACGCTGAAGCGCGAGCTCGATCCCGCGGCCGGGCAAGCGGCAGTGTTTCCGCAGGAGATCACGCGGGTGCTGCTGAACCTGATCTCGAACGGCTTCCACGCGGCGGCCAAGCGCAAGTCGGATGATGGCGCCACCGATTACGAGCCGGTGGTGATCGCCGCAACGCGCGACCTGGGCGACAGCATCGAGATCCGCATCCGTGACAACGGCACCGGCATTCCGCACGAGGTGAAGGAAAAGATGTTCGATCCGTTCTTCACCACCAAGCCGGCCGGCGAAGGCACCGGCCTTGGATTGTCGATGAGCCACGACATCGTGGTGAAGCAGCATGGCGGCACGATCGACGTCGCGACGGAGCCCGGCGCGTTCACCGAGTTCACGATTCGATTGCCGCGAAACAGCAGCTTTCCGGACGGAGGCCGCGGCTAGCGGTTCCTACTCCGCCATCTCGACCGGTTGCGTCGTGGAGGGCCCGGCCAGCGGCCGCTCCTCCATCATGATCAGGCAGAGCGCGGCGCCGGCCATCAGCGCGGTGGCGGCGCCGAAGACATAACGGAACGCATGCCGCATGTCGTCGGCGGGGATCGCATTGACGGCGCCGTGATGCTCGCCGGCGAGCGGAACGTCGGCGCCAAGTGCAATGAGCAGGATGGCCGCGAACGCCGCGACCGTGAACGAGGACATCAGCGAGCGGAAGAAGTTCAACGCGCCGGTGATGGTGCCGACCTGCGGACGGGCGACCGAATTCTGCACCGAGACCACGCAGACCGGAAAGGTGGTACCGAGGCCAAGTGCAAAGGCAGCCATCAGCGTCAGCAGCGCCCAGAGCGGCAGCGTCGTCAACGTGAGGGCGAGGCCGCACAGCGCGGCCCAGGACGTTCCGACGATGGCGACCCGCTTGTAGTGCTTGGCGCGCGCCATGGTGCGACCGGCAACGGCCGCGCCGACGGTCGAGACCGCCGCGAGCGGAATCAGCGCGAGGCCCGCTTCGCTGGCGCTGAGATGATAGACCGCCTCGTAATAGAGCGGCAGCTGCACCGTGAGCCCCGTGATCGCACCGAGCGCACAGCCGCCGGCCGTCAGCCCGAACGGCACAACCGATCCTCCGAGCAGCGACAGCGGAAGGAACGGCTCGTCCGCGCGGCGCGCGTGCCAGACGAAGGTGACCGCGAGTGCGACGGCGCCGCCCACCATCGCAAGCACGGTCGGCGAGAGCCACGGGAAGCGCGTGCCGCCCCAGGTCAGCACCAGCATGAAGACGACCGCCGAGGCCATCAGCAGCACGCCGCCGAGCCAGTCGACCTTGCGCTTGCGGTGGAACACCGGGATCTTCTTCATCCTGGGCAACAGCAGAGCAATCGCCGCGGCCGCGAGCGGCACATTGATCCAGAAGATCATCGACCAGTGCAGATGCTCGGCGAATACGCCGCCGATGACAGGCCCGAGAATGCCGCCGACCATCCAGACGCTGGAAAAATAGGCTTGGTACTGGCCGCGCTCGCGTGGGCTCACGACGTCGGAGATCACGGTCTGCACCACCGGCATGATGCCGCCGCCACCCAGCCCCTGGAGACCTCGTGCAAGAATCAGCATCGGCAGGTTCGGAGCGATCGCGCACAGCACCGAGCCCGCGACGAACAGGCTGAGCGAGATGATGATCATCGCGCGGCGGCCATAGATGTCGCTGAGCGTGCCGAAAACCGGCGCGACCGCGGTCGAGGCGAGCAGATAGGCGGTAATGACCCAGGATAGATTGGAGACGTCGTGGAACTGGCGTCCGATGGTCGGCAGCGCGGTCGCGACGATGGTCTGGTCGAGTGCGGCCAGGAACATCGTCAGCATCAGGCTGATGACGATGGTGCGGACCTCGTCCTGCGACAGCGGCGCCGGCGGCGCGAGCGAAGGAGCGTCATCGACGCTCAAGACCTCGCTCGGAAGGCGCGACAGCTCTTCGGCGATATCGTCAGGCAATGTCTGGGGGTCGGCAGAACCGCTCTGCCGCTCGAACTTGTTCATCTCGATCGGAAGCCATGAGGCGGCGCAACGCCGCGAAGGATTCGTTCTATGCAGTCCAATGTAGACAGCAAAGTTCTTCCCAGGCAGGCACCGCGGCGCATGGGTGCGTCCCACCCCACGGCCATCCCGAACACGTGATCCGAATCCCCTGTCCAAACCCCTTGGCGGATCAGTCCTTCGGACGTCGCTTCAGACGGGCCCGTTTCGGCAGCTGCGCCGGCCATTGCACGATGTGGTTCTCGAGCTCGTCGTCCGGGATCTCCACCTCGCTGCCTTCGACCCGTCCGCGTACGGAGACGCCGGCCTCATGCACGGTGTCGGGATCACCTGACACCAGCGGATGCCACCAATAGAGGTCGCGCCCTTCCGCGACGAGCTTGTAGCCGCAGCTCGGCGGCAGCCAGTTCAGGGTGCGGACATTGGCCGGGGTCAGGCGGACGCAGTCCGGAACCTTGTCGGAACGATTCGCATAGTCCTTGCAGCCACAGGTCACCCCATCGAGCAGCTTGCAGCCGACATGGGTGAAGTAGATGTCGCCGGTGCCCTCCTCCTCGAGCTTGTTCAGGCAGCAGCGGCCGCAGCCGTCGCACAGGCTCTCCCATTCGGGCCCCGACATCTCTTCCAACGTCTTGGTTTTCCAGAAGAATCCTTCTTGGCCTGAAGGTCGTTTGGGAGCTGCGGTCATGCGCCTCAACAAAAGTTCGAAAGAGCTACGACTGGTGCCATCTAGGGCGTGCGGACCTAGGGCTGCAAGCAGCGCCCGCGTGAGGCCCGTAATGAACCGGGGTCAATTAGGCCTGTTGTTCAAAATCGCAAGCGTGACCATTGGTTTATAGGCCCTGCTCGGCTAGAAGGAACAGCAAGTCCCCACCGTCGCTGGCCGGGCGCCTTGGGTTTGCCGCAACTCTCCCGCAAGACGTCTCGATGCCGCCCCGGCCGGGTGCTTGAACGCTTTCGAACCAAGCCGCAAGGGTTCTAGGTGCGCCAGATCATACCACCGCATTGGAAGGCCCGGATCCGGAATTTCTTCCTGGATCTCGATGCGCGCATCGACTCGTCGCTGTTCTCCTCAGCCAAGGGCATCCGCGAGCTCTACGAGCGCTACTCGACCTTCATGGATCGCTTCTATGTCGGGCGGTGGAAGCGCTGGGTGTTCATCGAGCCGCTGTCGGAGGCTGCGACCCTCGGCCTCGGCGGCCTGGTCGTGATGCTGACCCTCGCCATCCCCGCCTTCCGCGAGACCGCGGACGAGGACTGGCTGAAGAAGTCCGACCTCGCGGTGACCTTCCTCGACCGCTACGGCAACCCGATCGGCAGCCGCGGCATCAAGCACAACGATTCGATCCCGCTGGAAGATTTTCCGGACGTGCTGATCAAGGCGACGCTCGCGACCGAGGACCGCCGCTTCTACGAGCATTTCGGCATCGACATCGCCGGCACCGCGCGCGCGCTCGTCACCAACGCCCAGGCCGGCGGCGTCCGCCAGGGCGGCTCCTCGATCACCCAGCAGCTCGCCAAGAACCTGTTCCTGAGCAACGAGCGCACCATCGAGCGCAAGGTCAACGAAGCCTTCCTCGCGGTCTGGCTGGAATGGCGCCTGACCAAGAACGAGATCCTCAAGCTGTATCTCGACCGCGCCTATATGGGCGGCGGCACCTTCGGCGTCGACGGCGCCGCGCATTTCTACTTCAACAAATCGGCACGTGACGTGACGCTTGCCGAAGCCGCGATGCTCGCCGGCCTGTTCAAGGCGCCGACCAAATACGCGCCTCACATCAACCTGCCCGCCGCCCGCGCCCGCGCCAACGTCGTGCTCGACAATCTCGTCGATGCCGGCTTCATGACCGAGGGCCAGGTGTTCGGCGCCCGCCGCAACCCCGCCTTCGCGGTCGACCGCCGCTACGAGGCGTCGCCGAATTATTATCTCGACTACGCCTTCGACGAGATGCGCAAGCTTGTCGACACCTTCCCGAAATCCTACACCGAGCGCGTCTTCGTGGTCCGGCTCGCGATCGACACCAATGTGCAGAAGGCGGCGGAAGACGCGGTCGAGAACCAGCTGCGCCAGTTCGGCCGCGACTATCATGCGACCCAGGCCGCGACCGTCGTCTCCGATCTCGACGGCGGCATCCGCGCCATGGTCGGCGGCCGCGACTACGGCGCCAGCCAGTTCAACCGCGCCACCGACGCCTATCGCCAGCCGGGCTCCTCGTTCAAGCCTTACGTCTACACCACCGCGCTCCTCAACGGCTTCACGCCGAATTCGATCGTGGTCGACGGCCCGGTCTGCATCGGCAATTGGTGCCCGCAGAACTATGGCCATTCCTATTCCGGCGCGGTGACGCTGACGCAGGCGATCACGCGTTCGATCAACGTGGTGCCCGTCAAGCTGTCGATCGCGATCGGCCAGAAGGAGCAGCCGAAGGCGCCGAACCCGGCCAAGATCGGCCGCGCCAAGATCGTCGAGGTGGCGCGCCGTTTCGGCCTCAAGGCGCCGCTGCCCGACACGCCGTCGCTGCCGATCGGCTCGGACGAAGTCACCGTGCTCGAGCACGCGGTGGCCTATGCGACCTTCCCCAACCGCGGCAAGGCGGTGACGCCGCATTCCGTGCTGGAAGTGCGCACCGGCGCGGGCGATCCGGTCTGGCGCTGGGACCGCGACGGCCCGAAGCCGCGCCAGGCGATTCCCGCCTCGGTAGCCGCCGACATGGCCGGCATGATGAGCCACGTCGTCAGCGAAGGCACCGCGCGCCGCGCAGCGCTCGACGGCATTCCGACCGCGGGCAAGACCGGCACGACCAATGCGTATCGCGACGCCTGGTTCGTCGGCTACACCGGCAATTTCACCTGCGCGGTCTGGTACGGCAATGACGATTATTCGCCCACCAACCGCATGACCGGTGGCTCGCTGCCGGCGCAGACCTGGCACGACATCATGCTCGCGGCGCATCAGGGCGTCGAGGTCCGGGAAATCGCCGGCATCGGCATGGGCCAGAAGCTGCCTCCCGAGCGGATCGCCAACGCGCAGGCCAATGCGGCGCCGAAGGTGCTGGAGACCAAGCCCGGTCCGCCGCCGGTATTGACCAAGCGCGGCGCCGACGTTTTGGTCCGCGTCGAGAAGCTGCTGGATGACGCGGCCAGGATCGCGACCAAATCGGCCGCCACCGATCCCAAGCAAGCCAAGCCGGCATCGTCCACGAGCGCGCTCGCCTTCCCGCAGAACTATGCGGAAGAGAATGCGAACGCATCCGCCCCGCGCAAGAACTAATCGAAACAAGAACTGATCGAAACAAGTGCGGCTGATCCTGATCACATTGACGGCCCTTCTGCTCGCAACCGTGGTGGGCGTCGGCGCCACCTGGATGACGACGACGCGCGGCACCGAGATCGGCGCGCTGACCATCGGCCCCTGGACCGCGCGTCCGCGCACCGGCACCGCCGACGTCGATCCCTATTCGCGCGCCACCATCGTGCGCAACGGCGAGCTGCCGATCGGCACCGGCGACGGCGTCGCCTTCACCGCGACCGCCGACGACAAGAAGAAGGTGCTCGACGGCCGCTGCGACGTCGTTGTCTCCGGCGTGACGCCGCCGGCGCGGTTCTGGACGCTGACGCTTTACGACCGCAAGGGTCATCTCGTCCCCAATTCGCTGCAGCGCTACGGCTTCACCAGCCAGGAGATCGTGCGGCAGTCCGACGGCTCGTTCGAGATCCGCATCGCCTCGCGCTCGCGCGCCGGCAACTGGCTGCCGACCGGTGGCATCGAGCGCTACGCGCTGATGCTGCGGCTCTACGACACTCCGGTCGGCGTTGCCACACGCACCCAGCGCGACGCACCGATGCCCACGATCACGACGGCGGGCTGCTCATGATCCGGCTGTTGTTCACCATCGTTGCCGGCGTGGTGCTGGGCCTCGTGGTTCATCTCGTCAGCGTGCTGGCGCTGCCGCGGATCGCGACCCAGGATGCCTATTCGCGGCTGACGCCGATGACGAAGCTCAACGGCGTCACCCAGCTCCCGCTCGCCGATCCGCAGACCTCACCGATGCCGTTCATGGATCCAGCCTTTGCGCTCGCGATCTGCCGCTACGATCTGTCGAACGGGCCGATCAAGCTGACGGTCCCCGTCAGCCAGGCCTACACCTCGGTGTCGTTCTACACCCGCAACGAGATCGCCTATTACGCCATCAACGACCGCTCGGCCGGCAAGAAGGTGATCGAGCTCGATCTGATGACCGAGCCGCAGCACAATGAGCTACCCGAGGACGAAGAGATCACCGCCGCCGACCGCCTGATCATCGATTCCCCCAGCACGACCGGGCTGATCGTGATGAAGGCGCTCGCCCCCGAGCCCGGCCTGATGCCGCAGGCGCAAGGCTCGCTCGCGGCCGCGAGCTGCGGACCCCAGACCGAGGCGCCGGCCAAGGCCGAGGCACCGCGGGGACGGCGCTGAGGTGCGCCGCTTCGGGACGCGCAAAAACAAAAAGTCGAAAAACAACCCCATGCACAGTAGCGTTGGCATTGAAATCATTAGCCATTTTTGTTGCACCAAATAGGCGTTTGCCGGACCGGTAAATCCCTGCCCGTCGCGCTGTTCGGATTTGACTCGTCGGGCAAAACACTGGCAGAATGCCACCATCGAAAGTTCACCCGCGCGGAGCAATCCGGCGCGGGTTTTTTGTTGGCGGAGCCTCAAACCGAAGATGGCTTGAATGCCTGCAGCTCGACTTCACCTTCAGGTCGGTGGCTGTAGTCCTGGCGAGTTGAGCCAATCATCTAACGACAAGCTTGTTTCAGCCCAGCGTGCGCGTCTGAGGACGGCATCTCTCACCGGCCCTGGCGGGAGCAGTTCCGCGGCTGAGCGAAGACGAACGGCCTCTTCTGCAAGACCCTCTTGGTGCGATTCATTGAACTTGCGTCGATCGCTCACTGCACGATCCGGTCCGGAGGAGGCGGGAGCGCAAGCAGCGTTCTCATCACCGATAACAGCCACTGATCGGGCGGTGACGTCGGAACTTAGATGCTGGTGGAACCTTCCGTCGGCGCACTCGTGCACACAAGCGGCTGAGAGCGCTTCACGTTGGCGGCACTTCCTCCTGCAGCATGTGCATGGATCAGGTCGGAGCCGCCAAGCATCGCGTGGCGCTAGCGCGGGAACAAGGTCGGGGCATGCAGGTTGACCTTGCGGCAGGGAGAGTTGTCATGAGCGAAGAGGAGCTGACCAGCAAAGCCGAGCGCGCGCTCGTTACCGTTGCGCTTAGCCTGACGATGCTGGTTCTTTGCATCGGAGCCCTGATCTATCGCTAGCCCGGGGCGACGGCAGCTGCCCGCGATGAAGAGCTTGGCTTGAAAGCGAGAGACGGTGCGCAACGCAGCTGTTGTATCACCACTGTCGCGGTCACCTGACGATGACCCGCCGAATCTTTGTTGTCGATGGGGATTATCGGCGCCGCGCAGCGGCGTCCGCTCGTGGTGCTCGGCAATCCCCACACGCTGACCAATTCGGTTTATCTCTCTGACGCCTTAGCCACTGTCTGGTGTTCGTCATGAGGTCGCTGCCGCCGCCCACCCATGAGCCGAAGTATTCGACGATGGAGAATTTGAGCGTTGTATGGAGCCGGAAGCGGACCGCTCTCGCAAAGCGACCCCGCGACCTCGACGGCTCGCTTGGTACTTGCGGTGAGGTGCAATTGAAGAGCGGGCCGATGATCTCTCAGCCATTTTGCGATGCCGAACCCATCTCCGGCCAACTCCACGCTGCTGACAACGAGATCCACCGGAATGGTCCCTTCATCAAGCAACGCGATTGCTTCGTCTGCTGAGCGCGCCTCCAACACCTTGTAACCGCAGCCGCGTAGAAAATCGGCCAGCGCCATGCGGAGCAGCACGTCTTGCTGTGCAAGCACGATGGAACGGGGGGTGGCTGATTGGTTCGTTTGCATGCCGGACAACCGACGAGTGGCAGTCTTCGTTCCTTACCAACCGGCAATCGCTCTGATCCGCTGTACGACTTTCGGAAGGTCCCACGGTTTCGGAACAAAAAGATCGAATTCGGCGCCGGAGGGTGGTGCCTCCGATGATGTAAGTATTACTTTTAGAGTGGGAAAATCGCGTTTGATCAAAGTTGCGAGTTCCGCGCCGTCCATTGACCCGGGCATTCGAACGTCAGTCACGACCAGCGAAACCTGAGTCCCAGAGTGAAGAACGTCCAGCGCTTCGTCTGCATCGCCGCACTCGATCACCGCGAGACCGTTCTCTCTAAGTTCATCAGCGACCATGATGCGGACCAGCACATCGTCCTCAACGACGAGCACAGGACGCTTCGAAGCGGGATTGGTGTCGGTGTCGAGCATCCTGCCTGTGTTCACTTTTGCCACTCGTTCAATGGGTTGGCCGGAAATCTAATCAGTGCTCGGAGATTTTGTTCCACGGTGACGGCCCCCCTTAAGGCGCAGTAGCCTTGCTAGCCATCCAGGTATGTTAACGCGTCCAGTTGCAAGGACGAGAGGAGCCTGGTTCTGGCCACAGCGGTGATTGCCCACTCTCAAGACGACCACAGCTTCTGAGCTGAAGCTGATGTTGTTCCCGATCGAGAGCCCAGGAATTGAGCGTGGGAGGGAGCACCATCTCAAGCATCAGACGACGCTCAGCGCGCGTTCATCGATCCTACCGCTCCTCGGTCGGATGCACCCACTTGTAGGGCGCAATGCTTTGTGTTGCGGTCAGCTTGATCATGTGGACAGGTGGCGCGGAACGCCCCTTCCGGCATGACCGGCACTTCAGAGACGCTACGAGCTTCCAGATCTGCGTATCCCGCGGCCTGCGGATCATATCGAGCGGCAGGCTCGCCCGCGCCTTGCACCTGTTGCACTCGACCTCGAGCCAGCGCATGCCGGCATCGAGGCATTGCGCGATTGTGGGGGACGGCTGCGCGGGACCCCCGTAGCCTTCCATCTGCACCGAGCAGGCTTCGGCTTCCGCCCGATCGGCTTCACGAACTGCTTTCGTGGCAACTTCGCGAGCGTGCTTGGCGGAAATCTCCGCCCCCATGATCCGGCCGCTCCAGATGATCTCTCGTGATTTCGTGCCCATGTCCTCCTATGAAGACCGCCCGGCTCGCGTTGACAAATTATCGATTGTTGGTGGGCTGGAACGGCCGAACACCACTACCCCTCGCGTTGTGGAAAACCGGACGGGCATACAAATCCTTCGCGCAGCATCGGCCAGACTTTGACACGTCGGGCAAAACACCGGCATAGTGGCATCACCGATAAGTTCACCCGCGCGGAGCAATCCGGCGCGGGTTTTTGTTGGCGGAGCGCTGGTTGCCGTGATCGGAAAAGCACTATCGTCTCACTCCGACGACGCTCCTTTGTCCCCTCTCGATATTTCATGTGCAGAGGTGCTGTGCGGTTTCGTCGCAATGTTTCCAGGGAAATGAACTACTATAGTCAGAGCATCATGGCTTACGTCATCGACATTGATGCGCGCACCGCGCGTTTTGGTCTTCACGCCGGCCGCCTCCAAGCAGGCAGTTAGCCGGACGGTGTTCGCGCCGTCCGGGCTCTTTTCCAGCTTTCGTGACCTCCACTCGAGAGGTCGTCTTGAAGCAGAAGGAGTGCGCCGTGCTGCCTCTTCCAAAAATCGCACTGACCTCATCAGACTATCCGCGGCTCGAACAGCTCGCCCGCCTCGCCGTCCAAAAAGGAGATTTGGACGGGATATTCCTCATGGGCGAAATCAACCGCGCCAATATCGTCCCGGACGAAGCGGACGCCGTCCGTCCTTTCGTGACGATCGGATCATGGGTCACCCATTGCACGAATTGGGGCGTTCCGCGTCGCACCGTGCAACTGGTCTGGCCTGAGGAGTGCTGGTCGGATCCCGCCTGCATTTCGGTGTTGACCCCGCTGGGTACAGCTTTGATCGGACTGCAGGTCGGCGATCAAATGCCGTACTTCGTCGCCGGATGTCTGAATGTCGTCAGGGTCCAAAGCGTGACCCCATCGCATTCGACGGTTGTCCCACTCTTCCGGAGGGGGCCGAGGCGGTCAGGCAACCCGTGCGATGACGACCCCGGACCAACCGCAGCATAGGAGCGACCAATGCGCAATTTCGAAGCTGAGAGCCGGCGAGAACAGCCGGCGTTGCCGCCGATCAAGATCACTGAGGACGAATCGCGGCGCCTCAGTTCCTTGGCCAATTCGAGCATGGATCTGTTTCCGCGAGTGGCCCATTTTCTGGCTCGGGAGATGGAACGTGCCACGGTGACGGACGAGAACAACTTGCGAGGCGTGATCAGGATGGGTTCGAAAGTGACCTATCGCGACGACGAGACGGGTGCGAGCCGAGAGATCGTGCTGGTCTATCCGCACGAGGCAAACATCGAGCTCAATCGGATCTCGGTCCTGACGCCTGTTGGAGCGGCCTTGATCGGCCTATCGCCGGGGCAGCGGATCGACTTCGAGACGCCACACAAGCGCACCAGGGGCCTGACCGTTCTCAATGTATCCGAATAAGCCCGTGTGATAGGTCAGATTGAGCATCGCCGTCTTGAGATGTGAGCGCGCCGCTCCAAAGGCGTCGCGCCCGGATCTGGCCCGACGCAATCAGCAGGGCCGTCACGACCGACAGGCATCGAACGTTCATGGCAATCTCCGGCAAAGGTGACGAAACGCTCATTTGGTCTCAACATATGTCAGATCATCGAACGGCGTCACGCTATCTGCCGGCGAACGTCACGAAGAGCTCACCGCTCCGCGGAACCGTGCCAGTCACGTCTTGAAACTCGCGAACAGCCTCGTTAGTCTCCTTTGCGTGGGGACCAAGCAGACTCCCCGTGAGGCCTCGGTCCAAGCTCTGCGCAGCACGCCATTTGTGGAGCTTGCGCATGGACACCGAACGACACCCTTCTCACCAACACACAGTCGCCATCCTCTCGCGAGGCGACGCTGCCGCGCGCCGCGATGCGACGGCGCAAAACAGCCGCTTCATCCGTGTCTTTGAAGCACTCGTCGCCGTCGGCATCGAGGCGCGCCCGGCAATCTACGACGAAAGCTTCGTCGAAGAGGTCCGCGAGCAGTTGCTTGCGGCGAGCGGCGTGCTCGTCTGGGTCGATCCGATCCACCAGGGCAAGACGCGCGATGAGCTCGATCCTCTGCTGCGCGACGTTGCGGCGCACGGCGTGTGGGTCAGCGCTCATCCGGACGTCATTCTCAAGATGGGCACCAAGGAGGTACTCTATCGCACCCGCTCGATGGGGTGGGGATGCGACACGGCTTTATATCGAACCACCGAGGCCATGCGCGCCGAGTTACCGACACGGCTCGCCACCGGTCCGCGCGTGATCAAGCGCAGCCGCGGCAACGGCGGCCAAGGCGTGTGGAAGGTCGAGAAGCTACCGGGTTTCCCGATGATAAAGGTGCTGGACGCGACCAAGGATGGCTCCGAGGAACTGACGCTGGATCATTTTCTCCATCGCTGCGCCGAATATTTCGAAAATGGCAGCGTGGTCGATCAGCCATTCCAGCCTCGCTTGAGCGAAGGCGTGGTGCGCTGCTATATGGCCGGCGATCGCTGTGCCGGCTTCGGCTATCACAGAGTCAAAGCGCTGGTCGACTCGCCGGCCGCCCGTTCCGAGGCGGGACCGCGCCTCTACACCTCGAACGCAGACCCGCGCTTCCATCGGCTGCGTCGATTGATGGAAGAAGAGTGGACCCCTGGAATGATGAAGACACTGGACATCGACGAAGGCTCGCTCCCGGTCATCTGGGACGCGGACTTCCTGTATGGTCCGAAAGATGCGGACGGTGTCGACACCTACGTCCTGTGCGAGATCAACGCGAGCTCATGCTTCGCGATCCCCGAGGAGGCGCCGGCAGCGATCGCGCAGACGGTGAAGCAGCGGTTGACGCAGACGTAGAGGGCCAGTTCACGCACTTGGGGTCTCGGCAGCGCGGGGGTGACCACCACGCTACCTCCGCCGCCAGCGGGGCACCCTCTCAGCGGGCTGTTGCGCGATATTCGCCGGCGCTGCTGTGCTCACGATAGCCGCCGTCGAAGCCAAGTGGACGGCCCGACAGAAACCTGGCTGGCGATTTCCGGCAACCCGGGGTAGTTTTTGCAACGATTGTTCTTGGGAGGTCGACATGAGTAGTCCGCGCCGGGCAGCGCTTCTGCTCCTCGCAACGTCATTCGTCTTCGGCTTCGCCAGCCAATCCGCTTCGCAGACCGGGCCGGAAGCCGCACCGACCAAGGAGCAGCTCGCGCGCGACAACAACCTGTTCATTTCACTGGCGAAGAAGGTGCTCAAATGGGAAGAGCCGGCCGACCCGGTGCATATCGTCGGTCCCATCTATTTCGTCGGGACCAAGGGGCTGGGTGCGTTCCTGTTTACGACCTCAGAAGGCCACGTCCTCATGAACACGGGCATGCCCTCGTCCGGTCCGATGATCGTGGATTCCATCCGGAAACTGGGCTTCAAGCCCGAAGACATCAAGCTCATGATCAACGGCCATGCGCATATCGATCACGCCGGCGCTTTCGCATTCTTCAAGCAGAAATTCGGCGCGCAACTCGCCGTGATGAAGGACGATGTGGCCGCGATGGAGAGCGGCGATCTCGGCGACTTCAAATATGCTGACGACTTCGTCTATCCCGCCGTCAAGGTCGACCGGATCTTGCGCGACGGCGACCAGATCAGGATGGGAGACGTTCTGCTATCGGCCTACCACACGCCGGGCCACACGCGCGGTGCGACCACCTGGGTCGCCAACATCGTCGCGGACGGCACGGCATACGTCGTCGCCTTTCCCGACGGTGCCGGATTCAATCCGGGCTATCGGCTCGCAAGAGATCCGTCCTATCCAGGCATCGAAAACGACTATCGCAATACGCATCATTTTCTCGAGATGCTGAAGCCCGACATCTGGTTGGCTCAGCACAACGAATATTACGACCTCGAGCGCAAGCAGCAGCGCGCAAAGACCGAGGGCGTCAAGGCGTGGATCGATCCCGAGGGCTATCGGCGTTTCATCGCCGAAAAGAAGCGGGATTTCGAGGACCAGGTCGACGAGGAGCTGGGCGTTCCAAAAGCACCGCCAAAATAGCGAGGCAACAATGCAGTTTCCTTGTTTTCTCTCGATTGTCGCGGCGACGCTGTTGGCCGGCGAGGCCGCACTCGCGCAAGGACCGACTGCGGTAACGGTTCACAACTTCGTTCGCGCCGAAACCGATCTTTACTTCAGCAAGACCGCGCGCGACGACGGCGCCTTCGGCAAGCTGAGGCATCGCCGCGATATGGCGTCGATCGAGAAGCAGGACGTGGTTCGGATGAACCGGGACACGCTGTATTCGTCGGGCGTGTTCGACATGGACGCCGGCCCACTTACGATTGCCCTGCCCGACGCCGGCAAGCGCTTCATGTCGATGCAGGTGATCTCGCAGGATCACTACACAATCGACGTCGCATACGGCCCGGGGAGCTTCACCTACGCAAAAGATCAAATCGGCACGCACTATGTTTACGTCATCATTCGGACGCTGGCCGACCCCCAAAATCCGCAGGACATCAAAGCCGCAAACGGCGTGCAGGACGCGATCAAGGTCGAGCAGATCGATCCGGGCGAGTTCGAGGTGCCGAATTGGGACAAGGCGTCACAAACCAAGGCCCGCGACGCGCTTTCCGCCCTTGGCGCGCTCGGCGGCACCGTCGACCGGTTCGGCAGGAAAGAGGACGTCGATCCGTTCGACCACCTGATCGGCACCGCCATCGGCTGGGGCGGCAATCCGCGCAGCGCAGCGGACTACCAAAGTTTCTATCCTCCGCAGAACGACGGCAAGACGGTGCATCGGCTCACGGTCAAGGACGTTCCGGTCGACGGCTTCTGGTCGGTCAGCCTCTACAACGCAAAAGGTTTCTTCCAGAAGAACCCACTTAACGCCTACTCGTTGAACAACCTCACGGCAAAGCCGGCCCCGGACGGCTCGGTTACCATTCAGTTCGGCGCCTGCGACGGAAAGGTGCCGAATTGCCTGCCTATCATGCCGGGCTGGAACTACACGGCGCGCCTGTATCGACCGCGCAAGGAGATCTTGAACGGAACGTGGACGTTTCCGGAAGCCAAACCCGTACGGTGATTTGCGAGCCGGCGCCAAAGCTCCTGGGCAAGCCGATCATGACGCATTCAGATCAGATCGCGGCCTCCCAAATTGTCCCCGCCGCGCCCACAGCAGCGCCAACGGCCCCAGCGCGATCCCAGCCGCGAGGACGCTGAACGCCAGCAGCCAGCCGGTCGCGCTCTGCGGGCCGCCGGCCGCGTCGAGCGCGGCGCCGGTGCCCCAGGCGCCGACCGCCGACAGACCGAAGCCGACCGTCGAATGCAGAGCAAGCGTTGCGCCGCGATGTTCGGACACAGCTGCGGCCGACATGCCGGCGGTCAATGCGCCGGAATCCGCCGGCACTGTCAGGCCATAGGCAAGCAGCAGCAGGGCCAGCACCCATGCCGGCGCCGTCGCGTTGAGGCCGATGATCAGTGCGACGCAAGCCGACGCGATCATCACGACCGTGATCGCGCGATGGCGGCCGAATTTCAGCGCGGCCTCGTTGCCGAGGATGCTGGCGGGCATCGAGATCACCGCAAAGCAGAAGCTCAGCACGACGGGGCTCAACCACGACGGCGCGCCTTGGTGGGCGACGACGAAGGTCCAGAACCCCACCAGCCAGGTGCGGATGCCGTAGAGCTCGAAGCAATGGGCGCCGTAGCCGAAGATGTATCCGAGCGCCTCGCGATTGGCGAAGACGGGCGCGAAGTTCAAGAGACGTCCTGCTTTCGGCGCGGGCCGTTGCGCCTGCATCAGAAGGCACGCGACGACCATTGCGATCGGACCGAAGCCGGTGACAAGGAAAGCGGTCCGCCATCCCCAGCGATCGGCGATCAGCTGCGCGACCAGGAACGAGAGGCCGACGCCGACCGAGAAGCTCGACGTGTACAGCGTGACGGCGCGCGAGGTGTCGCCGGCGGGAAGCCGGTCCGTCAGCGCCTTCAGGCCCGGCATGTAGGCGCCGGCAAATCCAAGTCCTGCCAGGGACCAGATCGCGGTCGCGGACCAAAACCCTTGCGCGAAGAGTCCGAACGCTGCGGTCGCCAGCCCGCTGACGATCGAGCCCCAGAGCAGGACGAGCCGTGCGTCGATCCGGTCGGTTAATGTCGTCAGCACCGGCACGGCGAGCATGTAGCCGAACGCGTAACCGCTCGCCATCAACCCGCCTTCGGCCGCCGACAGGCCCCACGCCGGCATCAGATGCTGCGCCAGATTCGCGGACAGCGTCACATGCGGCAGCAGATTGCCGACCTGGCCGATGCACATCACCGCGATCAGGGACCGGCCGCTCAAGTTACGAATGCTGCCCTCCCGCCCCCACGCCGAAACGGCGCACGAACCACAATGGGCAACTCTCCGGCTTTACCTGCAAGACCCAACTTCATGAACAACCGCAGCCCGAAGCGCCGGCCTTCTTTGCCGCCTCGTCGGCCGCGCAACAGGCCGTCGGTTCCTGCTTCGCCGGCCCACCGCAACATCCTGATGCGGCTTCAGTGGACTCGACGCTGCCGCGCGAGCAGACGCCGGTCTCCGGCAGCACGAGCTCCACCCTTGCGGCGGCTTTCTTGTCGCCGGCGAGATCGGCCGCAATCGAGCGCACCTGCTCATATCCTGTC
This sequence comes from Bradyrhizobium sp. Ken64, assembly GCF_055807555.1. Taxonomy (NCBI): domain Bacteria; kingdom Pseudomonadati; phylum Pseudomonadota; class Alphaproteobacteria; order Hyphomicrobiales; family Nitrobacteraceae; genus Bradyrhizobium; species Bradyrhizobium sp. Ken64. The sequence goes on along the minus strand of NZ_JBVVPA010000038.1, from coordinate 21,074 downwards.
ATCATGAGAAAGGTTGGCGCGCGGCCATACGACTTCATGCCCGCCATGTAGAAGCCCGGCTCGTCGTGCGCGAGCTCGCGCGCGCCGTGCGGGCGCACCGTGCCGCAGCTGTGCTCGTTGGGATCGATCAGCGGCGCCAGGGCGACCGGCGCCTCGATGGCGGGATCGAGCCGCAGGCGCAATTCGGACAGGAACGAAAAGTCGGGACGAAAACCCGTCGAGACGATCAGTTCGTCCACGATCACGCTGCGTCCGCCGCAGCCCGAGCCGGCCGCGATCTCGATACGGCCTTCGGAGTCCGACAGTTGCGTGACGCCGAATTCGGTTTCCACCCTGATCTTCCCGGAGGCAACGAGCGCGGCGAAGGCGCTGCCGAGCTCTCCGCGCGCGGCAAGCTTGTCATTCCGGCCGCCGCCAAACGCCTTGGCGGGATCGGCGCCGCGCAACAGCCAGATCGCTTGCGTCCCCGGCGCCTCACCCGCGAGATGCACGAGATCGATCAGCGTGCCCACCGCGGAGTGGCCGGCGCCGAGCACCGCGGTGGTCTTGCCGGCATATCGGGCGCGGCCGGCTCCACGGACATCGGGCATGCCATAGGCGATGTGGCCGGCGCATTCGCGCTCGCCGATCGCGGGCAGGCCATTAGCTCCGGCCGGATTGGGCGAGAACCATGTGCCTGATGTATCGATCACTGCATCCGCGCGCAGCACTTCAGGACCCTTGCCGTTCTGGTAGCGGATTTCGAAAGGCGCCTGCTCACGTCCCTTCGTCTTCGCCTTGTCGAAGCCGACGCGGCTGATGGCCGAGACGCGACTGGATGTCCGGACCACCTCGCGCAACGGCGTTCGCGTCGCAAGCGGCGTCAGATATCGATCGAGTAGTTCGCCGCCGGTCGGATAGGAGCTCGGGTCCGGCGAATTCCATCCCGTCGGCGCGAGCAGGCGCGCCGCGGCCTTGTCGATGTTGTACTCCCATGGCGAGAAGAGCTGGACCTGCTGCCACTGACGCATCGCGTGCCCAGCCTCTGGTCCAGCCTCCAGCACGACGGGCGACATGCCGCGTTCGAGCACATGCGCGGCCGCGGCCAGGCCGACCGGCCCTGCCCCGATGATGGCTACCGTCTTTGCGTCGCTCATGCCGTTATTCCCATCGTTCTAGAACCATCGAATAATCCGACCCGAAAAAATGATCAGGCCGCCGTTTGCGTCGTCTTGCATCCGACTTCGTCTGCGCAGCACTCCGCCGCCAGGAAATCAACCAGACCCCGCATCGCGTCGAAGTTTGCGTGGCAGATCAGCGTCGTCGATTCCCGGACCTGGCTGACGAGCCCGACCGAGACCAGGGTCTTGATGTGATGCGACAGCGTCGAGGCCGGGATTTTCAGCTTGTCCTGCAATCGACCCACGGGCATGCCCTTGTGCCCTGCCCGCACCAGGGCGCGATAGATCTGGAGTCGCGTCCGGTTGCCCAAGGCTTCGAGGCGTGCTGCTGCGTCGTCGATCTTCATGGCCGCCAAGATGCGCCGGGTCGATAATTGCTGTCAACTTTATTTCTACAATTTTCGAAATATGGATCCCGGGCATTCTAGGCGGGGCCACATGATTTCCCGATTGACTTCCCTTTATATTTCCATAAGTCTGGATATATGGAAACTGAAGAAGCCGTCCTCGCCCTCGCAGCCCTCTCCCAGTCGACCCGTCTGGAGGCGTTCCGGACGCTCGTCAGGCACGAGCCCGACGGCCTTGCGGCCGGCGATCTCGCCCGCCTGCTGGAAGTCCCGGCGAATACGCTGTCGGCGCATCTGTCGATCCTGACGCGCGCGCGCCTTGTCACCTCCGAGCGACACAGCCGCTCGATCGTCTACCGCGCCAACCTTGCCGAATTCCGCGACGTTGCGGTCTTCCTGCTGCGGGATTGCTGCGGCGGCCGGCCGGAAGTTTGCGAGCCGGTCGTCGATAGCCTTCAGGCCTGCTGCTCGCCAAAACGAAAGGTGCGAAGCCGTGTCCGATCGCATGTTTAACGTCCTGTTCCTGTGTACCGGCAACTCGGCGCGCTCAATCCTCGCCGAGTCGATCCTCCGCAAGGACGGTGCCGGCCGCTTTCGGGCGTTCTCAGCCGGCAGCACGCCAAAAGGCGCGGTACACCCGCTGGCCCTGCACACGCTCGAAACCATGGACTACCCAATCGACGGGATGCGTTCGAAGAGCTGGCTGGAATTTGCCGCTCCTGCTGCACCTGTCATGGATTTCGTCTTCACTGTTTGTGACAACGCGGCCGGTGAAGCCTGTCCTCTTTGGCCGGGACAGCCGATGACCGCGCACTGGGGTATCGAAGACCCTGCCGCGGTGGAAGGCGCAGCGCTGGAACAACAGGCGGCGTTCAATGCTGCGTTCCGCTATCTCAAGAACCGGATCGGGACGTTCGTCAATCTTCCCCTGCGCAGCATCGACAAGCTCTCGCTCGGCACCAAGCTGCGCGAGATCGGCCGCTCCGACGGTGCGGCACGCTCGACCCCGGAGGCCGGCTGATGGACCAGTTCGACCTTCCGCGCCGCCTCGCGGCCGAGGCGCTGGGCACAGGTATTCTCGTCGCCACGGTGGTCGGCTCCGGCATCATGGCGGAGACGCTGACCAAAGACGTCGCCCTGGCGCTTCTCTGCAACACGTTGCCGACCGGCGCCATTCTGGTCGTCCTGATCACCGTGCTCGGACCGATCTCCGGCGCGCACTTCAATCCGGCGGTCACGCTGGTCTTCACCGGCAAGCGCGAGCTGCCGGTGAACGAGGCTGCGCTTTATGTGGCCGCGCAGATCGCCGGCGGCATCGCGGGAACCATGGCGGCGCATCTGATGTTCGGACTGCCGCTGATCGATCTCTCGACCAAGATGCGAACCGGAGGATCGCAATGGTTCGCCGAAGCGGTCGCCGCCTTCGGCCTGGTCGCGACGATCCTGGCCGGCATCCGGTTTCAGCGGACGGCGGTCCCCTGGCTGGTCGGCCTGTACATCACGGCGGCCTACTGGTTCACGGCCTCAACCTCGTTTGCCAATCCGGCGGTAGCCATCGCAAGGTCGCTGACGAACACGTTCTCGGGCATACGTCCCGCCGACCTGCCCGGATTTATTCTCGCGGAGCTCTGCGGAGCTTTTGCCGCCATGCTGTTGATGAACTGGCTGCTCGGACAGCCCCAGGCGCGAGGCCCCATCCCAATCGCGGAGACTACCTCATGAGCGTCACGATCTATCACAACCCCGCCTGCGGCACCTCGCGCAACACGCTGGCGATGATCCGGCAGAGCGGCGTTGAGCCCGACGTCATCGAATATCTGAGGACGCCGCCATCCCGCGAAAAGCTGGTCGAGCTGGTCAAGGCCATGGGCATCTCCGTTCGCGAGTTGCTGCGGGAGAAAGGCACGCCCTACAAGGAGCTCGGCCTCGACGACACCAAATGGTCCGACGACGAGCTGGTCGACCAGATGCTCGCGCACCCCATCCTGATCAACCGTCCGATCGTGGTGACGCCCAAGGGCACGCGCCTGTGCCGGCCTTCGGAAGCCGTGATCGATCTCCTCGACCATCCCGTCGGCCGGTTCGTGAAGGAGGATGGCGAGGTGGTCGAAGCGCGATAGGCTGACGGGGCGCCTGTCTTGATGGTCCCGCTCGGCCATATCCACGCCGCCTATGTTCGCAGCCATTTCGGCACCGCCGAGATGACGCTGTGGGATTCCACCGCGGCGCGACGAGATCGCCTTCGGGTTCGTGATGGCGACCGGCGGCCGGCCTCACGCGCGCACCGGGGGCCTCGCGGCTTCCGCGATCTCCGTGCACGACGGACAGCGCTGACGGGCGCGATCAATGCGCGTTGCAGCGGCAACGCTCGTAATCGACGGGATCATGGCTGTTGACGATCGTGACGCGGTCGCCGTGGTTCAGCTTCAGCGCGCGCAGCCGGGCCTGGTTGGCGATCCGCATCTTGCGGTCCATATCGGCACGGCTGGAAATAGCCGAGCACCAGCGGCATGCGCGGCGATGCGTCGAGCTGGCCGTGATGGAAATAGCTGTCGCCGGCATGCAGCAGCCAATTGGCGCCTGATCGCACCGCGATGCCGCAATGGCCGAGCGCCTCGGCGGAGCAGTTTCATGCGCTGGCCCGCCGCATCATCGACGAGGCCGATGCCGCACGCAGCATGTTCAGGAGACCGAGCACCAAGACCAATGTGACGCTCGGCCTGATGCGCACGCTCGACGTGCCCCGGACGATCGCACTGCTCAAGCCGCTGACGGCGCGCGGCGACATCACGCTCCGGCTCGTCGACAGCGACGAGCGCGCCGACGCGCGGATCATCTCCAAGAGCATGCTGCGCGCTGACGAACATTTCGTGGCGCTGTGGAGCGAACGTTATGTCGCAGCGCTGCCGCCGTCGCATCCGCTGGCACTGAGAAGCTTCGCACTGCCGATCTCGCCGGCGTCCCCTTGATCGACCGCTGCCATTGCGAGCAAAGCGCATTCTTCGGCCGCGACCCGCAGGCCCGACGCGAGATCGAGGTCAAGGTCAAGCGCGAGGTCGGGGTCGCCTATCGCGCATCCGTGTCGCTACCGGATGCGCTGAAAGATCTTGTCGGGAAGCTGCAGAAGCAGAAGCAGAAAGAGAAGGAGAAGCAGAAGCCGGCCCGGAGCATGCGCCGGCCTTGAAAGCCTAGCTATCCGAGCAAGCCTTTCAGTCCGGCATAGATGGAGCCGACGCCGGTTGCGGCGACGCCGGCCAGCGGCCCGACAGTCTGCATGAGGTCCTGTATCAGGCGGGCGCGGCGGCGCAGCTGTTCTTCGCCGACATGTTGCCCGAGCAGGCGCGCCATGCGAAAGGCGAACGCGTTGGGCTTGCCGCCCTGCGTCAGCACTCGCGGCAGGACCTGGAAGATCACGACGCTCAGGATGTTCCCTGAGACAAAGGCGAGCAGGATGCTGGCGCCGTACTCGAACACTTCCCGCCATTCGATCCAGGCTTCCGGCAGGATCGGGACATGATCGTGAAGTCCAGTCACCGTCAGCATCGCGATGATGCTGACGCTTGCGGTGAGGAACGCCAGTGCGAATGCCGTGAGAGCGGAGACCCGGTGCAGCGGATAGGCGAGGAATCCGAACAAGAGCGGTATGGCGATAGATGCGATCCTCAGCGGGATCGGCGACACGTTGAAGGTGATGGTCACGAGCACATGGGCGATTACCAGCAGCAGAGACGGAATCGCAAGATAGAGCACCGCATGCGTTCCGTAATAGCGAAGCGGATTCTTGTAGCGCTCGAGCCGGACATTGACGCGATCGAGATCGCGCCTGAGCCTTTCCAGATCGGCGACGATCTCCTCGATCTCGAGCAGTATCGGGCGTATCGCACGCAAGTCCCGCGAGCAATGCTTGCAGGCGATGGCTTCATCCTTGATGGTCTCGGCGCAAAACGGACATTCCATCGCTAGCGCGAATGCCTCCGTCTCATGACGGCCTCAATCTCGTCTCTGGCCCGCTTTAGCTCGTCGCGCAAATGCTCGCGCTTGCGCAGAAGTTCGTCGCGCTCCGCAACCAGCGTGGCGGGAGCGGCAATGTCACGCCCGCAGGATGCGCAAACCAGCGCGCCCTTCGCATTTCCCGCAAAGCAGTAAAGGCACGTCACTTAGGTGCGACCTTCAAAGTGAAGATGGTCGTGCCCGGGCGGCCGTCACTGTCCTTGACGTCGACACGCACCGTGTATTCGCCCGGCGGAAGTTCTGCGTCCTGCATGTTGATGCCGTCGAGCTTGACGAAGGGTTTGACTCGGGGCGTCAGATCGACGTTCGGCGTTCGAAGGAAGATCATCCTGACCGAATCCGGATCAATCTTTGCGCCGCCGAAAGACTCGAATTTCAACACCAGCTGCATCGGCGAATTGACGGAAGCGCCAGGGGAGACGAATTCCACCTTCGGACCGCGCAGGATGCCACGGCGGTCGGCCGCAACGGCGCCTTTCGGAGGCGGCAGCTTCGCTTCCTCTTCCGTAATCAATTGCGTGGCGCGCGACGGGCCCGAGAACAGCAATCCCCCGGCCACGAAGCCGAGCAAGACAATCCACTTCATTTCCGCTGCACCCCTTCCCCCGTTGTCAGCGCAAGCCGCCATCGCCGATGATTGTATACGGCGCCCAGAACAGCGGATGCGCATAAGTAAATTCGGTCCTGCCTTCGCTGTTGAGATAACCCGGACCATCGACGAGGGCCATCGCCGCCTGCCGCAGCGCCTCACTGCGTGACAGCTTGGGATCGTCGGCCTGCCGCTTGAACAAGTCGGTCACCAATTGCCGCGCCGACTGCGAATGCACCGACCAGTTCGTCACCAGCAGCGCGCGCGTTCCGGCATAGAAGAATGCGCGGCCGAGCCCGGATGCCGCCTCGGCCCCGGCGCCGGCGCCAGCCCCGGTGTTGCAGGCCGACAGAATGACCCAATCGGCGTCCAGCTTGAGGCCGAGGATCTCCTCCATGGTCAGAAGTCCGTCGCCGCCCTCACCCGTCACCGTCGGCGAAGACAAAGCGAGCGCCGGCTGCGTCAGCCCGTTCAGCTCGCCCGGGACGAGGCCATGCGTCGCAAAGGCCACGATCCTGAAACCGGAAAGATTCATGGTCTTCACCGCGCTCTCGGTGGCGTTCTTGCCGAGGAACAGCACCTTCGAGGGGTCTGCCTGCAGCGCCAGCGCAATCGATTTCAACTCATCGGCGGTATCGGGCAGTCGTGGCAACATACCGAGTTCCGCGCTGTCGACGCCTTCGAGCTTGGGACTGTTGCGCCGCCTCAGCGGCCCACCGCGCGTGATGTTGCCGCTGGCATCGGCGACCTGAACCTTCTCCCCGCCGCCGTCCGCTTCGGCCTGCTGATCCCTGTTGAAATAGGGATCACCGAAGGCGACGAGGTCCCCGCGACCGGGCTTGCCCGGTGGCAATTGCCGTAGCGTGCGCAACGCCGCCGCCGACGGCACCGTCGATACGGCATGAGTCCGCGCCAGCCACGGCACATTTCGGTAACCGATGAAGAGCGGGTCCTCGTCCGCGGCCACCTCTGCCGGCGCCGTCGGCAACAACGACAACGGCAGCAACCCCAGCGCCCCGTTGGTCACGACGATCAGGTTTCTGGCCGGTTTCCAGCCGCTCTCCACCGGCTTGAGCAGTAGCTCATAGAGCTCATGGCCGAGCTTGAGGTCGAACGGCGGAATGTCCGAGATCATGGCTGCCTGCGGCTCGAGCGCCTCGCGCAGCTTGCGAATCTTGCTCTCGATGTCGCCGATCCTGGCTTGCACGGCGGCGAACGCCACCGGCCCCGACTTCGGCACGGCCCAGACGAAGCTGCCGTTTTGGCCAAAATAGAAGGACAGCATTGCCTCGTTGTCGGCAAGCGTCGCGCGGATCTCTGCGACGCTCGGCGGCCGGGGCGAGACGAGATCGGCGTAAGAAGGAAATTTCTGCTTGATCTGCTGGCGCGCCTTGTCGCGTTCGCCGCGCAAGGCCGCGATCGAAGCCTGGATCTGCTGAACGCCCTTTTCGTCGCGTTCCGCCGAGGGAAGCGCCAGCACGTTGTTGAGTGTGCCGAGCTGGGCGTTGACCTGTTTGGTCAGGTCCTGCTCCTTGCGGACGAGCTCGGCGAGCGCGGGATCCTTTGCTGCTGCGCGCGCACTGGAGGCCGCGAGCGCCTGCTGCACCGAACGACCACGAACGGCGTCGGCAAGACTGAAGGTCTCCTCGCCAATGTCGTTGCCCTCGGCCCTCGCGAGCAGCAGGAGATAGCTCTCGACGATTGCCTGCAGCCGCTGGCTGCGCGCCGCCACCACACTCGTGTTCTCGTCATCGGCGTTTTCGTTGGCGTTCGCCATCATGACCGGAATGGCCGCCTTGAATTCCCGGATCGCGTCGGCGTCGCGTCGCGCGCGCATCAGGCCGACCGCCAGGGTGCCGCGCGCCGAAGCGGCATCGAAATGGTTTTCCCCAACCCGGGCGATCTGCTTCTTGACGAGTTGCTCGGCCGCGGCAATGCCTGCGTCCAGCTGCCCGGAATTATACAGCGAGAGGATGCGAGACGGATTGAGCTCGAAGACCTGACGGCGCTGCGGTTCCCAATTGGCGATCGCCCGGTCGATGCGCGCGAACAGCTCGTTTCCTTCGGCGTTCTTGCGCTCAAGCGTCAGAATGCCGGCGAGCTGCGCGAGCAATTGCACCGTCGACTGGGAATCGTCTGGCACGCCGACCGTCCTGTTGATCTCCAGAGCGACACGGCCCAATTGCTCGGCTTCCTCGTGGCGACCTTGCTCGACGAGGATACCGGCGAGTCCCATCACGTAACGCGGCGTCACCGGATTGTACTTGCCGGTATCCTTCAGGCGCGAGAGCAGCGCGCGGCGTGCGTCGACCTCGGCTTCGGCCAGCCGGCCCTGCCGCGCCTTCATGCGAGCCTGGCTGAGCACGAGGTTGTCGATTGCCTGCAGCATGACGGTTTCCGCCGGGGGATTGTCCGAGTCCATCACGCCCTTCATGCCCGCACGCTTGCGCTGCTCCGACACGCGATAGGCGGCCTCGGCCTCCGCAAACTGCCCGCGCGCTTCGAAGATCAGGGCCCGTGTGGCCTCGAGCTCCCCTTCCCAGTTCTGTCCCAGGCGCGCGTAGGAGGCGCGCCAGTTCGGATGACCACTGGTACGCGCTTCCTGGATCGCGGACTGGGTGCGGCGCAGATAGCCTTCTGCCTGGGCGACATCGCCCATTTGGATGAGGTTGCCGGCCACGGACCTGTTGGCGCTCAATTGGTAGCCTTTTGCCCCCGGCTGGGTGGCCGTCTCACGCAACAAGCGCTGGATAACCTCGAGCGATCGTTTTGGATCACCGGCTGCAGCGTATTGCAGCGAGAGAAGCTGCTGCATGCGGCCCATCATGTTGGCCTCGACCGCACCACGGCCGATCTCGACGGCCTTGCCGGCGTCGCCGATGGACTCGGCGAGGCGGCCGAGCTGCGCGCGCGCATTAGCGCGGTCGAAATAGAATTGCGCGAGATCCGCGCGGGATTCCTTTCCCGTCGGTGTCGAATCCGCATCCGCCTTCAGCTCCGCGAGGAGTTTCGAGTCGGGCTTTTCGCTGTCGAGGATCGCGGTGATGTCGGCGATGGTGCGGGGCGGCGCGACGAAATCCTTTGGCAGCGCCGTGCCGGGTTCGAGCTTGGGTGCAGCTTCCTTCGGAAGCTCGACCGCGACGTTGGCGCGGCCATTGGCGGCGTTCAGGGCCGCCATCACACAGGCCCTGACTTGAGGCGAGGCCTTGGCGCGGCAACCCTCGAGATCGGCGCCGGCTTTGCGGCCCCCTTGGGCCTGCATGCAAGCGTGCACGATCGGCTTGCCGACGGTCATCCGGCAATTCTCAATCGCGGCCTCCTTGGTCAGTGCGGCGGCGGAGCAGGTTGATCCCAGCAGAACGGCAAGGACCAGCAGGAGGCGGGGGGAAACGGCCAGACGGCTCTTGCAAGGACGCGCGGCGTCTAAGCTCATCTTGAAGGACCTTCGGAAAAATGACTTTGAAGAAACGGGGCTATCCTATCCAGCCGGCCCGGGAGGACAAGGGCCATCATGCGGTTCCCTGATCGCCTCGACAGGCCTGGACGGCTACGGACGGCACGGTCCCCTGGATCGCGCACAGACAGGCGGCTTCAGGCCGACCGCGATTGATGGGCCGCAGGGTAAGATGACCGCCCTCGGACAGGCTGCGGGGCTGCGCGGATCAGCCCTTCGAGATCACCGCGCGGCCGTAGGGCGGCTGGGCCGCGACTGGCGGGTTGGCGGTCTGGGCGGCGAGTTCGCCGATCAGGCGGTCGGCATCGGCGGCCATGCCGTCGGGCGCCTGGATCACCAGCCGCTCCAGACCCCAGCGATAGGACGAGACGCGCTGCTCGAGGCACTGCTGCACCCACTGGATGATCAGCGAATTCTCCTGCATGCGCTCGACTGCGTCCTCCTTCTCCTTCGGAGAGAGGGAGGAGACACGCGCCATGCTGGCATTGCGCTTCTTGTCGAGGTCGATGACGCGGATCGCGGAGGCGAAGAACGGCTCGAAGCGGGTGATGTCGTTGCGCACGTCCTCCATCAGCTGCGCATAGCGCGAGGAATGCGAACGGTGCGGCTCGTCGATCAGCGTGCGTCCGTACATGGTGCGGTCGAACACGATCTTTTGCCGCCACGGCGAGGGCAGCGCCTTGTAGTCGCCGAACACGCTCTTCCAGGCTGGCCGCGACAGTGGCGGCTCGATCAGGGGATAGGCGAGGTCGCGGAGCTGGCGCTCCTCGTCCGTGAGCTGGAATTGGGATGGCTTCAGGCCGATGCTGGAGGTCACTTCCGCGCCCAGCCAGCGATGCATGTCGTCGCTGCGCATGTCGGCGCGGGTCCGGCCGAAATCACCGCCGCTACAGGCGGCAAGCGTCGCGCCCAGCGATGCGAGCATGATGGCCGTTACGACGGGCCGGATCTGGCGGAGGTTCTCCGGCATTGCAAAGGCCGAAGGCTAGCGGCGACGACGACGGCGCCCCGGCGCTGTGCCCTGCTCCGGCCCGTGATCGCCGCTGGTTTCGTCGCTCTCGCGCTCGATGCGGATCACGGGAAGGATCAAAATCGTGCCCATGTCCGCGCGCGGAGCCACGTCTCCCGACGCGCCCACCCGGCGACCGGCCGGAAATTCGATGATGGTCCCCATATCAGCTCTCTTCAATTGCCACGCGACCCGGCGCGCCTCTGCAACATGGCGATCATTAAGATCAGTTCATGGTTAACGGGGTGTAAACGTGCCGGCGGGACCGTAACCGCACGGGCGGGACCCGGCGTCCCGTTGCGGCACGAGACCGATTCAAAGCATGCGTTCGGCTTCACGCCTCGTTTTCCTTAACGAGCCTTTAAAGGAGCCCGCGATAGGCTGACGGCGAGTATCTTTTCCAGGTCGCGTATCTCCATGACCAAGTCGTTGTTTCCAGGATTCGACGGGCTGATGACCCTCTCCCGTCGCGAAGGCGTCGATGTTCGTCCGACGCTGCTGCGCGTGCTGACCGACCTCTACGTCCAGTCGAGCACCCACAGCGACGACGAGCAGCGCCAGTTCGTCGAGCTCGCCACGCGACTGATCGACCAGGTCGACGACGCGACGCGCGCGGCCGTCAAGGCGCGGCTTGCGATCTATCCGTCGACGCCGGCCCCGATCAAACAGAAGCTCGGACTGTCGGCCGCGCAGGAGGGCCGCAGGGTTCCGCTCGCGCGGGAAATCCCGGCGCCCGCCCTTGCCCCCCCTCCTGCCCCCTTGCCGGTTCGCACGCCAACCGACGCCGAGCTGCGCATGGCCTCGAACATGGCGATGCAGCCAAAGGACGCGGCCGATATCCACGACATGTTCTTCCGCGCGGGCGCCGCCGAGCGCGCGCTGATCCTGCACAATCTGGCGCAGACCCCGCTGAAGGCCGCGCCGCGGATTCCGACCGTGCGCGCCAAGCGCGCGATCCAGATCCTCGAGATGGCGGCGATCGCGGGCGATGTCGAGAATTTCACCTCCGAGCTCGGCGACAGCCTGATCCTACCCTCGCGCGTCGCAGCCCAGATCGTCGACGATGCAAGCGGCGAAGCGCTCGCGGTCGCCGCGCGCGCACTCGACATGCCGAGCCCGGTGTTCCAGCGCATCCTGCTGTTCTTCAAGCCGGAGATCGGCAACTCCGTGACCGACGTATACCGGCTGTCGCGGCTTTACGATCGTCTCAGCGACCGCTCGGCTCTGGTGATGCTGGCCGCCTGGCGCGGCTCGACGCTCGCCGTCACCCGCGCCAAGTACCAGCCGTCGCTGCACGACAGCGAGCGCCAGCGCGCGCGTGCGGGCGCAAGCCAGACGCGCCCGGGCGTACAGCCCGGCTCCGCGCCCGCGGTGCGGACCGGCACCAGCGGATCATCGGATCGCTAGAGGCGAGTGCGACCTGATGCGGTCGCTTGCTCCACAAGCTCGTCATGCCCGGGCTTGTCCCGGGCATCCACGTTCTTCGGTGGCGCAAGCAAGATCGTGGATGGCCGGGACAAGCCCGGCCATGACGACGCAATAGCGTCCTGATCAGGTCTTCGCCAGCTCGAGAAAATGCCGCCCGGCGCGGTCTTCGGTCTCGACGATCCAGATGTCGGAGTCGAAGCGGATCTCTTTGTTCAGGCGCTCCTCCACCGCGGGCTCCGGCATCGGCTGCGGCGCAAGCGGCACGAAGAAACGATCGACCGGCCGACCGTCGTCATAAGAGGTCTGCGGCGCGGGCACGTAGAGCATCGCATTGCCGTCAAGCAGCGAGACCTTCACGAACACCGCACCCGCCTCCTCCGCGCCGCGACGACGCACCGCGCCGTACACGCCCTCGGTCTGGCACCGGCGCAGATAGGCTGAGACCCAGATGTTTGATTTCAAACGCATGCGCGCACGATAAGCCAGCGCGGCAATGAGCACCAGCCTTCGGGCTTCGGTCTCGGCGAAGCGTAGACTATTCGACGGGGTGGCCGATCGCGGCGCCGAGCTCGCGGAGCAGGCGGTCGGACAGCTGGCCGGTGACCTGCATCTTGTGCTCGCGCTCGAATTTCTGGATCGCGGACTGGGTCTCGGCGCCCATCGCGCCCGTGATCTTCAAATTCCCGTAGCCGTATTCGGACAGCGCGCGCTGCACGCCGGCGATGCGCCGCGCGGCCGAGCCCTGATGCACGGGGATCGGCGCCGGCGGACGCGCGACGGAGGGCGGCGCCGAAATCGTTTGCTTGACCAGATTGGTCATGGGATCGCCCGAGCGCGGCGTCGATGCGGTCGCCTCGACGGGCCTCTCCGGCGGCTTTTCCGCAGGTCTGGGCTCGGCAGATCTGGACTCAGCACGAAACTCCGTCGCTCTCGGCTCGAGCGGCGAGGTATCGGCCCCGACGGGACGCGAACGGGGCAAAGGGTTCGACAGCGCCAGGGACGACGGTGCGGGAAGATTGATCACGGTGCCGAACATCGGCGCCGGATGCCGGCCGGTCTGGAGGAACAGTGCATTGGCAACGATCGCGCCGATGGCGGCAACGGCGACGAGACCGGCCAGGGTATCCTTGGGGCTATGCAGCAGCACGCGCAGCACGAGATTTCGCTCGGTCTCGACATCGATCACCGCAGCCTTGGCGCCACGGCGGCGCGGAGCGGCTTCGTTCTTGGCGGACTTCTTAGGCACTTTTCTTCACCAGAGCGGGTTGGTCCTGAACTTGGTCGTGAGAATGGTCCTGAAGTTCGTGGTGCTGAAGTTCCTGGCGCAGCACCGGCGTCAAGGTCGCGATCTTGCTCTCGCTCGCCTTGCTGTCGGACATCTTGGCCTCAGAAGTTTTGGCATCAAAAGTTTTGGCCTGCGGCGTGTAGACCAGCGGCAGCTTGACGGTGACGGCAGTGCCCTCGCCGAGCCTGCTTTGTACCGTCAATTCGCCGAGATGCAACGCCACGAGGCTCTTCACGATCGAAAGTCCGAGGCCGGTACCTTCGTGACGGCGCTGATAAGTCTTGCCGGCCTGGAAGAACGGCGCGCCGATGCGCTTGAGATCGTCAGGCGCGATGCCGATTCCGGTGTCGCTGACGCGCAGCGCAAGCTGCGAGCCCGAGACCGCCGCCGTGACGGTGACCTGACCGCCGCGCTCGGTGAACTTGACCGCGTTGGCGACGAGGTTGAGCACGATCTGCTTGAAGGCACGCGGATCGCCGGTCATGACAGGCAGGTCCTGCGGCGCATCGGTGACGAGATCGACGCCGTTCTCCCGCGCCTTCAGCGCCAGCAGATTGCAGCAATGCATCAAGGATGCACGCGGCGCGAACGGGTCCGCCGCAATCTCGAAATTGCCCGATTCCATCTTGGACATGTCCAGGATGCCGTTGACGACCGAAAGCAGATGCTGGCCGGAATCGTTGATGAGCTGGGCGTATTCCCTCCGCTGGGCCGCGCCCAGCATCAAGGTCTGCTCCTGCGTGATCATCTCGGAGAAGCCGATGATGGCGTTGAGCGGCGTGCGCAGCTCATGGCTCATGGTGGCGAGGAAGCGCGTCTTGGCCGCGTCGGCCGCCTCTGCAGCGCTGCGCGCCTGATCAAACGCCTGCTCGGAGAGCTTGCGGTCGGTGACGTCGCGCATCACGGCGACGACATCGGCCTCGCGCGTGGCATCACGGCCCATATCCTGATCGAGCGGGCGGCACCGCATCTCGACCCAGATGAAATCAACCTGGCCGCGCTCAGAGCCGGCACGCTCCCGGCGCAACCGGAACTCGACGCTGCGCACGTCGCCGCGCGCGGCATCGGACAGCGCCGTCAGATACGTCGGCCGATCGGCGACATGGACGCGATCGAACAGGCCGTGGCCAAGCAATTGCGCGACGGGCACGCCGAGCATGGCTTCCACCGCCGGTGAAATGAACTGCACCGCGCCGTTGCGCTGATGCCGCGAGATGACGTCGCTCATGTTCCGGGCCAGGAGGCGGTAACGCTCCTCCTCGCGCGACAGCAGCGCTACGCTGGTGCGCGCGAGCGATTCCGCACCGAAGGCAAGGCCTGCGGCATAGAGGGTCGCCGAGGCGACGCCGAACGCCATCAGCACCCCGCGTTCCGCGGCGCTGGTGTCGCCAATCGACAGCCAGCCGAGCTGGCTGACGAGAATCAGGATGCCCGCGCAGGACAGCGCCAGCAGCGAGGCGAAGGCCGCGACGCGGCGCGAGGCCGACAGCGCAGCTTCGAGGGGGACCACGACCAGCCAGATCGCGGCGAATGATTCGATGCCGCCGGTCGTCACCGCGACCGCCATGATCAGGCCCGCGAGCGCCAGCGACGACAGCACATGCGCGCCTTCGTAACGGCCGGTGCGCGACAGGAACCAGGACAACAGGATCGGCGCAATCAGCCAGGCGAAGGCTGCGACCTCGATCGCGCTCGGCGCGCCGCGCATGGCGAGATAGACCGGGAATGCGGCGAAGGCGGCCAGGCTGCCGAGCAGCCGCGGGGCCATGAAGGCACGATGGCGCGCTCGCGTCAGCGCGTCGTAACGCGCGGAGGGATGCAGCAGCGCATCGAGACAATCGCGGATGATACTCAAAACTGTCACGGGTCTCGCGCTTCGGCTCATTCGTCGGGAAGACGCGCCGGAACGCCTCCTTATCGTTGAGCCACCGTGTCAGAGCGACCTTAAACGAACACTAAGGCAGCGCGGCGGGCCGCCAGACACCGCGTCATCGCAGGGCTTTTTAGACGATTTGACGACGTCATCAGCGGGGATGGTGAACACAGGGTTTCACCGTGGTCCGCATGGTTTCGAAATGGTGGACGGGCGTGGCGGCAGAATCACGGGCGTGGACGTCAATCCAAAATTTACGACACGTCGATTGCAAAGATTCTTGAGTCAATTTTCCGCGAATTAAGCGGAAGGCAATCACTTGCGATTTATCGAGAGTTGCTAGGTCCGACATCCGCGGAGATCGCCGCGGCGGGCTCTAACATACAGGTCGCAAGATGCGCTTTCTGCTTCGCATCACATTCTGGCTCGGGCTGGTGCTGGTGCTCCTGCCGCGGGACAAGACGCCCGAATCGGACAAGCTGCCGCAGATCGGCGCTGCCGACGCGGTGCAGGCTGCGACCGCGGCCGTCTCCGACATGACCCAGTTCTGCAAGCGCCAGCCCGCAGCCTGCGAGGTCGGCGGACAGGCCGCGACCATCATCGGTCAGCGCGCGCAGGACGGTGCGAAGAAGATCTACCAGATCATCAACGACAAGAAAGAGCAGCTCGAGAAGACCGACAAGAAGGCGCCCGACCACACCGGCTCGATCGCGCTGGCCGGCGAAGGCGATACCGCAACCAGCGAGGCGCCGCGCGACACCCTGTCCCAGGACGACCTCGCGCTGGAATGGCGCGGCCCGGCGCCCGCGACGGCGAATTAGCGCCCAAACCCTATCGATTTCGGCGCTTCGCGTCCCTATATTGGCCTGAACGGGAACTTTGGGCCAGCATGACGACGATCGACGAAATCAGGGACAATTTCGAGATTCTGGACGAGTGGGACGACCGCTATCGGTACGTCATCGAGCTCGGCCGCACCCTGGAACCGATGTCCGAGGCCGAGCATTCGGCCGAGAACAAGGTGAATGGCTGTGTCAGCCAGGTCTGGCTTCAGAAGCTGATCGATCATCGCGATGGCGGCGCGCCGATCCTGACATATCGCGGCGACAGTGACGCCCACATCGTGCGCGGGCTGGTCGCGATCGTGCTGTCGCTTTACTCCGGCCGCACGCCGCAGGAGATTCTTGCGACCGACGCCATTGCCGTATTCGACGAGTTCGGCTTTCGCGATCACCTGACGCCGCAGCGTTCCAACGGTCTGCGCTCGATGGTCGAGCGCATCAAAACCGACGCGAAAGAGGCGCTCGCGGAAGCGTCATAGAAATTCTACTTCCGCTTCCGCTGCTGCTGTCCCAGTCCCATCTGCTTCGCAAGCTGCGAGCGGGCCACCGCATAGTTCGGCGCGACCATGGGATAGTCGGCCGGCAGTCCCCATTTCTCGCGATATTGCTCCGGCGTCATGTTGTACTGGGTGCGCAGATGGCGCTTCAGCGACTTGAAGCGCTTGCCGTCTTCCAGACAGACCAGATAATCGGGCGCGATCGACTTCTTCAGCGAGACCGCCGGCTTCGCCGGCTCGAGCGGCGCCGTCTCGGTGCGGCCCGACGAAACGCGCACCAGCGCGCCGTGCACCTGGCTGATCAGGTTCGGAATCTCAGTTGCAGGCGTCGGATTGTTGCTGAGATAGGCCGACACGATGCTCGCCGTCAGCTCAATGAAATTCTTAGCCCCGGCATCCGACATCGGCCCCGCCTTTCTCCACCTTGCGTCTCACGGGAGAGACGACGTCAGAGTATTCCATGTCAACAATACGTTCGGCTGAATGGAACGACTGAGGAGTATGGCCCGATTTACTGACGAAGCAACAAGAACGCCAGCGCTTTACTTTGCCTGCGCCAGCTCTCAAGCCCCGCGCTGGTCAAGGTGGGAGCGCAGCTCGTCGATCGAGGCAAAGCGCATCATCCCCTCCGGCATCTGGGCTTCGATCGAACCGTCGGAGTAGAGCGAATAGGCCATGCCGTCGACGA
Source organism: Bradyrhizobium sp. Ken64 (assembly GCF_055807555.1). NCBI lineage: Bacteria > Pseudomonadati > Pseudomonadota > Alphaproteobacteria > Hyphomicrobiales > Nitrobacteraceae > Bradyrhizobium > Bradyrhizobium sp. Ken64. The sequence goes on along the minus strand of NZ_JBVVPA010000038.1, from coordinate 3,891 downwards.
TGCCGGATTTGAGCACGGTCACGGGCGCCTGTTCGGCCGCGGCCGCCGGCTCCGGTGCGGGCGGCGGAGCAGTCTCAGCGAAGGTCGACGGCGAGCGCGGTGGCGGGCGCCGCGAGGCGGGCGGCGGCTCCGGAGGCCTCACACGGTCCGGCTTCGGCCAGGCGTCGTCAAAGCTCGCAGGCGGCGTCTCCGGGGCGGCAGGCTCCGCCGACGGCTCGGCATGCGGCAGGGGCGGCAAGCCCTCGCCGGTCTTCGCCTCCGCGCGCTCGCGCTCCTTGCGGGAGGTCGAGGCGAACAGCAGGTTGCGCCGGCGCGGCGGTTCCGGAACCTCCGGCGGGCTCGGAGCTTCCGGTGCTGGCGGAGGCTCGGCGCGCGGACGCTCGCGCGCGGCTGCTTCGTTCTGCCAGGGCGGCGGTCCTGCGGCCGGCAACGGCGGCGCCGGCTCGATCTTCTCTGCTCCCGGCTCAGGCGCGGGGGCAGGCGTTCCAGCCATCCCGAGACCCGGCAGCACGGGCCTGACCCGAACGTCGGATGGTGCGATGGACCCAGCCAGCCGGCGGGCAATGCCCTTCAGTTCCGCGACCACGACGTAGAGGCTGGCCAGTAACAGTCCGGAGCAGACGCCGATGGTGCCGGAGATTATGAGGGTACTGCCGAGACTGAATTCCCTGACGGTGAAGCCGAACAGGATCGCAAGGAGGCCCGCCAAAACGGCGAAAATCCCAGCGATCAACAAAGCCAAGGTCATCGAACTCACCCCCGGCCGCGCATCCACACGCGACACTCGTCACGCCACGATACCGTCATCCGGTGTTCCACGCCAACGTCGAATTATAGCCTGCGTTCCTAAAGGAAAGGAAATCAGGGACTTATTCACATTCCCTTCAGCTACGGCTCGCTACTTCTAAGCTGCTCTCGATGTGGTCGGATTTGCTGCGTTGCATCAGGAATTTAGCCATAATGCCCAATTACTTGGTAATGGAACTGCGCTATAGGGATTCCGGGGAAGTGGCCCGCGCGCACCAGCAGGGCCAAGAGGGGATTCCGGGTCACCAATAGCCATGACATCCATCACGACTTCGGCGATCGACACGCCTCTGCGGCGCTCGGTTGAACGGACTTGCGACGATCTCGCCATGCTGGTGCTGGCCGCGGTCGCCGTCATTGCTGGCTTGACTTTCCGCGACTATGGGCTCGGCTGGGACGACTACACCCACGCCGAATATGCCGACCTGCTGCTGCGCATGTTCGGTTCCGGTTTCAAGGACACCGCGGCACTCTCCTTCGCCAATCTCTACATGTATGGCGGCGGCTTCGACATGGTCGCGGCCCTCCTGCACAAGGTGATTCCGCTCGAGCTGTTCGAGACGCGCCGTCTGGTCGGCGCCGTCGTCGGCGTGATCGGACTTGCGGTGACGTGGCGGCTCGGCCGCCGTGTCGGCGGCCCCCTTGCGGGACTTGCCTCACTCCTGCTGCTCGCGCTCTGCCCGATCTTCTACGGCCACATGTTCATGAACCCGAAGGATGCGCCCTTCGCGGTGGCCATGATCATCCTGATGCTGGGCCTCGTCCGCCTCGCCGAAGAATATCCGCAGCCTTCGCCGCGCACGATCCTCATCGTCGGCCTTGGTGCCGGCCTCTCGCTCGGCACCCGCATCCTCGGCGGCCTTGCACTGGTCTATGCCGTGATCGGCTTCATGCCGCTGTTCCTGGAGGAACTGCGCAGCGAGGGCCTCCGCGAGTCGGTCCGACGCTTCGCTCATGTCGTCTACGTGCTGCTGCCCGGCCTCGTGCTCGGCTACCTCGTGATGGGGCTGATCTGGCCGTGGTCGATCATGGAGCCCGGCAATCCCTTCGAGGCGCTGACCTACTTCTCGCACTTCTTCGAGAAACCCTGGAAGGAGATGTTCGACGGCGCGATCGTATCCGTGCCCGACATGCCCTGGTCCTATCTGCCGACGCTGTTCGCGCTTCAGTTGCCCGAGGTGATGCTGGTGCTGATGTTCGGCGCCGTGATCGGCACCTTCGCACTGCTGCCGCGTAGTGAGGTTCCCGCTCGCCGCAAGACCATCCTGCTGATGCTCACGCTCGCCGCGACGCTGCCGCTCGCGATCGCGATGGTGAAGCGGCCGGCGCTGTACAACGGCATCCGCCATTTCGTCTTCGTGATCCCGCCGATGGCGGTGCTCGGTGGCGTCGCCTTTGGCTGGGCCATGGAGCGCCTGCGCGCCAAGCACCGCACCTGGCAGCCGGTCGTGCTCGCCACCTTCTGCTTTGGCCTTGCCCTCTCGCTGGCCGAGATGATCCGGCTGCATCCCTATCAATACACCCACTTCAACCACATCGCCGGCACCGTGCGCGGTGCCGACGACCGCTTCATGCTGGACTATTGGGGTCTGGCGCTGAAGCAGGCCTCCGACGAATTGCGCGAGCAGCTGGTGGAACGCCAGGAAGTGCCGCCGCGCAACCGCAAATGGAAGGTCGCTGTGTGCGGTCCGCAGCGCCCCGCCCAGGTCGCGCTCGGTCCCGATTTCACCATCGGCTGGGATTCCAATGCCGCCGATTTCGCCATGACGCTCGGCGAGTTCTACTGCAAGGGCCTCACCGCGCCGGTGCTGGTCGAGATCAAGCGCGACGACGTGGTGTTCGCCCGCGTCTACGACATCCGCGGCAGCAGCATTTCCAGCCTGCTCTCGATCCCGGCGCCGTAATAAATTTCTCTGGCCCGTAGCCCGGATGAGCGCAGCGACATCCGGGGCCTATCAGGCAGCCCCGCATGTCGCTTCGCTCATGCGGGCTACGCTGGACTGCCGCGCTTTGTGTGCCTTGCTGGCAGCTCGCGGCAGGACTACCTTCCCTCCCCGCAACAACGATGTTCGGAGAGATCAGCCATGTCGCCAGCGGAAGCGCGCCTGAAGGAAGTGCCGTCGAACATGACGGAGGCCGAGTGGCAGCAACGGGTCGATCTCGCCGCCTGCTATCGCCTCGTCTCGCTCTACGGCTGGGACGATTTGGTCGACACCCACATATCCGCGCGCGTGCCCGGCCCCGACCATCATTTCCTCATCAACCCCTACGGGCTGATGTTCGACGAGATCACGGCGTCGAGTCTGGTCAAGGTCGATCTGCACGGCAACCAGCTCTCCGAGAGCGAGTACAGCATCAACCCCGCCGGCTTCACCATCCACTCGGCGATCCACGAAGTGCGCGAGGACGCCATCTGCGTGCTGCATCTCCACACCCTCGACGGCACCGCGGTTTCGAGCAGCGCCGAAGGCCTGCTGCCGCTGAACCAGACCGCCCAGCTCGTCACCCACGACCTCGCCTATCACGACTACGAGGGCATCGCGCTCGACCATGACGAGCGGCCGCGGCTGCAGAAGGACCTCGGCGACCACAACCACATGCTGCTGCGCAACCACGGCACGATGACGGTCGGCCGCTCGGTCGCCTCGGCTTTCGAGCGCATGTATCACCTGGAGCGGGCCTGCTCGATGCAGGTGCGTACGCGCGCGCTGGGCACCCCGGTCTACCCGGTCGACGATGTCGCGATCGACAAGAACACCGAGCTGCTCGCCAACCGCGACCGCGCCGAGTTGCGCGCCACCAACCTCGTATGGCCGCCGCTGCTGCGCAAGCTGGACCGCGAGCTGCCGGGCTACCGGTCTTGAAATTTTCGGGATTTGGTGTAGGGTAGCGGTCAACGAACCTCTACGCCTTTTGGAATGAAACGCCGCCCAATTCCGGGCGGCGTTTTTATTTGGCCCGTCATTGCGAGGAGCGAAGCGACGAAGCAATCTCCGCGGGGAGATTTCTGATCTTCCCCCAAAAAAGTAGACATGGATCAAGCCGATTTTAGCTCCATCTCGACCGGGCTGATATAGCCGATGG
>NZ_JBVVPA010000037.1:0-40427 GCF_055807555.1 Bradyrhizobium sp. Ken64 | reverse complement strand
TGGCTCGCTTCATTTGTCCGTCCTTCAGAAGGCCGGACTCTAACTTCAACTGGAGGAAATCGGCAGGGGCAGGTCACGCATTCGACAAATCGCGTATTCCAGATCAGCGAACCGCTGAAGCCCGGCGGATTCGGGAGGTCGCGCCCGTCCAAAGGCGTTGCGCGATCAGGCCGGTAGTCCACGGCGAAGTGAAAACGGGGATCAAACCGCGAGTCATCGGCTGGAAGTGGAATTTGCTGGGAGCTGAAAGACGTTGCGTTGTTGAACAAAGTCCCGAAGAGAAAGCGGATTGCGACCCGCTGAATCCTTTCAGGAACAGGATTTCCCCATCGACCGGCGCATGCGCAAGCGCCCACTTATCTTCCGGGATTGGCGCGCTTTTATGCGGCTTGGTCGTCCAAACCTGCGGATCGATAAGACTTGCGGCCACGTCGAAGGGCCACTCGCAGGCGTGGAACGGATTCGTCGCGCGATAGACGTCCTCATTATCGAGGAACTGGTGTCCGAGGGAGTTTTGAGTCAGGGCTCGGGCAACGTGTTTGTTGGTCAGGAGGTAGCGCTGCCGGCATAGCTCGATGTAGTAGCCTGTTCCCCAGGCTTCGCCGTTATCGTAATCGATCACCTTTGATATCGGCGTTGCGAATTGTTTCGTGAATTCCTGCATCTCCTGGGTTACGCGCGTCACGTAGGAGTCCCATTCTTCCCTCGGGATAGGCACACGTCCATTCTCGTCAGCAACTTCGTCAGTCATGTCATGTATCCCCCGTTCGCATCGGTTGTAGCACAGAGGCGCATCCGGCGAAGTCGGACCGGGCTCTAGGCGCAAGCGCCTCAAGCCGCAAAGCGTCTTGGCCTCCGGTGACGATCCCTCGCAAGAAATAATGTACCCCTCGCCGGGGGCACTCGGCCCAGGATCCCGCCGTCATGAAGCATTCCGGCGTCGCTATCACTGCCCCTGTCCGGGTGCCCTTTTAACCGGTCTCGAGGCCGCACTCGTCTCGCGTCCCGCTAGGGGGCGGCGCTATGCTGACGCTCTTCGGGTGCGCTCTCTCGTTGGGAAGACTACGAACTGAGGCCGCGCGATGCGACCGAGTCTTGAGCTGCATCTCTCGCAGAATCTCCGCCGATCGTCGTCTCGGCCGTTGAAAATTCAAACTGTGACGAGCAAGCCAGACTTCGATCTCGTTCATCGTCTTTGTCCCGATACCCGGTTGAGCAAGAATCGTGATGTAGTCCAGCTTTGCGACCGCAGCCGGAGTAACCGTGGGTCTCTTGAGCGCGACTTGCAGGGCTGCAACGGCGCGTTTGCTTAGATCCGTAGACATATCTCAAGCTAGCAAATCTGCATCTCTCTTCAAATGGAAAGAGAAAGGACAGCCTAAGGCTGACTTCCTTCACTAGAAAGTTGGGGCTTGTAGCCCCCAGACCGTCAAGGCCAAGCCCCCATGAAGAATGGGGGCGGAAAACGGCGGACCGTGTAGTCGCCCCCAAAAGGAGGGGGCTCCGGCCCGCACCACTCCGCTCGTTTTCCGGCCTGTGACGGCCAACGCCCGCTCATCGGCGCTCGCCTAGCGCCGGTTGCATGTGCAACCGGCAAACTAGGAGAGAAAGATGAGAACCGATGTTTATGAGAAGATCACCAATCAGATCGTTTCGGCATTAGAGAATGGTGTCAGGCCTTGGCACCAGCGGTGGAAGGTCGAGCATGCCGCCGGACGCATCACGCGGCCGTTGCGAGGGAATGGCGTTCCCTATCAGGGCATCAATGTCCTGATGCTGTGGTCGGCAGCCATGGAGAAGGGCTACGCTGCGCCGATCTGGATGACCTTCAAGCAGGCGTTGGAATTGAAGGCGCATGTTCGCAAAGGCGAGCAAGGCAGTCTTGTCAGGTACGCGGACAAGATAATCCGCACAGAGACGGACGAACGTACCGGCGAGGAGAGCGAACACGCGATCCCCTTCATGAAGGGCTACACCGTTTTTAATATCGAGCAAATCGAAGGATTGCCCGAACGCTATTACGGCAAACCGCAGGCCCCGTTGGGCAGCGTTGAGCGCATCGCGTATGCCGAGAGTTTCCTTGCGGGAACGGGCGCGAACGTCATTCATGGCGGTAGCCGAGCCTGCTATGTGCCATCGACCGACAACATCCATATGCCTTGTATCGATTTCTTCCGCGACGCGGTCAGCTATTACGCTGTGCGCGCCCACGAAACGGTTCATTGGACTCGGCACGAAAGTCGCCTCAACCGTGAATTTGGCCGCAAGCGATTTGGCGATGAAGGTTATGCCATGGAAGAACTCGTCGCCGAGCTTGGCGCGGCCTTTCTGTCCGCCGACCTCGCGCTGACGCCCGAGCTACGCGACGACCACGCCGCCTATATCTCGTCATGGATTAAGGTCTTGAAGAACGACAAGCGGGCGATTTTACTGCCGCCTCGCACGCGCAGCGGGCGACGGAGTTTCTGCATGGATTGCAGACACCCGTCGCGGAGGTGGTGGCGGCATGAGTCCGATAGCCTGATCTGGCCCGTTGCCGAACATATGCTATGTTCGGCAACGGGCCAGAAAGGAAGCAATTCAGCCATGGCTGACGTGCCGAAGCTTGCGGAAGCATTATCGAACCTAACGATGCTCGAAGCCATAGAACTCGCCGAGATTTTGAGGAAGAAGTGGTGACCGCCAGAGGTTTCTCTGGCCGACATCAAGCGTGACCTTCCGCATTGGCCGAACGAAGTCATTGAATCGTGGCTGTTCTACCTTGCGAACCGCGGTGATACGGGTTGGCCTCCGCCGGAGCCGCTCGGCAGTCACGCGTGGGCGGCTATTCTCGGATTCAGACCGCTTTCATGGTGGCGTGAGGTTAGCTGGAAGCGCGAAAAGACAGACTGCGGCTTTTCAAATCTTTGTCAGGGTACCAAGGCCATTGCGGCGCAGATGCTGATGGAGAAAGCGAGCGGCACCATCGATGAGGAGACAGGGAAGCGGTTCAAGAAAGGCGCCGATTACCTGATGAAAAACGGCGAGTTCGAAAAGCCCCTGATTGCTATGAGGCTCCCCGACGGACTGAGTATTATCGACGGCAATCACCGGATAAGCGCATTCTGCGGCCTGCAAGAGACGCCTGCCGAATCGCTGGAACAGCGCGGTCTGAAGAAACCAGCGCCCGAGCAAGACCTATGGATCGGGACGCACAGTCGTGGCGAGGTGCCGCTAGATTTTCCGGCCGACGTTTAGGCCGCGCCGTCTACGCCGTCGCTATCCACCGCCTTGATGGCAAGCTTTGCAAGTTCATCGCGGAGGAAATCGAGATCACAGCCGGGACCGGGAAAGATCTCTGTGACAGTGCCATCAGCCATGGCTTGCCGAAAATCAAAACCAAGCTGAAGGCCGGGAGGAAATTCCATTTTTGAGCCGTCGGCCAAAACATAGTGCCCTATGCCAAGCGCCGAAAGTGCAATACGCATCTCGCGCTCTTTGGCGAAGCTTTCGTCCTTGATGTACGTGTACCGGATGGGGTTGGGCATCCGCCCGATAGTTTCTCGTGCCGTATCCCATGGCATGTACTCCACGATGCCATAGTTTACGGAAAGGATCTGCTTGCAGCGGGCGCCCTGGTATTCGAGACCATTCCCATTCTTCATGGTCTCGTTGATAATGGCGCGCAGTTTCGTGAAATCGAAGGCCACGCCAACCTTTCCACGTTCGCTGCCATTCCCATACTCGCTCCATATATGGTCGGAGCTCTCCAGCGAGAAGCAGCACGCATAAGTCCGGTTCCGGGATCGGTCGTAGTAATCCGCTCCCGAGAAGTCGGGAGCTTTTTCGAACCGAGCCGCCGTATTGGCGGCACGATCCTGGCGCAATTGCTCGCCGTCGTGCTGATCGGCGTTCGGGAAATCCTTGTAGCTATCGACCCGGTTGAAATAGAGATACCGACCGCTCACCGACCGGAGTAGGTTCTCGACCGTCATGATCTTGTAGAGACGCTGGCCGTTGGGCGGCGCGGTCAGCAAGCCGGCCTGCGGCTCGATCGCTCCGAGCGCAGGGTCAAATGGGATGTCATTTCGGTCGTCGTCCGACATGGCTGGAGTGTGCAGAACGGGCCGAGCGGGTCAATAGCGAAGAGCATTCTGTCAGTGCGTTTTTGCCTGACGCGCGTGACCATTGTCGTCGATAACGGCATAGGGCTCGACGTTCATTGGCTGCTACGACGAGCCGATCATGTTCACCGTCAAGGGGGTCGCAGACACCTTGGTGGCACGTTCGCTGATTAGCGGAAAAAAGCACGACCTTAACAAAGCGACGTCCTTCGCCGCTGCCGCGGTGCGATATGCTCCGCAAGGAAAATTAAAAGCAGAGTCTTGGGCGACTCTCGGGACAGCAACACAAGAAGCCGGCGAGGTTTCAGTCGCCGTTCCGGCTTATAAAGCCGCTCTTGATGAAGGCGCGCCAGCGTCGTGAATAGCTAAAGATCTCCTCAAGGCAAAATCGTCGCTCGGACAGCGTCCGCAAGCGGATCTCACAGCTGGATACTTCGACGACGGCGCTCGTGCAGCATTGACGAGTATTGCAGCCGACTCTCCAGAAGCGAATTCGTCCCTGACAGGCCTATATAAGGAATTTGGCAGCGCAGTCGGGAAGATTGAAGTTCAGTGCACCCGAAGTGACCGAATGGAGAAAGCAGAAGGGACTTTCTTCTTGCTATCCAAAGATGGATACGCACTAACTGCCGCGCATCTATTTGGCAGCGAGAGCTGTCCAAATATTTGAATTTTGGTGCGGCTGGGCTCCTCAGCACCACCTAAGCTAGCAACTCTAGTAAATCTAGATAAACAGAACGATGTGGCGCTGATCAAAATGCCCGGAGGCTACACGCCAGCGAAGCTATCTCACGGGACAATCGCTTCAGGCGATCCCGTAGCTGCGTTTGGTTTCCCAACAAGTCAAGGTTTCGCAGTCACAAAGGGAGCACTCGCTTCGGCAAAGACGCCAAGTGGGCAGGTGCCTCTGAACTCCGGCTTGTCGCCTGGATTTTCTGGAGGTCCGATTTTCGACAGCCATGGACAAGTGATGGGAATCGCTATCGCTCCGCCCGGGACGACATCTACTGCGGTTGTTGTGCCCATTGAGTCGGCGAAGTCGCTGACAGCGACTATCGGCATTTTTCAATAGTGCTTGCATTCATGCATGCGGTAAGGCGTAATCCGCGCCCCTACAAGTTAAACAACAAGAAGAGGAGAAAATCGCATGACTGCAATCATGCTCACCCGCATCGATGATCACCGCGGTATGGCACGGTTTTATCAGCTGGATATGCAGCCGACCCTGTTCGGTGAATGGTCATTCGTGCGCGGGTGAGGCCGCATCGGTCGAGCTGGCACCGTCTGGCGATCATGCAATACGAGGAACCGCTGATCTCGATGGCGATAAGTTGGACTCGACGATTGAAGCGGGGCTATCGCTAAGCCGCTTTTATTAAGCCGCCGAGGCGCTGTCAGTTTTGGCCGATTTGCTCTTGGCTCTGCTGGACTTTGGCGATGGGGAGGGATCGGACTTCCTCAGGATGGAGGTCTCGGTGCTGAGCAGCAGCTGACGGGCATAGGTCCGCGACGCTTCCTCAACCGCTGTTTTTGTTGAAAAAATCGCCAAGTAGGCGGCATGCAGGAGGGCGATGACGAAGACCGGCATGACATCAAGAACCGTCTGAGTCGGCCATGGATAGAGCAGATAAGCCAAACATCCCGCCACAATCACCACGTTGAGCGCGAGGGCAGGCCACTTAAGCGCATAAAGGTTACGTCGGTATCCGTAAGTGACATTCTCGTTGAAGAGGATCTCAAATTTCTTCTTGTTACGCGTGTTTTCGCGGAGCCAATCCCCGGCGCGCTTATAGAAGCCATCAGCCGCCTCAGGATCTGCCGCTTCCTGCGCTGCTGTTGGAGCTGCTCCTGACAGTTTTGACGCCAAGAAAGCGTGCATGCGTGCTTTAGTTGCCGCGTCGAAACTGACGTCGCTGTGGCGGAGCATCGTTATGCTGGGAAGTCCGCCCATCTCCATGATGAGGCGGGGCTCGATCGCCTTACCTCGCCGCCTGGCAACGTCTGCGAGCACCATCAAGAGCACTGTCAGGGCGGTGCCGGCAATTGCCTGTACTAGCCTGACTTCCTTGCCGGCAATAATGACCCAGGCAAGCGCGAGCGCCGGAGCCGCCGCAATAATGGCCGGAAACAGACGCGCATAGAGGGTATACTTGTCGAAATTGGGCAAGAACCTATTCATCGTCCACGACCGCCTTAAACGGGATAACATAGGCGTTCGAGACGCCTGGCCTGCGGTCGTAGCCGCGCACGAGGTTGATCCAGCCCTTGTGGGTCGCGCTCACCTCGTAACCACGACTGGTGAACGCGTTGGCAACTTTGGTTCGCGGATAGATCCCTTCGTTTTTACCGACCGATGCGACGGCGTACCCCTGACCTTGAGCCGGATATTTACCAAGCCAGCGGTTGAGCACCGTCGGTGTCACGTTGCGGCGGCTACCGTGGTGGGGGATCTGCACGAGCGTCGGCTGTGTGAATAAGCTGATGGACTCGACATAGTCGGCCGCCTCAGCCAGGCCTTCCGGCCCGACGTCTGCGGTCAGCAATATGCGCTCTTCGCCGAAGGAGCCCCACTGGACCACTGAGGTCTCGTTGGAGGCAGAAGTGGACGGAGGATGGTCATCGAGCGTCTCGTAGTCCAGGCGTTCCAACACCTTCTCCGCGACGTCGGTTACGGACTTGATGAGAGAACCAAATATCCCTTTTGATTCGCTCGCGTACGACTGCGGTGTTTTATCCAGGTCGGGTATCAGCTTGATGTAGCGCTCGCGGCTGGGCGCGAGCACGGTAAACGGCCCGATCTTCGCGCCTTGTAGAGGTGCCCTAACGGAAATGCCGCGCTTTGCCGCGATCTTCTCCATTTCGACGAGGTAGGGATGCATATCGCGCATCTTCTTGATCAGTCCGTCACGCGTGTATTTGCCGTGGAAGCTGTCGATCACGTCGTCAACGTAATCCCAGGGCCGGTTCATCCAGAGGTTCAGGACCGTGAAGTCTTCATGTTCGAGCACCTTGATGAGACCCGTGGCATGGTCATTGTCAGCGTGCGACAACACCACGTTGGCGAGCTTAGCCTTCTTGGCGTAGTACTCTTTAATATGGTCGATGATCTGATCGCCGGTATCTGTAAACCCGCCGTCGATCAGGTGGAGGTAAAAGTCGCCGTCTTTGGTGTCGCCGTATTTGACGATGATGGCGTCGCCGTTGCTGTCTCCGGCGCGAAGAAAATCGATCTCAAATGGCACCAGGCACACTCCTACGTTCGGCGCCGCCTTACGGGCAGGCCGTTGATTAACCTTGGCACTTCGGAAGCTTGGCGGGTCGCCCCACCGCTTGCTGGGCATGTGGGAACTGGGCGGAACCGCGCAAGGTTGTATGACAGTTTTTTTCTAATTTTTATCGCTTGACGCGTTTCCGAATCTTATTATTCGAGTCGGATAGGACAGAGCTTCTGTCTGAGTCGCGAACAGACTAACGGCTCGCTCGGCTCAGCACCCAACCCTCGGCGTCGATCGCCTGCATCAGGTTGATGCAGGCGACCTTGATGGCATTGCAGACGCCGGGGATCTTGCCGAGTCTGCCCTTTCCAGTTTCTTCGGTGATCACCGTGTATCCGAACTCCCTTGCGGATCGGCAAAGATACGCCGGGATCCTGCAGGCTGAGCTCGACCGGCAGGCCGCGCTTGTGCTGGTGATGGCGCCTGCCCGCGCCGAGGCTATCGAGCATCTGGTCGTCTCGCTGAGGCGGATAGTCTCGGGACGATCGGCAAGTCCAGCGGTGCGTCAAGATCCCAACGGGGGTCGCTTCTCGGTCGTGTTCGGAGAGGACACGACAAGAATTACGTGTACTTGATGGCGAATTCAGCAAAGCGTCCTTGAAGCGGAACAGGGACAAAATGTTTTCCAGGGAACCAGATCCACCGGCGAACAGATGATGCTCGAGGCGCCGAGCGGTTTCTGCAGGCCTATTTTCCTCGAGCCCAAGCCGGCGGTGCAGCCTCGACGTCCAGATTGTCAGGGCTGGAAAGTAACTCGGCATCTTCCGGTGAGGTACTTGCATTCCGATCTTGCGGGTTCGACGGAAGAAGCGGCTGGCTCTTGGGGTGATGAGGATGAAGTCTCCGCGCGCGGGCTCATCGGCCGAAAAGGAGAGAAAATGGGGCGTTGCCGTCGCGTGAGCAAGGCGCTTGGTCGGGCTCGCCACTTCCGGGTTGGAGGTTGCGGCGCGGCGCTCGAAGCCGGTGCCGCATTTCGCAGAATAGACGGCCCGGTCGCTTTAGAACGCGGCTCCCGCGACTGAGGAGGTCGCTCAAGCTTAGTTCTGTACGAAATACCAAAGGGGCGCGGTCTGCGAAGTGGATAACGCGTTAGGCGTGTTGAATATGGGGCCGAATCCGTACCACTTGCGTGCACGAATGCAATAGCAAAACGATCATTTGCGTTTCCGGGTTGAGGAGCGTCGAAGATTGTGTGCCTGGGGGAGCATAGTGGCGAATATTGGGATTGTGTTCGAAATCGATGACAGCAGAACCGTTGATGAAAACTTGTCGGCGCTCTCGACCGCGCTCAAGCGGATCGACGATCCCCTGGCAGACGTCCTGTCGGGGGCACTGTCAAACCTCAGCCTGGACATCGCTCTCGATCACGATGCGCTCCTGGACGCCTTGTATGCGGCGACCTCGCCTGTCGAACCCCAGCAGACCGCCTCTGAGGAAAGTCCTGCACGATGAGCGGCTGGTATCTTCAGAAGGTGTCCATCGAAGGCTTTCGTGGCATCAACAACGAGGGGGCGCCTCTCGTCCTCAAACTCAAGACGGATTGCGTCAACTCCATCTCCGCGCCAAACGGAGTGGGAAAAACATCGATCTTTGATGCGGTGGTCTACGCGATCACCGGCCGAATTCCCAAACTCGATGATCTACCCGCGACCGAAAAAGGCTCGTCTTACTATCTGAACCGCTTCCATGCGGGTGGTCTGGGAACGATCACCCTGACCCTTGTGCCTGCCGGTGGCGGCGCCGACGTCGATGTGACCGTCCGGCGCGATGCCGCCGGCGCGCGAACCGTTGCGGCTAGCACAGGTGCAGACGGAAATGCGATCCTGGCGGACCTCAATCGCGAGTTTGTCCTTCTCGATGGAAAGACATTTCAGGACTTTATCGATCTTGCGCCCCAGAAGCGCGGCCGGTCCTTCGCGGGGCTGCTGGGGCTGAAGCGTTACTCGTCGCTGCGACAAGGGTTGGCCTCGCTGACAAACACGAGGGCATTCAACAATCACTTTGGCCTCGCCGGCAAGGAAGCCAAGAAAAACAGTGCGGCCGTCTCCGTCCTGCGGGCCCGAGCCAATATCAAGGAGGCCTTCACAGCGCTGGTCGGCGACGAGTACGATCCGGCCGAAGCCGAGGCGACGATGCTAGCGAAAGCGCATTCCGCCCTCAGTGGCATCGAACTGCTCAAGCCTCTCTGCGATGGGCGGACATTCGAGCAGATCGATCCTTCGAGCTGCGTTGATGCAGCGAAAGCTGCTGAGGGAGGTGAGGCAAGGGCAGAACTTGCGAAAATCCTGCGCGACGAGGCGATGTGGTCAGAGGCCGTGAAAGCCGCGCCATGCGAACAGCATGCTAAGCGCCTCGTGGAATTGGCCGATGCTCGCGACACGGCCTTGACACTTACGCAAGGAGATCTGTTTCGCCAGCTCTATGGCCTCAGCGAAACCATCCTTGCCGATGACAGTTGGGCGGACAAGTGCCTCTGCCCGACATGTGATCGATCCGGCCCCGATTCGATTCTCGACCAGGTTCGCGACAAGAACGCGGCGTTTGAAGCCGTGGAGACGGCTTCTGCCAATCTGGCTCGCGAGTGGACCGAACAAGGCTGGAATCAGCTTGACGAGCTGGAACGCTTGGGCCGCCAGGACGATGAGCAGGCCCAGCTCGCCGAGGCAAAGGATGCCGGCCTGAAGGGCGCGCTGGACGGGACGCGCGCACGCGCGCTTTCCGAATGGCTGAGGACGCTCAGCGAGCGCGCGGTCGCCAATGTCAAAGAGTTGACCGGCAGGAAACTCGCCCTGGAAAAGAGCCTTCCCGAAAAGCTCACCGCTGTGGTGGAGAAGGCTGAAGCTGCACGCCGCCTCCAGAGCAATTTGTCGGACTTGCGCGCCGCGCTGAGAGAGCAATCTGCCATCGCGGCAGAGCTTGCGCGAATTGCTCGGGTCAAGAGCTTCCTTGACACGGCCGGCTCATGCTTCGCAAGTGCCGAGTCCGCGGCAAGCGCGCGTAGGCTCGCCGCGATCGAACCGGTCAGCCGAAATATCTTCGCAGCGATCATGTACACCGATGTCGTGCCGTCCCTAAGGAAGCGCGCCGGCAGCGAGGATCTGTCCATCGCGCTGGCGCAGTTCTGGACACTGCCGGACATCTCAGCCCAGGCCGTTCTCTCCGAGAGCTATCGCAACGCCTTCGCGATCAGCGTCTATCTGGCGGCCGCCTCGCTTTATGGCGGGGGCGCCAAGTTCCTGATTCTCGATGACGTCACATCGAGCTTTGATTCCGGACACCAGTTCCATCTGATGAACGTGATCAAAGGACAATTCGCCCGGCCCGGAATCCCCGATGGCCCGCAGGTCATCCTTCTCAGCCACGATACCGTGCTCGAGAAGCTGTTCAACACAAACGCCAATGACGGCGGCTGGTGGCATCAGTGCATTCAGGGCACGGCACGCACATCGGTACTGCCGCAGTCGGGCGCAATCCATAAGATCCGCGATGCGACTCACGCCTTTCTGGATACCGGAAACACCGATGATGCCGCTCCCCGGATCAGACAGTACCTCGAATTCAAACTCGAGGAGGTCATCTCCAGAGTCGGCATTCCCGTGCCTATCAGCATTGCCTTCAATGACGACAAGCACATGGCGAAAAACCTGATCGACGCCATCAAAGCAGCCGTCGAACTCCATGATGCGGCTCGCCGCCTGGTTCTGGAGCCTGCCCAACTCGCCGGCCTCAACACCTCGGTGGCAACCATCGTCAGCAATTACCTCTCGCATTGGTCGACCGGACAGACCCATGCCTTCACGGCACCGTCCCTGAAAGGAGTCATGCAGGCAATCGAGAATTTCGCGGGTTGCTTTCAGTTCGAGCATCCGGCAGGCTCGAGCCAATACCGCTACTACCGGTCTCTTAGCCAGAGGATGTGAGAATGGTAGGGCGGCTCGAGCCGGCCGTAAGATCATCGTGGCGCGACTTGTTATGACATCGACCGTCGAGGAAAGTTAGCGTGTCCTCGCCGCCAACACTTACTGCCTTCGACGGGGCTCAGGCCTGGCGCTTAGAATATGATCGCGCCCTGAGCACAATTCCAAGTACGCGTCTCGCAAGTCCCATTCGTTGCAACCGATCACTCATGCCACTCACCCTCGAAGAGCTTTCCCATCAGAGCCAACTGAAATCTGCGTTTCAGGCCGAGAAGAACGCGCACAAGCTGGAAAATCTCGCGGCCGGACTTGTGGGCCGGTTGCTCGGCATTTCGATTGCGGTGGCCAAGTCAGGTTTTCAACATGGTGGCGATGCGGGCACGGTCGGCCAGCAGGATCGCCGGTTCCGCTTGGAGTGCAAAGAAATATGGCGACGACACCAGCCTGAGCGATCGCGAACTCCTTGGCGAAATCGATCACGCGCTGGCGCGCGACGAGGCGCTGGAAGCATGGGTCCTGATTGCGACGCGCAGCGTTCCCGAGCAGCTCGCCCAGGACCTGGTGCAAAAGGGCGAACGGCTTGGCATTCCCGTTATCGTCATCGACTGGAAGGACCATGATCCCGCGCCGCTCGCTGCCTTGTGCGCATTTGGCCCGGATCTCGTGCAAGCCGAGTTCTCCCAAGAAGCTGGCAATCATGCACGTCACCTGCAACCTGCCATGGGTGAGGCCATCGCTAGCCTGCGCCGAAATCTGCAGGTCTGGTCCCTGGGCTTCGAAAGCCTGCGATCCGAATCGCGCCGCAAGCTGCGGGACATCTGGACCTCGCATCGCGTTTCGAACGCCGAACTGGGGCAGGATGCAGCAGGAGGTGCTCAGCAAAAGAGGGTTCGGCGCCAGCGGGTTAATGATGCGCTGGATGCCTGGTGGCGGGGTGCTGCCGTTAGCGACGCGCCGGCGGCGATTATCGGGTGGGACGGCGTCGGGAAGACGTGGGCCGCGCTCGATTGGCTGACCGACCGGGTGCGCGAACAGCCGATTGTCCTCACCGTTCCCTCCTCCGCGCTTGCCGGTCTGACCGGGATCTCGGAATCGACCATCAAGCGTTTTTTGGCCGAGCGGCTCTGCGAGCTTACCGGAACGCGCGATCCCGAGCATTGGTTGCGTCGGCTTGCCTATCTGCTCAAACGGCCGAGGGAAGAGGGGCCCGTTTTTACCGTGCTGTTCGACGGCCTCAATCAGGAGCCCTCGGTTCCTTGGCTGACGCTCCTCAAGGCCATCCAGGGCGTGGCCTTCGAGGGGCGGGTACGCGTGATCATCAGCACGCGCAGATATCATTTTGAAGACAAGCTCTCGGGTCTTCGCGGGCTTGTCGTTGCGGCAGCGCCCGTCGCCGTCGACGTCTATGATACTGCTTCAGGCGGCGAGCTCGACCAGATGCTTGCTTTCGAGAAACTTGCTCAGACAGATTTACATCCCGACCTCATCGAACTTGCCCGCACGCCGCGCTTGTTCAAGCTTGTCATCCGCTTTCGCGATCGGCTCGTGGAGGCAGGCCAGGTCACCGTCCATCGGCTGTTGTGGGAATATGGGCGGGACACCTTCGGTGATCGCGCCGGCAAATCCTTCAGCGAAAATGAGTGGCGTGCATGGCTTGCTGAAGTCGCCGGACGCTACCGCGGCGGTATTCAGGAATTCTCGCTCAAGAGCCTCGGCGAAACGGCAAGCCGGCCCGATCTCTCCCAGCGGGAGGTGTATGCCCGGCTGAGCGACATCATTGACGGTCGCTTTGCACGGCCGGGACCCTCGGGCGCAATGCAGCTCAGTCCGACCGTCGTAGCTCACGCGCTCGGGGCCGCGCTGCTTGCACATCTCGATGCAATGGATGGTGCGACCTTCGCTGCGGCCGAAGCCGAGGTCACGCAATGGCTGGATCCGATCGCCGGCCTTGATCAGCGCGCAGAAATTCTCCGCGCGGCCGTCTCGATCCTTGTCGAACGGGGAGGCCCGTTCACAACGCGCATCGGAGGTGTTCTTGTCACGGCGTGGCTGCAAACCCAGAACGTCACCGATAGCCACCGCCGAGAGCTTGCGAGCCTGGCACCGAGCATTCCAGACGCCCTTCTCGATGCCGTGGAACAGTCGGACGCGCACGCACAGGCATCCGCGCGAATGTGGGCGATCAACGCGCTTCGTGCCATCCCGCGAACCGAAGGCGCGCAATTGACCGTGATCGTGGCGCGGGTCCGTGCCTGGTTCTTGATCGTATCGCGCGAAATTGACAACAGGCCGGACGCAAACGCCGATTTCGAGCGGCGTCGTGCGGAGCGTTACCGCGGCCGTGTCGGGATCGATTCATCCGGGCCATTGACGGTGCTGGGCGTTACGCTTCGTCTCGTCGACCGCGACGATGGCAGGCTGCAGGCCGCGGCGCCTTCGATTCTCGAAGGGTTTCCTCTATCGAAGATCATGCCGTGTTTCGAAGCCATCGCGGTTGCTTCGGCGGTTCGCGGACACGCCGATGGCTGGCAGGGCCTGAAATGGCTTTGCTACTTGAATGAGCTCGATCCCGAACCCACAGCTGTTGCCCTGCGCGGCCTGTCCGGGGATATCCGCTCGCGCGTGCCCGAATCCGGCATTCATCCGCAGCTTCCTGCACGGGCCGCGGCGCTCCTGCTCTGGCTCAGCGGACAGGAAGCTGACGAGGAATGCGCCGCTAGTCTCGACCCGGACATCGACCGGCACTACACCTACGAGAAAGACTACTTGCCGAACCCGAGCCGGAGTTTCTTTGCGCTTGAACGCCGGCACGCGCATGTTGCGCTTGAGGACAAGGAGCGGCCTCTCCATACCCGGTTGCAGCGTACGGGCGAGCTGTGGCTTGATCCAACCTTTCAGCCGCCAACCGGATTCGTCGAGGAATTGCGTTCCGCCGCTGCCGGCTTCGACGTGGCGAAGCTCCACCGCCAGACGTATGCCGGAAGAATTGTTCTTCGAACAACTCCAACCTGCACTCGCGCGATGCGCTCCGGACGCTCTCGCCGATTTGCTACGCCGCAAAATGGAAAGCTTCGCGTCCTGTCCGGCGGAGTCACGCTATTGGAGCGCCATCCACGCCACCGAGGCTTTCATCCTGGCGGGGACGGCGGAGGCGCAGGCAGCACAGGCCTTGCGCCTGAGCGCGCACGAGACAGACGAGAATAATGATGCGATCGCGGCCAGCGAGCTGCTCAAGATCGAACTGCAGTCACTTGATGATGTACAACCTCAGTACGATAGGCTCATTGCGGCCGATCTCAGATTCATCCCTGCCGATTTTGCCGAGGTCATACGAACTCCGTCCTCGGCGGACGTTGACACCCTGATTGCGCGGTACGGCGCGGCGCCTGCCAAGCAGCCGCGTGATCTCGTCGTACTCTTGTCGGTTCACCCGGGCGGCTTTAGCGACAGCGCTTGGTCGTGGCTGATAAGTTTGATCGACCAGCCCGATCATGAGCTGGAAGGCGTGCTGTTTCGGTTGCTGACGCTAGCCGATGCCGCTCGGTTTGGGCGATATCTTGCCGCAAAGGCCTGGGCCTGGAGCCCGTCGGCTGATGTCTGGGTCAACCACTATGGCACTGGCGCACTTATCAGGGCCGAATCGGCTCTGCCCTTTGACCAGTTGGGGCCGCGGCTTGCGCCGTGGCGCCTGCTGGAAGCGGCTCGCGTCCGCGGCGCCGATCCCACTGAGGTGCGGCTTGCTGCCGAGATCTTCGGTCACGTGCTTGCCGCCAATAAAATCGCAGAACCGGACCCGGGTTCGACACTCACGGTCGACCGGACGGAGAAGAGATTCACACCGTTCTTCGTTTCCGTGCAGCTGAGGCCAGATCCGCAGGACCGAAGTAGCCCAGCAGCGATCCGCGCTGCGCTCGATGCCGATGCGCGCATCAAGGCTCACCAACGTGCGGTAGAGACCGCAACAGCCCGCATTGAGGAAGCAAGGCAATCAGGAGCGAGCCTCTATCTCACCAATATTGATGCCGTCGATCTGGTTCCTGTGATCCAGCATGCATCCGACATGATCGATCGCTGGCTGGAAGGCTCGGACGACATCGATACGGATTTCCGCAGACGCGTGCGCCTTGCGGAGACTGCGTTCCTTGCGCTGTGTGAGGCGCTGCTCATTCAAGATCCCACGCGCGGTGTCGCGCTGTGGCGCGCACTGCGCAGGACCGTGACAACACGCTACATCGGTCCGGCTGGTGTGGACGAGATATTGCATGTCGTGTTTCGCGTTCCCGATTCGGCGCCCCTCGCCGCGCTTCGGGACGAACTTGTAAGCCTGCCGTGCTGCCATTCAGATCAAAATCTCTTCGATGTCGCTTTGGCGGCGTCGTACAATGGCAAGGCCGCCTGGATCGCCGATATTGCGGCTGCAGATCATGCCTCGTCGCTGGCTTGGCGGCAGCGACGTGGCGCCCTCCTGGACGGGCTCGGCACCGGTTATGCGCTCCCTGTCCCGGACGCCTGGCCCGAAGGCCAAATGCGCACGGATAGTGCCGATCTGCGCGCCAAACCGCGCTAGGCCCGAATGCCAAAGGCGGTGAGGCTATCACACTTGTGGATTGACTAGACGGGGTTGGTCGCAGCGTCGCCGAGAGGCCCGTGAACGAGCGAGGGCGAATGCCTCTTGAGGCACGGTCGAGCCAAAGAAAAAGCCGCCAGTGAAGCTGGGCGGCTTGATAGTCCCGGACCGTCGATTGCTTCCCCAGCCCCAAGCGTACCGCCGTTACCTTGTTTGCGGCCATGCCAGCGCGATCTACCGAGCGCTTTTCGATTCGGCCATCAATCGGCCGAGTTGTACGCCGGGCTCTTACAGCGCCGGCAAGGTTTCAAAGGAGGTGGACGGGAAGCGCACCCGCGCGGTGTCGCCGGCCGCAACCGCTCCACCGGCCCGAACCACTCCCAGCACCCCGCATTTGAATGGAGGCCCTGTTTCCGCCAACGAGAGCACGTGCCGTTTCAGGCCAGCTCGGAAGCGGTCGATTAGGACACAGGGCGTGCGGAGGCCTGTCAACTCGATGATCGCCGTGGGCCCGAGCTCGATCAGCGTCCCGAGCGGCATCAGTTCGAGATCCAGTCCGGCCGTGGTGATGTTCTCGCCGAGGTCTCCCGCTGCGACTGCGAAGGCAGCTTCCAGGAGGTGCGCAAATCGCTCGGATGGGATCAGGTGAACCTGCCGCAGATTGGGAAGCCGGGGCTGGCGACGGGCGAGGTATCGGTGCCGGACGAAGGCGCCGGCGTGGGCATCGCCGTCGACACCGTGACCTTCCACCAGCACGATCCGTTCCCGTGGCGGCTTGCTGAAGTGGTGGCCGCGATCGGCGGCTACCGCAACCACCCTTCCCTCGAGTGAGAGGTCGTGCGGGTGCGACATCAGGCAGCGCGGGCAAGCGAACGCCGCTTTTGGCGCAGGTAGCGTGCGATTTCGGGAAGCGGCATCGCGTTCAGGACCCGGTCGGCGGGTACGCCGCCCTTGCGAGCCATCTCGACGCCCCAGTGCATGTGGTCGAGCTCGGGAATCGAGTGCGCGTCCGGATTGATGCTCAGCATGCAGCCAAACTCGAGCGCAGCCCGGTGCCAGCGCCAATCCAGGTCGAGGCGCCATGGATGCGCGTTGATCTCGACAACGACGTCATGCTTTGCACATGCCCGAAGCACCTTCTCGATGTCGATCTCATAGCCCGGCCGCCGCTGCAGCTGCCACCCGGTCATGTGGCCGATGATGGTAGTGTGAGGATCGGAAATGGCCCGAAGCAGGCGCTGGGTCTGCGCCTTGCGGTCCAGCTTGAAACGGCCGTGGATGCTGGCGACCACGAAGTCGAAACGTTCAAGCACCTCGTCGTCGTAGTCGAGCGACCCGTCAGCCAGAATGTCCGACTCGATGCCCTTGAGGATCCGAAAGTCCTTACCGAAGCGCTCTCAAGCGGTCGGCTCCCCTGTGCTGCTGCACGATCTCTTCGAGGGAGAGACCGCCGGCGTAATGGGCGGACTTGGAATGGTCGGCGACGCCAAAATACTCGAAGCCGCGCTGACGGGTCGCCTTCGCCATCGTCTCCAGGGTCTCTGTCCCATCGGAAGCATCGGTGTGGCAGTGCAGGATTCCGCGCAGGTCCTTGTCGGTCACAAGCTTCGGCAACTTGCCCTTCAAGGCCAGCTCGACCTCGCCGCGGCCCTCCCTGAGCTCGGGATCGATGAAGGGCAGCCCGAGAGCCTGGTAGATGTCAGACTCCTCGCCGGCGATCAGTGTGCGGCCCTTGTGCAGGCCGTGAGCGTCCAACCGCATGCCCTTCTCGGCGGCCAAGGCTTGGAGCTGCTCGATGTGAGCGGCGCAGCCGGTGGCGAAGAGAAGGGCGGCGCCGAAATGTTTGCGGTCGGACACCCGGACTTGCAGTCCTTCGGACGATGGCATCGCTGTCTCGTCCGACTTGGCAGCCTCCGCAACGATGGCGAGGTCGGCGACGAGTTCGCAGCCTCGACGGAAATCGCCAGCGATCGTCACGCGCTTGAGTTCGGGGCGTGCCTTGCGAATGGATTCCTTCGCGTGCGCGAGCAAGGCGGCGGCTCGGTGCAGGTGAAGGCGGCCTTCTCCGCTTTTGGCGATTGCGAGATTTTGCAGGATCTTGGTCTGCAGCGCGGCACCGAGTCCTTTCGCCTTCTTGATGCGATCGTCCTTGGCGGCGGCCTCCAATTCCGCGAGGGAGGTGACACCGAGATCCTGGTAGAGCCGCAGCACCTTCTCCGGACGCAAACCCGGTACAGCCAGCAGCTCAAGCACGCCCCCGGGGATCTCCTTCCGCAGCTTTTCGAGGCCGGGATGATTGCCCGTCTTGTGAAGCTTGGTGATGATGTCGGCTATCGCGTCGCCGACGCCCGGGATCTCCGTAAGACGGTCTTCGGCGATGAGCACGTCCAGAGGAACGGCAAGGGTCGCCAGGCTGTCTGCGGCTCGCGAGTAGGCTTTCGCCCTGTAGGGATTGCCGCCTCGCAGGGCGGTACGCTGCGCGTACTCTCGCAGGAGACTTGCTACACCGCGAGTGTCGAGCGAAGGCATCAGCGAGCCTCCCGGTCGACGCTTTGCGGCGCCGCCGAAGTAAGGCGACCGCCGGAGCGGCCACTTGGCTGGCGATCGAGAGAGCTCTCAAGCTCCTGGGCTGCGCGGAAATCGTTCAGGTGCTGGATATTGGGGCCGTAGGCAGCTTCCTTCTTGAGGAGATTGTAGATCCGTCCGGCCACCAGCTGCAGATGCTTCATCCTGCCTGTCGGCATGGATCTCGCTTTGCAGAGAGCTCGCACCGCGTAGGCCCGAAAGTAATCGAATGCGTCTGACATGCCAGGTAAACGCCCGCTATCGACCGGAGTTCGATGCGACAGGGATTGGCCTTTTTGGCACTGCACTAAAGGCGGGCCGGGTCGCTCATATTCGAAAGCTTGAGAACCAGCGAGATCGTAGGAACTCCTCGCCACCTTCGAAGTTGCGAGACTCGTTGAGTAAGGTAAGTAAACTGCCCGCCACCGGCCCCAACCCGGCGGCGGGTTTTTTTTGTGAGTTGCGTAGCGTGGCGAAGCGTACAAGAGCGGCGCCTCCGGCCGAGAAGCCAGAAGCTCCTCAGATGCCGGGGTTCATCAGCCCCCAACTGGCGACCCTGAAGATGAAGGCACCTTCGGGATCCCAATGGATTCACGAAATCAAATACGATGGGTACCGCATCCAGCTCCGAATCGACGGCGACGATCGCCGGGCCTACACCCGCAACGGCTATAACTGGGTCAGCAAGTTTTCGAGAATAGCTGCCGCCTTCGATATCGAGGGGCAGGCCATTGTCGACGGCGAAGTCGTCGTCATCCATGAGGGTCGCACCAATTTCTCCGAGCTGCAGGCGGACCTCGGCAGAGGCGACCAGGACCGCCTGATCTTCTTCGCGTTCGATCTGCTGTGGCTCGATGGCAAGGATTTGCGGAAGGAGCCGCAGCTTGAGCGGAAAAGGCTGCTCAAGGAGTTGATCGAGGAGCACAGGCTCCAGGAGCCCATCTTCTTTAGTGAACACCATGAAGGGGACGGGCAGGCGCTGTTCGTTGCCGCCAGCAAGTTGAACTATGAGGGCATCATCTCAAAGCGCGTGGATGCGCCGTACCGATCGGAGCGGGTCGAAGCCTGGCAGAAGATCAAGGTCGTTCAGAAGGGCAAGTTTCCCGTGGTCGGTTTCATCAAGGACCCATCTGGCGTGGCCGCACTCTATCTGGGCAAGAAGGAAGGCAAGGATCTCGTCTACATGGGGAAGGTCGGCACGGGATGGAGCCGGACCACTTCGGCGCATATCCGCAAGGCGCTCGATACCGTAGTCAGCCCGAAGCAGAGGCTGACGAAAACCATCAGGAAGCCGAAGGCGACGTGGGTCGAACCCAAGTTCTATGCCGACATCGAGTACCGCGACATCACCTCCGAAGGGCTCCTTCGAGCCAGCTCGTTCAAGGGACTGAGCAAAGGAACGGGCCGTTCATAGCGGCGTTTTCCCGTGAGTATGTGGAGTACCGGTCATGGATCCGGAACGGCGAGTTGCGAAGGCCCTGGAAGACGCTCAGGGCATCCTGGCCCGATATGTCGAGCTTGGCCCCAGAGATTGCGAGCAAACCATAAACCAGCTGCTGGATGTGCTTGACGACGAGGCCTTCGTGCAGGCGCTCAAGGATTCGAAGATGGAAAAACCAACTGCAGAACAACTCGCCGAGCTCAAGAGGCTCAGCGCGATCGCTCGGGTGCCGGATGAATCGGAGATCGTCACTTCGAAGGAGGAAGCCGAGATCCGGATCCGCGACCTGAAAGACAAGGCTCGGATGGAATGATGCCTGAGAAGCCCGCGAATGGCATGGAGCCCAACGCTCCGAGGACGACATTCGGCGCGATCAGCTGGGTCCGCGCGGCGTAACCTGCAAGGAAAGTCCGACGAGGGTGACACCTCAGCTGGAAAAGAAGACGCCCGAGGACGTCGATCCCGGACATCCGGCATGAACTCGATGGACACGTTCGATCCCGATATGACGTGTCGCGTGCACGATGGTCTCAACGACCAGATCATCGAATGGAGCCCTCATTGGGCTTCGATGTACCGCGAGCATGCGTCGAGATGGGATGACGGCGTCATTTCCTGGGACGGTCTGCTGCTCGATGGATGGGCGCCAATCGTCCATGGTCATCCTTGTGGCCACTGAGATGCGGCCTACAAGGAACGGAACCCGTGAATCCTTGCAGCGTTGCATTGCCATCACTTCTAAAGAGGAGGAGCCGATGGCCGCAGCGAAGAAGAAGACCGCGCGTGGACGCAAACAGGATCGCGCCCGGGTCGCGAAAGGGCAGGACCACGAAGTCCGGTATGAAGCACAGAAGACTGGCCGCTCGGCCTCTGCGGTGAAGAAGGCCGTCAAGAAGGTCGGTAATTCCCGCAAGCGCGTGGAGAAAAGGCTGGCCCGCTGATATGGAAAGCCGGGCTGGCATTTTTGGGTCCAGCACCAGCCCTTCTAATCTGGAGGGCACTCCGGGCAGGTGTCGCCAATCGAGTCGAGCAAGTCGCGCACCTCGGCCACCGCTGCATCGGGGGAGACGCCTGCCGGCGGGGCGCCACGGGCGATGTCAAAGGCCCGTTCCCGTGCATGGGGATCGGCGCGATCCTGCATCCAACCGTGCTCCTGGCACTCGCGAATAGCGCCCGCTTCCTGAAGCACGTGGACCGCCCAACCGCAGGGTGCGGATCGGCGGCCGTCTCTGCTTGGTCATCAGCATTCAAAGGTTCTCCCACGCTGAGACGAATCGTTTAGTCCCGCAGACGTTCCCCATCGCTATGGCCGGGCGCTCGGGTGGGCAAGAACGAACTGAAGAAACCGTTTTCCCGATGCTTCAGACGTCCGAGCTCAGGTGGTCGCTCCTTGTCCGTTTTGCGCGTGCGGCTGTCGCCGCACCGGGCTCTCGTGAACCGAGCCGCGCAGCGTCTCGGCCTTGCGGCTTCGATCCCTCGCGCACGAGCAGATCACGCTTTGCGGGCAGAAACGAAAAACCGGACCTTTATGCAGCAGCCACCTGCACAAAGGTCCGGCCTTATCTTAGCGTGCCGCGATACCGAACGGCTGCAAAGGACGCTTCATATCCTTTGGAAGGTCTCGCTTTTCATCCGGGTTGCGACCCGGAGACGGCACCAGATCAGTAGCCGATACGACTACTTCTTTTTCTTTGAAGTCTTCTTTGCCACCTTCTTGGTAGCTGCCTTCGCGGTCTTCTTTGCCTTCTTCGCTTTCTTGGCCATGTCGTCCTCTATAAGAATTGGCTCCAGTGAACATGCCCACGCCGTGCATAGACATGCGCACGAGTGAGACGGTATCACAAAAGCAAATTGATACCAAGCAGACGTGAAGCCGTATTGAGTCGCTCGCCGGAGGCACTCGCTCTCGGGTCGCGCCGTCATTGCATTCCGGCGTCGCTATCGATGCCCGAGCTCGGGTGTCTTTTTAACGGGTCTCACGACTGCACTCGGTCCCGGGTCTCGCCGCTACGCGTAGGCGCTATGCTGACCCTCCTGCGGATGCCTCTTTCGCCGCGTCCGCGAGTGATCTTCGCTTTCGCTCGGCCCACAGGCCTCTCTTCCATAATTGTGAGACTCCTGTGAGAATGCCGGGCGGTTCTCGTATCATTGCCTGCATCACGTTCGCTCAGGTTTTGGCGCGCGCGGCCGGGGCCGCACCGGGCTCTCGTGAACCGAGCCGCGTAGCGTCTCGGCCTTGCGGCTTCGATCCCTCGCGCTAGGCCTTTGGTGCTCCTCGCCGGGGGCACTCGGGAAAGGGGCCCGCCTGCGGCGATCGCTATCACTGCCCCGTTCCCGGGTGCCCTTTTAACCGGTCTCGTCGCTGCACTCGGACCCGCGTGCCCCTTCGGGTCGCTATGCTCACGCTCTCCGGGTGCCATTTTCCGTTGAGGCGATGCGCCCTTGGGCGCACGCCTGATCGGGCCTGGGCCCAGGCAGATGGCGCTAGAGGCTCAGAGTAAGAGTGCAGGCTGGGTTTTTCCGTGACGGGTTACAAGCTGCGAGAGAGGCTCGTGGCGCCCGTCGCGGAGAACGTCGCGCTGGAATCGACGCGAACCATCGAGATCGACGAGTTCGTCGACCGCAGCGAGATCGATCCGCGATATCTCATCCGTCCTTATTATCTATTATCTGCGCCCTGACGGCAAAGTTGGGCACGATGCCTTCGCGGTCATTCGCGAAACGATCCGCGAGATGAACAAGGTCGCGATCGGTCGGGTGGTGCTGACCAATCGCGAACACATCATCGCGCTCGAGCCGCTCGACAAAGGGCTGATGGGGACGCTGCTGCGTTATCCCTACGAAGTCCGTTCCGCGGATGAGTATTTCGACGACATCCAGGACGTCAAAGTCACCAAGGACATGCTCGATCTCGCCAGGCATATCGTCAACCAGAAGGCGGGACATTTCGAGCCGGACAAGTTCGAAGACCAGTACGAAACCGCTCTCATCGAGCTCATCAACCAGAAGCGCGCCGGCAAACCCATCACCGCGAAAGCGCGACCCCGCGGCGAGAACGTGGTCGATCTGATGGAAGCACTGCGCAAGAGCATCGGACGAGAGGGGGCCGCGGCAGAGGCATCCAAGAAATCAGGAAAAAAGCCGCGCAAGGCGGCCGCCGGGCAGAAGGAAATGCTGATGCCGATCGCAGGCAAAAAGCCGGCGAAAGAGGCCGCGGCGAAGAAGCCGGCGGCCAAGCCGCAGCGGAAGTCGGCTTAGGTTTCTCGTGAGGCATTCGGTGACGCCGGACGGCCACTGTTTTGTTGTTCGCGGCAGGCTCTGGCGGAGGGCAAATCACACTCTCGAGATGTCACGCGAGATCATTTCGTCGACAGGCTAATGGTGGCCCGGCGGGCGGTGCGCGACGCCAGGAAAGGCGAGAGGGCGAAGCCGAAGCAACGGGGCATAGGGCCGTGGACGAGGTTAAGCGGGCGCTCGGCTAGCGCGGCTAGCATGCCATCGCCATTTCTCTGTCGCGGGCATGACGTATTGGCCTTGCTCGGGATGAACACACCCGTTGGTTCCCTCTGAGGCAGATGGACGCGGTGTCAGTGGCGACGCGGAAGTGAAAGCGGGCCAGTTCCTTCGAGAGGGCGTCGCGCAGCCGATGAGGCGGTATAGGTACTTCAGACAATCGCCACAAAATTCACCGACACGCTTCCCTACAGACAGTCTTCACGAAGGGCGTTATGTCCCAGTATTCACTAGACGTATTGCGTCAGCGCTACATCGTCGAGAAAAGACCGCTCGAGGCCAGCGTGGAGCAGATCTTGCGGGCCGACAGCCGCGCGGGAGCGCGTGCCATCCTGGCTGCAATCGATAAACGTCGCTTCGAAAATCGGTCCGAAGGGCAGCGCCTCCGCAAGATGCTCCGCTTCGAGACCTCGCTCTGGGAGAGCGGCCATTTTGCCGTGGCAGGTGTGGACGAGGCCGGAATGAGCCCTCTCGCCGGGCCCGTGTCCGCTGGAGCCGTGATCCTTAAACCAGGCACGCGGATAGTCGGGATCGACGACTCGAAAAAACTCGACGCCGCGGCTCGCGAAGAACTCGCGAAGGAAATCAAAGAAAAGGCAGAGAGTTGGTGCGTAGCATTCGTCGAGGTCGAGGAGATCGACGCAATCAACATCTATTGGGCAGGCATCCAGGCGATGCAGCGGGCGGTCCGGGGGCTAGGGTTGACGCCGCAGCACTTGCTGATCGATGCGAAGCGGTTGAAGGAAATCGACATCCCTCAGCAGGCAATTATTAAGGGCGATGCCAAGTCCGCCAGCATCGCGGCCGCCTCCATCCTCGCGAAAGTCGAGCGCGACAGGGTCATGCGGGCGCTCGACGTGCGTCACCCCGGCTACGGATTCGCTGATCACAAGGGCTACCCGGTGCCGGCTCATTATGAGGCGCTCGCCAGCCTTGGCGCATGCGCAGCTCACCGGCGATCGTTCGGACCGGTACGCAAGGCTCTCGGGTTGCCGCCCCTTCCGCCGTGGCCTTCGACATCCGAGCGCGAAGCCGGCTGAATTCTAAGTCGTATGCTTCGTCACAAGCGCATTATTTTCGCGACCGGCTCCTTTCGCGAACAACGTCCTTCGCGTTTTTGTCAGACCGCAGCCCGAGATAGACCGGCTGGCGCAGCTCGCCCTTGCTGGTCCACTCCGCGAACTTCACTTCTGCGACCAATGCAGGGCGTACCCAGGTCGTGACCTGCTCATCCTTCACCTTGGCTGGGAACGGCGACTTGGCGGTCTTGAGCTTCACGAGCTTGCCGTGAAGCTCTTCGAGAGCCTGCTGGCTGAAGCCGGTGCCGACGTGGCCGATGTACCGCCAGGCGTCATCTTCGCGTACCGCTAACACAAGAGCGCCAAAGAACGGCCGGGTTCGCCTCGGCGCTGTGAAGCCGGCAATCACGACCTCCTGCCGCTGCGTGGTCTTCACCTTCAGCCAATCGGCGGTCCGGCGTCCAGACGCGTAGGGGCTGTCGGCGCGCTTGGCCATGATGCCTTCGAGATGTCTCCGTTCGGCTTCTGCGAAGAACTTTTTGCCATTGCCTTTGCGATGGTTGCTGAACGCGATCAGCTTGTGACGGGGCAGGATGGCCTTGAGCCGCTTCTTGCGCTCGAGGAGCGGCAGCGCACGCAGATCCTCCCCGCCTGTGAACATGAGGTCGAACGCACAGTATAAGAGCTTAGCCTCATGGCGCAGGGCGTTCTGAAGCAACTGGAAATGGGATACGCCGTCCTTTCCGATCGCAACCAGCTCGCCATCGATGACAGCGTCCGCCTTCACGCCTTCAAGTGCTTTCGCGACCTCGACATAGGAGTGGCTGATGATCTTCCCGTTGCGACTGTAGAGTGCGACCCGACCACCCCGGATTTCCGCGACCATGCGAAAACCATCGAATTTGTCCTCGAAGACCCAATTGGGATCGTCGAAGGCCGAATCTGTCAGCGTGGCCAGCATGGGCTGCAGGCGGCGAGGCACAGTTGATTTTCGAGCCATGGCTGGACGACGGGAAGAGAGATGGGCAGGAACGAGTGGAATGTATCGTGAGTTCCGTGCGACACTTGAAGAAGATGGCCTGGCCCAGCTCAAAAAGCCAGGGCGTGCAACGTCACCGGGTGCGTTGCCTGCGCTCTGAGCGGCCTTTGAGACAATTCTGCTCGCCAATTCGATGCTGTACTTGGGGCGAAGTTTAACATTCCTGAATCCACAAGTCGGCAAGACCGGTTAGGATCGGGTTTTCCCTCTTGGGGGCACCTCATGTCGCAGGCGCACCGCGCTCGAACGGAAGCGTGGTCCAGGGCGCGCCTCACACGCGGCACCGAAAACCGTCGCTGATTGGCGCTCCGCGACAATCAGACTTCAACAAAACTCTTGCGCGACAATCTGCGCGCCAATCATCTCTCCGCCGCGACACTGTCGCCATCCAGATTGCCGCGCCTTCCCATCCAGATCGACGCGCTACACAGACGCTCGTAACTTGGAGCCGCTGGCAGCCGATTACTCATTGTCCGACCGAGCGCCGTGCCGACAGATTGGCCTTGAGCAGGTCTTGTCTGCTGGAAGACTGGGGGCTGATAAGTGATACGCGCTTCGGTGCCGCGGCAAGGTCGACGCGTTGAGCTGTTGCAGCTGATCTCGGATGCCGATAAGTCGCGGGCGCACCGCTCCAGCTCTCTTTTGAGCTCAACGCTGATTCAGGCAGGTGTGAGTTTGGGCGTGCGTTCGAGGGCTGTCGGTTGCGAAATCTTTAGTCCTCGTCAGCTACAGTGACACGATTCATTCCGGCCCCAGATCTCGCGGGACTGTTGAAAGGGGGTCTTCGCGGGATGTGACGGTTTTATCTGAGCGGTCCGTAGAGCTTCATTCGAATATCCGCATCATTTGCTCATGTGGGGTCGTCCTGGCCAATGAGCCGCTTCTCGTAAAAGATCACTGCATATCCGTGCAACGTCCCTTCCTTGCGGCGAACATAGCCAGCGGTCTCGTAAAGTCTCTGAGCCCCTGCTTGGATCGTTGTTGTGTCGAGCATCATCCACTTGACACCGAGAGCAACAGCTCGCGACTCCAATTCACGAAGAACCCTCCTTCCAAGCCCTCGTCGCTGAAAGTCGGGATCGACTCGCATACGTTTAACTTCTGCGACATCGTCATCGACACGTTTCAGCCCACCCATGGCAGCGAGTTGGGGACCAATATAGGCAACTACGAAGTCTCCGCCCGACCCGATGTATACTGCGCCGATACTGCGTAAATCATCCTCCCAGGTCCCTTCCGGGCCACACACACCAACATGCTGCGATGCGCTTCTGTGCAGATGCCATACACCATCGCTATCCCCGGACTCGAACCGACGAACGATCAGTTCGTCTTGAGACATCGATTATCACCTCTCGACGCGCGTCGAACACCGCGCCTATGGCATCGTTTCTGTTTAGCCAAGCAGGGCCACCGTCAGCTTACCGACCCGCCTCTGTCAACAGTCGCTGAGAAAGGACAGCCTCAACATTCTCCGATACCTCAACGCCGACGATTGGACGACCCGGCTCGACGGTATATTTTAACGCCGTACTTCGGTGCATCAGGGTAAACCGATCCAGCGCACAAATGCAGGACGCGCGCAGCCTTCCGATTTCGTCGCCGTGATGCTCCACTACTGGCGAAATCGTCGCAAGCCTGGGAAACTCCGCTTTCCCTTCTAGCCAACTCGGCTTGATCGGTGCACTCCCGTTGTCTGACGAGAGCCAGCGGAATACCTCGTGAATGCACCTCTGCGGATAATATTCGGAAAGCCGATATAGATCACTATAGAATTGCGGTTTCTGGTGGAAGAGTTCTTCACCTAGTAGTAGCACCGACACTGCCACGATCCGGGCCGAGAAGCGGCCGCTTGGACCAAGCGTATTCTTGTAAGGATTTTTTCCGTAAAACACACGAAATTGGCCAAATAGGTCCGGTGACATATGTTCATAAAAGCGCGTCAGAATATAGTTTGCTGACTCAAGGCGCGCCAAGCAAAGCGCAAGACATTGCCCCGCATCCACCTCGGCCGCATCACGCAAGTCAAGGAGAGCGTCCATTGCTGACTGCAATTCGCTCTCGATGATCTGATGGCCTAAGCAAAAATCTCGTTCCTCGACCCCGGCCGCGCCGAGGCAGTATACGCGTGGATCGTTCTGCAACGGATTCGTAAGGATCATATCTTCATAGGAGAGGACCTCGATGCCGGGTTGCCGGTCACAACTTGATCGCGCAAGGCGGCTCAGTGCCTCTCCCACCGTCAGCTCGGCGTCCAGGGGGTGAAGGCCGGCAAACGCAGACATCTGATAAGCACAATTTACGAGATATTGGATATCTGTCTTAGCGATCTCGAAGTCGGACTGCGGAAGACTTCGCAGCAACGCATCATAGTCACTCGCGGCGATCATCGCGTGGACGCTGCGTCCAAGCGCCTTAACCGCTTCATCTGGTCGTTCACTGCATTTGATTTCCGCAATGCAGTGCGGCAGTTCATCGGTGACAAAATTGCTGACCAGCCCAAGCGGACGTTCTCGCTGCCGCCGATCAATACTATCGGCCAGATGCAAAAATATGTCGTGCCCTTCGCAAGGCGAGCTTTGCGGAGTGGAAACGGAAAAAGGAGTGACCATAAACGAGCCCGCCCGCGGCTTCATCGAAATGCAACTTGCATTTCGGTACTTGATCCGTATCGAGCGGCCGGTGAGTAATCATGCTTTTCGAGCAGATCAGTTCGTTTGTCTGCTATCCTACTGTCGTTATACGCGACCTGCTCAAGTATATTGTTCGAGAAGAATAGCAGCGATACCGCGCCCGAATTGATGGTGCCGGCGGCAGTTAACGAAAGCAGGCCGTCATTTGAAATGCAGATGAGGCCTGCCTCATTCAACTTTTCCAGCTCGCGGCCAAAGCATTTCTCAATCGACACCCCAAACTCCTGCTCGAAGCGGGAGAGCGACACTCCACTGCTTCGCAGGGCAAACATTACTGTTCTGCGCATGAGATCATCTTGCGACAGGACAACACCCTTCCACACTGGCTTCTCGCCAGCCTCGACCCTATATAGGTAACGATCTAAATCTGCCTCGTTATAGAACTGGCACTGGCTCATGTAGCCAAATCCGGCAACCCCAAACGGAACCAGATTATTGTCGTTCCAGGAATCGTATTTGCGGCGCTGTTGAACCGAGTGTGGCTGCGACTGCTTACTCCAGTAGAAAATCGGCCCGTGACGATAGCCCAGTGTCGTGAGGATGTGCTCGGCCATAAAATGCATGATAATGCGCTCCTTAGCCCCGGCGAATTGATATCGTCCCTGAGCCAAATGGCGGGCCACGGGGTCTGTAGATTTGAACATCAAGGGGAATACATTGAACTTCTCTATCCCCAAATCTAGTAAGCCGATGAGTGAGTCGTACCAGCTACGGAGCGTTTGCTGCGGCAATCCATACATGAGGTCGAGCGAGAGATTCTCAACGCCCATCTCATTCAGCAATCTTACCAGTTGTACTACCTCGTCCACGCGGTGTCCGCGGTTTAGTATGCGTAAAATGCTCGGATCTAGACTCTGAACGCCCAATACAAAGCGGTTTACGCCGGATCTGAGCAGTGTCGATATGCGATCTGCAGCATCCACTTGCTTTGCAAGAGAGGGATGTAATTCGAAGCTCACCTCCGACTTAGACAGATCAAAGCGCCGGCCAATCATACCAAATAGCGTTTTGAGTTGACTGTTGGTCAGGAACGAGGGGGTACCGCCTCCGAAGAAAGCAGTCTCAACAGCTCTGTCAGCCAGTGCCGCGTCCGACCAACTCATCTCTTTATCTAAGGCCGCCAGATAGCGCTCCACTCGCTCGGGCGATGGATGGATTTCTTTGGCGAAGTGGCAAAAGGTGCAATGCTGATCACAGAAGGGGACGTGAAAGTAGAGATCAATTGACGGCGTAACCTGAAGCAACAAGTTTTCGGCATCTAGATCGCCCATTGCCTTGAGAGGCGGATATGTGCCGACGAGATAATCGTTGTGCGTGTCAAGGTGCAAATTCCGTGACCTCAACATGTCGAGGTTAATGTCGTAGGATCGGTCGATCGCGAATTCCAAGGCTTCGGAATAGGTCGGGGCGCGCATTTTGTTGAACTCCTCTAGCTTTCGTGTGAAGCAAGGGGCGATGGCACCTCCGTCCCTCGCTTCACATTCCGCTCTTCAGCCCGGGCTCGATACCGTAGCCATGCGTTTCGATAAAAGGCGCGGGGTTGTCGGCTCCCCCTCGAGGCAACCACCGTAGATCAGAACACGGGCCGCCATCCGCTCGGCTACACGCGAGGGTCGATTATGGTTCGGCGAGGAAGACAGATGCCGTGGCCCACGCGAATGCCCCCTCGGGCGTTGCTAAACGGCACCGAGGAAGACTTCAGGCGCAGAGGGTGCGAATACTCCTCGAGAAAATGGTGCTCGACCTCGGAGATAGCCACCCGCGGGGCAACGCGGCAAAGCTTTAAGCCGGACGTAGGCAACAGCGCAATGTCCATGGCATTTTCGATCAATCGAGCAAGCTTCATTTGAACTCCTGGGTCAGCGACAGCAAGGCCGTCATGGTCGTACAGAATCTTTGGGGTGTCCCAGCAATCCACGTGCCACCAAAGCCGCTTGCGAGCCTCGCTTGAAGAGGGCAAAACCATGTTCTTCGGCGCCAACGGCGGGATACTCGCGCCTCAGTGTCTGGTCCCCGACATTAACGTCTTCAGCCGGACACGGCTGAACACGACAAACGCGGGATGTTGAATGATGATGGAGGCCTCTCATGTTCAATCGCGAACATCTGCTGCACGACGAGCTTACGACCGAGTCGCTCGGCTGATGCAGGCAGCGTCGCTGCACATGACGGATATGCAAATGAATTCGTCACATTGTTGCGGCGCGGGGTGGCCACGTAGAAAGTCCGCTTGCTACCATCGGGGAAGCGTTCAAGTCCGACGCCGGTGTGAGGAGACTGATATTTGCTGTGTGCGCTTTCCAGTCAGTTGCGGGCGGTTGCACGCGGCGCCGCGTCGTCAAGATCACCGGCATCGCCTTGACTGGGTGTCGACACCCCGGCGTCCCCCCCGTTGTCAGGAAGGCACAGCCGCTCATCGAGAAGGTCTGGATGCACTGCGAGGACAAAGGTTCGCGGGGCCGGACGGTTAAACTGAGGGGCAGGTTCAACGATCTCGAGATCATCACGCGGAGCAGGACCGGACGCGTCCCGATTTCGAGCCGCTGCGAGCTCGAAACTTGTCGCTCGTCTTCCTTCAAACGAGATACCCGCTCCAAAGCCGATCCGCCTTCTTGTCTTCACGCCAGGGCGAACCGTAGGCCGAGCTGCAGCTCGGCCTACCAATTTGAGTCCGCATCGATCAGAATCAAGACCGCGGTACATCAGTAGAGCGCGAGCCCTCGTGCGCAACGCGGCAGAGTTTACCTCAACTGCGGGAATCCCAAGGTCGAAAGACTTGCGGTAGGATAGGCGTCCATGTTTGAACACCCCACGACCGCTCTATCGCAAGCGGTACTCGACGAGGTCTGCCAGACGCTTCCGCGCAAGGGGAGCGGCGCTGGTTTGGCCTCCGAGATCGTCGAAGCCGCAAAGACCGACGAAACAACGCCGAAGCTGCTGCGGCATATAGGGCGTAAAGCCCTGGCCCGAGCGTCGATCATGTGGCGTTGATCGGGCGAGGTGCGGAGTGAACTTCCAGGTCACAGTCTTGAAGATCCTGGTGAGTTACCCCCAAGGATTTGCCGTGATGGCGGACCTCAAGCGGGACATGGCAATCCTCGCGACCAGCGGCCCGGAATGGGCCGAGCGCACCAAACGGCTGGCCGCGCGCGTTCCCGGGCTGGACATTTTTTCGGACGGCCTCGTTGAGCGCCAAAACGGCGGTTGGAGAATCACGGTGAGAGGGCGAGTTGTGCTCGAGACCATGGAGGCGCGCCCAGGCCAAGACGAGCCGACGGAGAAGGTCCCAGTCGAAACGGCCGGGCCGGTGCCATCGGTGCCCAGCCCTCGGAACGAGCGAACCGCTGACGCGAGCGCTTCCAGCGTCGCCGCGAAGCCCGCGAACGCGCGCGAGCGCATGCATCTTGAGGAGCAGCCGCCGAGTTCTCCCAGCGGCTCAGAAAGTCAGGTCGTTGACTCGCCTGTGGCGCACACGAACAGGTCCCCTGGGTAGGGGGTGTGGGAGCGAATTGGACTATGTCCGCCAGCAGCGGCGAAGCGCATCTCCATCCGGCAGCGCGACCCGCGCGTCAAACCGAACCGGTGCCTTTGGCGTACCGTGCGGCACGAGCGCTGGTGCTGTTACGGTTGCGGAGTTCCGGATGCCCAACTGGCCCCGTCAGCGTCCAACCATGACCCCGGCCTACTGCTGATTTCGTCCAGACCAGTACTGACTTGCGATGGAATAGCTGGGGTCAGCGTTCGACGCACGGGGTGAAGTTGCTCTCCGATTCTACAATGTGACGCTTGCCAACACGCTCGACTATCTGGGATCGCTGAGGTCGTAAGAGCGGCAATGTGTGGGTGAGAGATGGGTTATTGTTCGATCTGGCATCGTCAAGCCTCGAGCAGTCCACCGGTGACGACTACAGGCGCCTGGAATGCCGCGAGTGCGGCAGGTACCCGATTACGGGTTCGGTATTGCAGATGCTGGACTCGCGACTGAGTTGAGCCATGCGACGCGTGCGATGTCGAAGGCGGAGTTCGAATCGCCGAGATAAACTCGTTCAACATGGACGACATGATCAAGGTTTTACAGACGCTGTGCGGTGATCTTCGCCGATCATGATTTGTGCATTCCAAAAAAAACCGTAGCTTCGTAAGATTGGCAACAGCTCATGAAGGTTGTTAATCGTGTAGTCTGGATGCGCCGCTTGCAGGCGCGCCTCGGAAACAAATCCCCCGGTAATGGCTATACTTATCAGTCCGAGATTTCGTGCAATATCCGTTTCGATCGGCATATCGCCGATGATGAAAGTTGACGCTGGTTTCAAGTTGTTCTTCTGCATGTATAGACGAAGTCGCTCTCCTTTGCTTGTCGATTTGTATTGCGTGTCGCGGCTTTCGAACGCGAGCACATCGTCGATGCAGTCATTGATTCCAAGTCTTCTCAATTGGTAGCGCAGAGGGTCGGCTATATGGTTGCTCACGATGATGGACGAAGCCCCTTCTCGGCGCGCCAACTCCAAGACTCTGCGCGCGCCCTCGCGTAGATCGGCTCTGCCCGCAAGAGCCTCATAGGCGTCGTGAAACATTGCACTCCCATCGCGATCCACCGTCGCAAGCTCGTCTCGCGATAGTCCGAGGCTGCGATAAAGAAGAGACAGCGGAACGTCGCAATGTTCCCGAAGCGTCTTCATGTCGATCGTTGTACGACCAAAGCGATCTAGAATTGCATTGGTGGTTTCGAGCAGTGCGTATGCATCATCGAGCAACGTTCCATTCCAATCGAAGACGAGAACCGGTTTCATGATCTGACCTTAAGCATAGATTCCGTGCGGGTGCCACCGTCGTTCGCCACGTATAGTAGCACCGAACTCCTGGGCCGGCGACTTCGAGGCCGTCATGATCGTACGGGCTCTTTTCGGTGTCCCAGCAATCCACGTGCCACCAAAGCCATTTGCGAGCCCCGCTTGAAGAGGGCAAAACCATGTTCTTCGGCTCAGGCGACGGAATACTCGCGCGTTAGTGTCTGGTCTCCGACATTAACGTCTTCAGCCGGATACGGCTGAACACGACAACGCGAAATGTTGAGTATGAAGGAGGCGCCATTCGCAAGTGTTCGCGGGCGGCGCTCCATGGAGACGGGGCCTTTGCGCTGAAGACGCTCCGGTTGGCATGGGGAAGTCGGGCTTCGGCAGGCGACTGCCTGAGCAACACGCGATTTGAGGACCGCGAAGCGATCTTTCGTGGCGAGCACTCGCGGTCCTTGCCAGACTCGAGCTTCGCTGAATGCGCCTCAGGTCCGCTCATCATCCGGCTTGGGGACGCGGCCCTTGCCATCGCACTTATGTCAACGGTTACATCCAACGCACGGGCAGGGCGAAGAGGCTAAAGCCCTCGCACAATTCCCGCCAGAATATCTGCCCGCTTAAGACATTTTCGACCGTAGCAGCGCAGAAGCTGCATCGCGTGTCTCGCACGTTACGTCATCTAAAAGCGCACGTTCCTGCGACCTACGGTGATCGCGAATCGCTTCGCAAGATTAAGTGGCCGACAGTTGACGAAAGCAACAGGGGCTCAGACAGAAGAAGTTGAGCTGCTGCAAGAACACGCAAGGCTTAGAAATATGATCTAACCTGGGCATCTCCCTGCCGGGTTAACTTTGTAACTGGCCGCCCGGCAGCGCTCCTGGCAGCCTTATTGTGTTCCGGCTTGTGGACCGTGGAGGATGGTGCGCGTCAAGACTTCGACCCGTTCGGCAATTTGGCGAATTCGCCTCGCCACGTCCTCGACTGCGGTCATGTCCACCGGCTGCGTGCAGGAAATTGAGCTCATCTTCGCGTTAAGGTCCCTCAGCTCAGCCTTGCAGCGATCTAACTCCGCGTTGAGCATCGTAACTTCATCCATCGCCGTTGCCCGTATTGCCGTTGCTTCCGAGAAAATGTTTGTTCGGAGCATGCACCTGATTGCAATCTTTGTCGCGCTCGCGTGGTTCCACATGGGTAGGGCATCTCGAAAGGCACAGAACGGCCAACCCAAACACAGACCGGGTCGTTCACGCGCACAGCTGCAAATGGAGTCCCCATACCCAATTTATATAAAGGAATAAATTTCAATGGCACGCGCATGCGTTCCTCTCAGCAAAGCCCGGGCGACCGGCCGCACTCGCAAGAATCCAAAACGATTTTCGGGCCGCAAAGAGCCAAACGGCTTGGGTCCGTTAGGCGAACCGCCGAAATGCTTAGGCAAACCGCACGAGCGCGAGGCGCGGCGAACGCCGTCTGATGACCTTCGATGGTTCAACCCGGAGCCACCGGACGCTAGTGGCAATGGCAAGTGGGCTGGTTGCGCGGCAAATCGGAGGCGAAGACGTTTGCGAAAGCTCTGAATCTTCTCAGAATGATGCTGAATTCCATTGGCGGCTCGCTGTCCGATGCATCGAAAGTAATGATGCCGGAAGTGGAAGATGCTGAAGACCCAGCCGCGAAATACTTCTAGCTCATTCTCAAGTACTCTCGCCTGAATGGGCATCTCCAAACAAGTGTAGAAGCCCGGCTGAACCGGACTTCCGTTGTTGTCGGTCGCTCACTTCGGATTGTGATCTGCCCATACGATCAGACGCCATCGAATGGTGCTTGTGCTGACGTATGCGCATCATTGCTTTGCGGAGGCAATGTGTGGCCTGCTGCAATTCCGATTTCGCGATGACAGCCCGTGCATCGGTAGAGAGCGGCAAAGGGAGCCGCGACTCCTGGCCCCTGATCCTGATCGAAACAGTCGCTGTTAGATTGCGGTAGGTAGTTGGCGTTCTTATAGGTAGCCATTCGACTTCTGTCACTAGAGTAAAGCCGGACTTGACCTCTCGGGGCTTACCGAATGTAATGCTGTTGCTGCTAACATCGGCGTTTGGCCCGCAGTCCGCAGCGTTGCGCGGGCAATCGGGGCCGCCAGTCGCAAGCTGGCGGTTCTCCCCGATTCGTTACGAGCAGTGGAACACGTTTCCCGGCGTGCAACCGCAAATAGCGGAACCTTATGCCGGCTATTCACAGCTTCCTGTGGACAACCTCATTATTCGGAAGAGATTTCGCCGCGCACCGCACGCGCTCGGCGCATGGATTAATTATGACACCCCAACAGAAAGCCGCGCTGGCATCTAGCACTACGATGCCGGGATAAAGCAGGGAGGCGAAGTTGCTCTGTCCATCATAAGGGAGTTTCCAGACGGGTTCAGCGAAACGAAATGACGCAGAACTCGCCTCACAGGCTGGCGCTTCCCTTTCGACCGCCGTGACGGCAACTCATGAGCGCTTCCAGTTTGGGGTGGGCCTTCGCGCTGGTGTCTCGCGATATCGAGAAACCCTTTTAAAGTGCGGCTTCGGTCACTGCCGGCTTTTGCGTTGAGCGCGTCTTCATCGAGCGATCCGTCGGGGAGATGATCCGCCTCCACGGTGCGGACTGGCATTCGGCGGAGAACCGACAGCTCGAGTCATGAACGTCACCCGTCGCAAGCTCGTCGTTTTCACCATCCGATTGTCTACCCGAGGTATGCTAAGTTCCATGACGGCGCCCTTGAACACATCATAACAACATCACGAGGACCGGCATGCTTCGAGCGAGGGCAGCTTGTGAAGCCAACCGGGTTGCTGGGGTGATCAGAACCAGGAATCCATCAGGTGAACAAGCTGGGAGCCCGCCGTATAAAACGCCTCCTGCGCTGCACGAAAGCGCTGGGCTTCAACGGCGGTGACCGGCAACGGCAGGTCGTTCTCCGCGATCTGCCCCAATACATACGAAGCCAAAACACTGCCAAACACAGTGCCTGGTGCGATTCCGCGGCCGTTATAGCCACTGAAACCGATGACTTTGCGGTCCAGCTTGTGAAGCCGGGGCAAGTTGTCGGAGGTCATTCCAATCATGCCAAACCAGCCGGTTTCAAACTGGACGCCCCGAAGTCCTGGAAAAAGCTTGTGCAACGATCTTTGGGCCCAAGCGCGGTGAATAGATCGCCCAACCCCCTCAAGCGCACCAACACTGCCAAACACGAGTCGCCCGGAGCGATCGAGACGAAACGAAGAGAGGACTTCTCGAGTGTCCCACACACCCTGCCGCTCAGGCAGGATCGACTTTCTCAGATCATCGGGCAGACATGGCGTGCCAAAGTTGAAATAGGGCAGTTGAATCTGTTCCTGCCGTACCTCAGACCAAAGTCCCTTGCTATAAGCATCCGTCGCGACGACCACCCAGTCGGCCTCTACAGATCCGCTTTCGGTGCCGACTCTCCAGCGGAAACCATTCTGTTGCGCCATGACGGCCTCACTATGCGTAAATATCCTGGCTCCCATCGCAAGCGCGGCCCGCGCTAACCCTCGCACATAAGCCAATGGCTGTATGGTGCCGGCGCGCTTATCGAGCAGCGCGCCGGTGTAGTCGCCACCGCCTACTTTGCTGCGTGTTGCCTCCGCATTTAGCACCAGGACGGGCGCTCCACGCTTCTGCCACTGTTCGGCACGGGCCTCAACCTCCTCCAAGCCCTTACGTCCGACCGCACAATGCAAGGTGCCGGCACGTTCGACTTCACATTCGATGTGGTGCTTTTCGATGAGCTCGAATACCGTCTGCGGTCCACGGCCGAGCTGTTCAAGTAACCGTTCTCCAAAAGGCGCGCGGAGCGCGGCCGGAAGCGACTCAGGCATGAGCCACATGCCCGCATTCACGAGTC
Source organism: Bradyrhizobium sp. Ken64 (assembly GCF_055807555.1). Taxonomy (NCBI): domain Bacteria; kingdom Pseudomonadati; phylum Pseudomonadota; class Alphaproteobacteria; order Hyphomicrobiales; family Nitrobacteraceae; genus Bradyrhizobium; species Bradyrhizobium sp. Ken64. Next base: position 3,594 of record NZ_JBVVPA010000037.1, on the reverse strand, counting down.
CGACGTTCCGCCCGGACCCGCCGAATCCTATTTCAGACGCCTCCAAAAGCGCAACACGCGCTCCACCTTCAGCTAGATGAAGGGCCGCCGACAGCCCGGTATATCCACCGCCAATCACGACGATATCCGCTGCAATTTCATCAGTAAGTGGAGCAGTTTGTGGCGCTGGTGGCGCAGTCAGCACCCACAGTCCGTGTGATCGTCGATTGTTTCGCATCCGCCAATCCTCTTACAAGTAGCTTCTTGATCGACCCGAGCTCCAGCAGCCATCGTGAATACCGCTAAGTTCTGGCGGACCTCTCTAGTATCCAAGCGGACCTCCCTAGTATCCAACACTGACGTGCCAGCGCCACACCGGCAGGCAAATCGCAGGCCAAAAGGGCAGTTCGTCATCACCCCGAAGATCAGGCCGAGCTACTAAGTTGTTGATCTGTTGAGGGCACGCGCAGCACCCACGCGGCGGTGCGCCGGAGCTCCGACTGCGCGAACAAAGCCAAAGCCCCTCGGCGCTTGCTCTGGAACGCGCCTTTGTGCGAGACAATGGGTCCCAAAAGGGCAGCAAGGGGACCACACCGTGAGAGCCTCTCTTGATGGCGAAATTCGCGACGGCCGCCATCATATGCAGATCCGGGTCTATTTCGAAGATACCGACTCCGGCCAGATTGTTTATCACGCAAATTTCTTGCGCTTCATGGAACGCGGCAGAACGAACTACTTGCGCCTGCTCGGAACGAATCAGCAAGCATTACTCAAAGAAGCCAAGAACGATGCGCCCGGTGTTGCCTTCGTTGTGCGCTCGATGACGATCGATTTTCTAAAACCGGCGGTCTTGGATGACATTCTTGACGTCGTCACAGTCCCGCAAGAGGTGAGGGGCGCGTCGATTGCCTTGCTGCAGGAATGCAGGCGTGGCGACGATCTCCTGGTCACAGCACGTGTACGGGTAGCGTTTATCTCAGCTGGAAAGGCGCAGCGCATCCCGAAGTCGCTGCGGCTCGCTATGGAAGGGCATAGATAAATCTGCCGCCTCATTCACGCGTTTGCCTTGCAGCGCTCCAACGAATTCAAGTCATCATGGCGGCGTAAGTTAAAGCAAATGGGCTGCGGCAAACCCGGGGTGGCTCAATTGCACAGTCCAGCCGAATGAATCAGAAGCCGGCGAAGAACGAAAATAGATCGGACTTCGTCGGCCGCTTTGGTCACAGCGACCACAGCGAAACCCACGTCAAGGATGACGGGCCGATTGGCGACTGGCGCGGCTATCCCGGCGGCGCTGCCGTGGCGAACTTGCGCGATCGCATTTCGCGGCTCTTCTCAAATGGCGGCACCGTCTCCATTGCCCCATGCTCCATCTGGCTGACGGCAGCGAGGCGGATGGTTTCCGAGCTGCGCGCCAATGCTCGGTGCTCTTGCCACTCCGGATAAAAAATCATGGAAGAGGGCGGAACCGAGCGCGATCATTTTCGACGAGATGGTCGAGACGGTCCAGGAGCCGGCCCAATCGAAGGCGGCCGGCGGCCTCGTCCTTGGGTCTGAAAACATCAAAGGCACGTTTGTCGGATTCATTAGAAGGTACAATCTTTATGTTGTTTTCTGGAATGCGGATCAGCACGATCGAGCGATCGTCATTCACCGTCGCTCAAAGAGGATGGATATCGTCGCGGAAATGCCGCTTACGTTCGAGACCGCGCATCGGCTAGCGCTCTTTATGCCGCGTGCCGTGCCGACAACAACATTGCGCCGGATGCGCCGCCAATCGAATGAAGGGCCGCGCGGCCATTTTCGAAGTTGGTCCGGGCCTCCAATAGGCAAAACTGTTTCGTGGGGCGCCCACTTTATGTCAGCGAGTGCCATGATATCAGAACGGCAACCGGTGGCCTGTGGGCTGCCATACCTTACTTCACCGCTTGAACGCGCGAGGATAGTGCCGTGGCTAATGACGTAGAGCTTCTGATCTCGTATTTCGCGCTTTCGGGGCACGTTTACCCGCTGGGGGCCTACTGAGGCCACTCCATTCCCATTCAAAGGCAGGGTCGAAGGGGCAGCGCGCGCGGGGTTCAACGGGTTTGGTCTTCACTACGAAGACACGATGGTCGCGCAAAGCAAGATTGGTTTTGCGGAAATGAGACGCATTCTTCAAGACAATGGCATCAAATATCTGAAGATTGAATTTCTGCTCGATTGGTACAGGACTGACGAGAAGCGAATGGAATCCGACAAATTCCGTCGGCAACTGCTCGATGTCTCCGCCGAACTTGGAATGCGGGATATCAAGGTGGGCCCGGGATTTCAAGAAACGCATGCCGATGTGGCGCTCCGCCCATGGTGGCCTCCGTAAGGGGACACTTGGGAATGATCTGCAACGCAGAACCTAACGCGGCGTCCGGTTCACGCATTTCTTTCGGCACGAATGTTGTGACGCAGCTACAGCAATTCGCGCGCACGTTGTTAAGACGCATGAGGCTCGGGGCACTCAAGACATGAGAGTAGAAATGAAGAACTTCTTGCTTACGACTGTGAGCATTGTGGCGCTTGGCGCAATTGCGTCCGCATCCGGTGCAGACCTGGCTGCGCAGCCCGTCCAACCTCTCTACTCCAAAGCTCCGCCGCCTGTCGCGGTTGCAATTTACGACTGGAGCGGCCTCTACGTCGGTGTGAACGGCGGCTTGGGCTCAAGCTCGAATTGCTGGGACTACAATGGTCGCACCCCTGAGGGCTGTCATGATGCGACCGGCATTACCGTCGGCGGGCAGATCGGCTATCGATGGCAGATCGGCCAGATCGTGCTGGGCGTTGAAGGTCAGGGGAACTGGGCTGATCTGAGCGGATCCAATGTCAGCATTGCGTTCGGCGATGTCGACCAGAGCAAGATTGGTGCGTTCGGTACGATGACTGGGCAGATCGGTTATGCGCTCGACACCGTACTGTTTTACGCCAAGGGCGGCGTCGCAGTGGCGAGCAACACGTATCGAGTCAACTCCGCAGTCACGGGCGCGCAGTTCGCGGGCGCTGATAGCAGCCCTTGGGGTGCTACTGTGGGCGCCGGGATCGAAGTCGGTTTCGCGCCGAACTGGTCGGTAAGCGTCGAGTACGACCACTTGTTCATGCGGGATGCCGACGTGAACTTTGTCGTGGCTGCTGGTTCGCTGGGCGGCGACCGCATCCGCCAGGATTTCGATCTTGTGACTGCGCGGCTCAACTATAAGTTCGGCGGCCCGATTCTGCTCAAATATTGATCTGAAGTCGGACTGGTGAATCGAAGGCCCCGGCTAGACCGGGGCCTTTCAGGCATCGCGCGTGCGACGCGACTGGCGGGTGACCGGAAGTCAGGAACAGTTAGCGAAACCGCGGCGAGTTCATCTTCTGAGCTGAAGTTTTAAATCGATAAAGGACAGCGAGCATGTTCGTTTCATTCTTCCCTCGACCAAAGTTGTTCTTTGCGTCGTCAATTCTTTGGACGGCGTTGGCGATGGCGTTTTGGTATGTATTTGCCGGCAATCTCTTTCCAGCCCCGGAGAAGCCGGTCGGGCTTGCGACGTTCTGGTCGGCCTCGGCGCTGTGGTTTGATCTCTATTTTGCGCTGGCCGTTACGGT
>NZ_JBVVPA010000036.1:0-40591 GCF_055807555.1 Bradyrhizobium sp. Ken64 | reverse complement strand
CTTCGCCCCGTCATCGAATCATAGCAAAGCGGCTATGGCAAATGCCCGTTTAGACGAAAGATTCTCACCCTCTCAGGATGAGGAAGGCGTGCGCGGCAGCAGTTTCAATCGGCCCCGATGCTGATTAGCCTCAGCCTGAGGAGACCGCGAAGCGGTCGTCTCGAAGGACGAGGCGCGCGCTCAGAGCGCGCCAATGCTGATCATATCTATTCCCCAATGCGAAAAGGGGCAGAGCGTCACCGCTCTGCCCCTTCTTTATTTGTCGCATGTGGGTTCGAACTCGCCGCTTTGCTCGGTGCAACCTCTCCCGCTTGCGGGGGAGGTCGGCGCGAAGCGCCGGGTGGGGGCTCTTTCCTCTCGGGGGATCCTCGTTTGTGGAAGCACCCTCTCCCCAACCCTCCCCCGCAAGCGGGGGAGGGAGCGCACCTTCTTCTTTGCATCATCAGTGCATGAAGCCGCCGCGGTGGTTGTTGCCGCTGTTGCCACCCTGGCTCTGGTTCATCGACTGGCGGAAGTTGTTGTTGCCATTGTTGACGATCCGGTTGTTCGTGTTGAACTGCGGGCGGTCGTTGTTCTGCACCTGCAGCTTGTTCACCGGGTTGTTGCTGATCTTCACGCCGTTGTTGATGCGGATCGGGTTGTTCTGGGTCTGAACGTTGACGGGCTTCGTATCGATGGTCGTGCCGCCCTTGCCGACATTCACCGGCATGCTCACGATCTTGCCAGGATTGCCACTGGTTGTGCCGTTGGCAGTGCCATTTGGCGTCTTATTGGTCGCAGGCAGCGTCACGATCTTGCCGATGCCGCCATTGTTGTTGGTGGTGTTGGTCGGCGCGGGCAGGGTCACGATCTTGCCCGGGGTCTGCGACGGCGTGCCGTTCTGCGGGTTGGGCTGGTTGTTGCCCGCCGGCAGCTTGACGATCTGGCCGCCATTGCCGAGCTTGCCGATGCCGTTGTTGTCGCCCGACTTCTGCACGATCGGCAAGTTTCCGTTCAATTGCGCGCCGCCATTAGCCTGCTGCAGCGGCATGTATTTGGGCTGGCCGAGATTGCCGATCTTGAAAGTCGGGGCGATATTCTGCGGCGCCAGGAACTTGGTCGCCTGCATCAAGGGAATCTGCTTCGGCTGCATCTGGAGCTTCAGCGCGACCTGCGCATAGGGCGTGTTGCCGTAGCTGTCGTAGAAGTTCTTGTAGCCGAGCGGCGAGTTCGCGAGCACCGCCTTGTGCCAGGCCTGCGTGAGCAGCAGGTTGTTGAGCAGCCAGCGGACGTGATCGCACAGCGGGTCGTGCGGATACATCTGGATGAACTCCTGATAGTACTCGGGCCGAGCTTCCGACACCACGTAGTCATAGGCCTGGCGCGTCGAGCGGCTCGGCAGGTTGGAGGCCATCTGCACCACAGGCGCATTCACCGGCGCGCGGTTGGCGGCAACGGCGGTGTCGCCGAAGAAGGTGAAGTCCGACGTCAGCGACGAGCTCTCCCACGGGATCTGCGCGCCGCTGGTGGTCTGGTTCACTTCGAGGCGCACGCGCTTGAACAGCTGCTCGATCGGCACGTTGGGCTCGCGCGCGACGTTCAGGAAGGCCTGCGTATAGGGGCTGTGACCGCCGGTGCCGTCCTGCGCTTCCGCGCCCGGTGCGGTCGAGTAACCGACGATCGAACCGTTCGGGGCATCGACGATGGCCAAGCCGCGGCCGGCGTCGTTGACGTTCGGGAACGGGTTGTTGCGGCAGGCGTCGAGGATGACGATCCGCATCCGGCTCGGGATCGTCTCCAGCGTCGACATCACGTCGACCAGGCGGACGGAGTTGTTGACGAGCTCGGTCTGGCTCGAGACCTTGGCGTCGACGGGAACGAGGTAGTTCTCGCCGGCGAGCTGCACGCCGTGACCGGCGTAGTAGACCATCGCCACGGTGTTCGGACCGCGCGCCGACACTTTGGCGGAGAAGTCCTGCACCACGCGGAGCATGTCGTTCTGGGTGAGGTCGGTCGCGGCGACCACTTCGAAGCCGGCGGAGTTCAGGAACTTCGCCATGGACTCCGCGTCGTTGTCCGGATTGGCGAGCTGCGGCGCGTTCTGGTAGTTCGAATTGCCGATCACCAGCGCTACCCGCTGTTCCGGGCCTTGCAGCGCGGTGGGGGCCGGCTCGACCGGGGCGACTTGCGCGGAAACTGGGCCGCAGGCAAAGCCGAACAGGCTTCCCAGCAGGCTAGCCGTCATCAGGAAAGGTCTTAGGCGGAACATGGCGTGCTCCTTTGGCACTGATCTCGATACGAGATTGGTTGCCGCGGAGCTTGGCCGCGTTCGAGTTTGAGGTCCGTGATCCCCATCACCATGGTAGGCTGCGTGATCTGAATCACGCTTGGAACCTGCCAAGGTGGGCGCCCCATGGGAGGACAGTCCGTCACATGCTGAAATCGATCGATCCGATCCTCACGCCCGACCTGCTCTGGCTGCTGGCTTCCATGGGCCATGGCGACGACCTCGCTTTCGTCGATGCCAATCACCCCGCGGCACGCATCGCGCAGAGCACGAATTCGCAGCGCCTGATCCAGTTGCCGGGCATGAGCATGGAGACCGCGATTCGCGCCATCATGTCGGTCTACCCGCTCGACGATTTCGATCCCGATCCGGTACGCGTGATGATGCCGGTCGACGATCCCGACCGCGTCCCCGACGTGCAGCGCGCGGTGCTCGCCGAGATCGAACGCGCCGCCTGCCGGCCCGTCACGCCCGGAAAGCTCTCCCGGCCGGATTTTTACCGCGCGGCGGCGGCGGGCTTTGGCGTCGTGCAGGTCGGCGACAGCAGGGGCTATGGATGCTTCCTGATCAGGAAGGGCGTGATCAGCTAGCAGCGCACGATCGAACGATGTGAGACCGCGTCACGCGTGCGCGAATGGTCCAACTTCGCGGATCACCTTGCAGATCTGCAGGAAGCCGCTGGCATAGAATTCGGCATGTCCCCGCTTCATCGTCTCGACATGTTCGGGATGGGTGCGCCAGGCCTCGAGCGCTTGCTCCGAGGCAAAACGGAACACGGTGAGCTCCTCGCCGTCGTCGGCCTTGAACGACTTGACCGACACAAAGCCGGGAAGACGGCTGACGATGTCGTACATGCGCGCGCCGAGCCGGTCGTGTTCGTCGACAGAGGCGCCGTTACGCAATTGCAGATCGCCAATGACAATCACTTCGCCAATCATGTTTCCTTGACCCTCGGTGATGGATTTCCGTTCCCGATCTCTTCGGTTTCGCGATGGGCTTTGTTACATCGCCCCTCGAATTTGAATGGCCTGCCGGCATCCGACTGTTTATGGTCGGTCCATGTCGCGCCTTATGTGTCTATCTGTCGCTATCGTCCTATCGCTGCTGCCGGCCGTCGCGCCGGCTGCTTCGATCCAAAAGCGTCCCAAGCAAGCCTGGCATGGCTACGGCTTCCTGCCGGGCTATCGCCAGCCGCTGAGCAACAGCATCCCGCTCTACAAGCAGAAGGAAGCGATGCGGCGGATGTCGCCCAGCGACCGGCGCCATTGGTACATCGATCCAGTTCCGCAATATTACGGCTGGGACGGTGAGTGGCGCTATTTCGGCCGGCCCGGCTTCGGCGGCGGCCGCTACAATGGCGGTAGTTTTGGCCCGTGCTGGACGCGGACGCCGATCGGGGCAGTGTGGAATTGCGGATGATGGGCTGAGCATCCGTCACTGCGACGTAGCGCGCTACGCTCGCAATGACGTTGAGGAGAGAGTGTTTTTCCTTACTCCGCTCTCGTGCCCCGGCTCTGCAGCGCAGCGTCTCTTCGACGGTGCGCTGCAGAGCCGGGGCCCATGCTGCACAGGAATTCGTTGCTTGCTGGGTCCCCGCTCTGCGCAGCAACGCTAAGGGCGTTGCAGCGCGTCCGGGACACGAGACCGGGATGCATCCCCTTACGAGAAGAACGCGATCTTCTCGGCCTGGGTCATGCGGCGAATGGGCGCCATGGGATCGTTAGCGGCGGCGCGGGGCTTTTGCAGGATGCCGCTGGCGAGGATGGTGGCGCCGAGCGAGGCTTCAGGAACCGGCGAGGGTATCGGCAGTGTCGCGGCCTGAGCCGCGCCGAATGTCGCGGATGCTGCCATGACGGGCGCCGGCTGCTCCATCACTTCGGCGGCGGCTTCCGCAATGGCGTTGGTGAGGCGCGCCAGCGATTCTATCGCGATCGGCGCTTCCTCGACGGGCTCCTCCACGACCGCTGCGGCGGCGACTGGCTCCGGTGCGGCCGGCTCCGGTGCGATCGGCTCCGGTATCTCGGCTGCGATGGGCGCTGCGGCCTCCGCAACCACCGGATCCGGAACGGTCGCTTCCATCTCCACGGGCTCGATGATCTCGTCGAATTCCGGATCGGGCGCGGCCATCTCCAACGCGATGGCCTCGAGTATGGCTTCGTCCTCGGCTTCGGCGGCGGCGTCGAGCGAAAATTCGTCCGTCACCTCGGCAAAGGCGGCGGGCTCAGCGGACGGCTCTGCAAAAGCGGCGGCTTCAGGCGCGGCCCGGCTCTCCGCGAGGGTCTCCGGCTCCAGGGCGGCGTCCATCGCCTGTTCCGCAACGGACAAGGCCTCGGCGACGACGTCGGCCGCTTCCATGGTGGTTTCGGGCTCGATCGCCTCTGCGATGTCCTGCGGCGCCTCCGTAAAAGCCACGGCTACTTCGCTGGCCATCGCAGCAGGCGCGGCCTCCGCCAGCGGAGCTTCCGCAACGGGCGACGGTGCGTCCTGTACCGGAGCCGGCGAGGAGGGCGCGGCCTGCGGCGTTGCGTCAGCGTCGGTCTGGTCGATCCGGTCCTTGAGCAGATCGAATGCGGCCTTGAGGTCGGCGCGGGGGTCGATAGTCGAAACCTGCGCGCAAGCCGCCTCGATGGAGGCGAGCTGCGAATCAATCAGGTCGCAGATTCGCCCGTCCGCGCCGATCTCACGCCAGCGCCAGGAGATCTCCTTGATGATGCGCAGGCCGCGCGGGATCGGCGCGAGGCTGGCCTCGATCGCCCCGGGATCGAACGCCGCAATTGCGATCGTCTCGGCTTCGCGGATCGCGTGCCGGATCGCGACCAGCGCCTCGGGGAGGCGGTCCTCGACGACGGGCTGGCGCTGTGCCGCAAGGGTTTCTTCGATTTTCGCGACAGCATCGAGCACCATGCGGGTGTCGGCGTTGCGGTTGCGCTTGGCGTATTCGCCGAGGAACCAGCGGCCGCGCGCGGTCTCCAGGAAGGCTTCGCGGATCGCGTCGTAATCCTGCTCGTTCGGCTCGGCCGCGCGGGCAGACATAGGCGAGAGGGCGAATGCTTCGTTGGCCATGTCAATCTCGTCGCGCAAATCACCGCGCGTTACAGTAACGATCATCACGATATCGACCGAATCGCAATTGGTTTGATGGCGCCCGAATCACAAATCCCCATCGCAGCAGCTCGGAAGCGGCGATTCGCCGTGAGCCTCGCGCTGTTCTATTCGGCGGTGTTCGCGGTGTCGGGAACGCATCTGCCGTTCTTTCCGGTCTGGCTGAAGGCCATCGGCATCGACGCGGCCTGGATCGGCCTCATCAACGCGCTGCCGGCGATCACGCGCTTCACCACGCTGCCGCAGATCACGGCCTTTGCCGAAAAGCGACATGCGATTCGCGCCGGCATGATGGTGTCCGTGCTGGCGACGGCGATCGGGTTCACGGCGGTCGGCTTGCAGCAGCAGCCGCTGGCGCTGTTCCTGATCTATGCGCTGACCTGCATGATGTGGACGCCGACCATGCCGCTGACCGACGCCTATGCGCTGCGTGGCGTCGCCCGCTACGGGCTCGACTACGGGCCGGTGCGGCTGTGGGGCTCGGCAGCCTTCGCGGCCGGCTCGCTCGCCTGCGGCTATCTGGTGGACCACATTGCGGCGCGCGATCTGATCTGGGTCATCGTCGCCTGGGCCGTGGTTGCGGTCGCCGCCGGCATGCTGCTGCAGCCGCTCGACGATGTCAGGCGAAGGACGACGGTGGCGCACGCCAGCAAGGCGCTGCTGCGCGATGCCGGCTTCTGGGCCATTATCGTTTCGGCCGCGCTGATCCAGGGCAGTCACGTCGCGTACTACACGTTCTCGGCCATCAACTGGCAGGCCCACGGCCTCGGCGGGCTGACGATCGCAGGGCTCTGGACGTTAGGAGTGATCGCCGAGATCGTCGTGTTCGCGTTGTCGCCGCGCTTCTCGCTGCACCCGTCCTCGCTCATGGCGATCGGGGGCGCGAGCGCGGTCGTGCGCTGGGTCGTCACCGCGCACGATCCGCCGCTCGCGCTGCTCGCGGTCGTGCAGCTCGGCCACGGCCTGACCTTCGGGATGACGATCCTCGGCACGATGAGTCTGCTGGTGCAGCGCGTGCCGTCGCATCAGATCGCGCGGGGGCAGGGCTATTACGCCGCATGCAACGGGCTGTTAGGTGCGACCACCTCGATCGCGTCAGGCGCGATCTACGCCCGCATCGGTGACGGCCTGTATTACGTCATGGCGGCGATGGCCGGTGTGGGTGCGCTTCTGATCTGGTCGGCGCGGCACCGGCTGAAAGCTCATCCCCAGAGCGACGAGTCCGGCGGATAGACCAGGCTGTCATCGTAACGCAGGGCGTGATCGCGGTCGCGCGTCAGCAGCAGCGGGCCGTCGAGATCGACGAAGCGCGCCTGCGGCGTCACCAGCATCGCCGGCGCCATCGACAGCGAGGTTGCGACCATGCAGCCGATCATGATCTCGAAGCCGAGCGCCTGCGCGGCATCGGCCATCGCCAGCGCCTCGGTGAGGCCACCGGTCTTGTCGAGCTTGATGTTCACGGCATCGTAGCGCTCGCGGAGCGACGCCAGCGAAGAGCGGTCGTGCACGCTTTCGTCGGCGCAGACCACCAGTGGCCGCTTGATCCGGGCCAGCGCGTCGTCCTTTCCGGCCGGCAGCGGCTGCTCGACCAGGGTGACGCCGACGGCCTCGCAGGCGGCAAGATTGTGCTCCAGATTGGCCTCGGTCCAGGCCTCGTTGGCATCCACGATCAATTCGGATTCGGGAGCGGCCTTGCGTACCGCCGCGATCCGCTCCGGATCGCCGTCGCCGCCGAGCTTGATCTTGAGCAGCGGCCGGTGCGCCGCTTTGGCAGTCGCCGCCGCCATGGCCTCGGGCGTGCCCAGCGAGATCGTGTAGGCCGTGGTGCGCTCGCCCGGCGACGGGCGGTCGAGCAGGCTCCAGGCCCGCAAGCCCGCCGCCTTGGCTTCCAGATCAATCAGGGCACAATCCAGGGCATTGCGGGCCGCTCCGGGCGGCATGGCGGCTTGCAGGGCCTGGCGGGTGAGGCCGCCGGCCACGGCCTCCCGCATGGCCTGGATGGCGGCAAGGGTCGCCTCGGGTGTGTCGCCATAGCGGGGATAGGGCACGCATTCGCCGCGGCCCGTCAGGGCGTCCCGGCTGACCTCGGCCACGACGGTGACGGCCTCGGTCTTGGCGCCCCGGCTGATGGTGAAACTGCCCGCGATGGGAAAGCGCTCGATTCGCGCGGCGAGGGCAGGAACTTTGCTGGAAGTCATTTTGAACTCTGGCGAAATCTGAACCTGCTGGTTACCTCTAGCAACTAAGGTTAACCAGTTGGGGATACCTTCTCCGGGTAAGGGCGCGTGCGCAACCATCTGATTTCAACCGTTTCTCGCGCCCCGGCACGGGAGCGGACATCTTGAACGGCGATCCGAAGCTGGAACGGATTGCGAAGGGCAATGCGCTGGCACTCTGCGCCACCGGAACCTGGACCGCGAGCTTCGCGCCGGTCCTGGAGCGGATGGTGGCTGACGCCGAGAAGCTCGCCGGCACCTCGCAAAGCATCTTCATCGACGTGTCCGAGGTCGCCAAGCTCGACACCTTTGGCGCCTGGCTGATCGAGCGGCTGCGCCGCAGCCTGACGCAGGGCGCCGTCGAGGCGCAGATCGCCGGCCTCTCCGCCAATTATTCGAGCCTCGTGGACGAGGTGCGGCGGGTCAGGGCGACGCCGGTCATCGACACCAGCACGATCACCATCACCGGCATGCTGGAGCAGATCGGCCGGGCCGTGGCCGGTGTTGCCGGCACCGTCGCAGGCCTGATCGACATGCTCGGCGCGGTGCTCGCGGCGGTCGCGCGCACCCTGATTCATCCGCGCTCGTTCCGCCTGACCTCGACCGTGCATCATCTGGAGCAGGTCTGCTGGCGCGCGGTGCCGATCGTCGTGCTGATCACCTTCCTGATCGGCTGCATCATCGCCCAGCAGGGTATCTTCCACTTCCGCAGGTTCGGCGCCGACCTGTTCGTCGTCGACATGCTCGGCGTGCTGGTCCTGCGCGAGATCGGCGTGCTGCTGGTCGCGATCATGGTCGCGGGCCGCTCGGGCAGCGCCTACACCGCCGAACTCGGCTCGATGAAGATGCGCGAGGAGATCGACGCGCTGCGCACCATGGGTTTCGACCCGATCGAGGTGCTGGTGCTGCCGCGCATGCTCGCGCTGGTGCTGGCGCTGCCGATCCTGGCCTTCCTCGGCGCCATGGCCGCGCTCTATGGCGGCGGTCTCGTCGCCTGGCTCTATGGCGGCGTGCAGCCGGAGGCTTTCCTGCTGCGGTTGCGCGACGCTATCTCGATCGACCATTTCATCGTTGGAATCGTCAAGGCGCCTGTCATGGCCGCGGTGATCGGCATCGTCGCCTGCGTCGAGGGGCTCGCGGTGCAGGGCAGCGCGGAATCGCTCGGGCAGCACACGACGTCATCTGTCGTGAAAGGAATCTTTTTCGTCATCGTCATGGACGGCGTATTCGCCATCTTCTTCGCCGCGATCGGGATGTGACGATGGCAGGCGAGATCCAGAACCCCATCATCCGCGTCCGAGACATCACCGTGCAGTTCGGCGCGACGCGCGTGCTCGACGGGCTCGACCTCGACGTCAAGCGCGGCGAGATCCTTGGCTTCGTCGGTCCTTCCGGCGCGGGCAAGTCCGTGCTGACACGCACCATCATCGGCCTCGTGCCGAAGGTCGCGGGGAGCATCGAGGTGTTCGGCGTCGACCTGGATGCTTCCAATACGTCGCAGCGTCGCAACGTGGAGCGGCGCTGGGGCGTGCTGTTTCAGCAGGGCGCGCTGTTCTCCTCGCTCACGGTGCGGCAGAACATCCAGTTTCCCATGCGCGAATATCTGCGGGTGTCGCAGCGGCTGATGGACGAGATCACCATCGCCAAGCTCACCATGGTGGGTCTCAAGCCCGAAGTCGCCGATCGCTTTCCGTCGGAACTCTCGGGCGGCATGATCAAGCGCGTCGCGCTGGCGCGCGCGCTGTCGCTCGACCCAGATCTCGTCTTCCTGGACGAACCGACCTCGGGCCTGGACCCGATCGGCGCCGGCGATTTCGACGAACTGGTCAGGACCCTGCAGCGTACTTTGGGGCTGACCGTTTTCATGGTAACCCACGATCTCGATAGCCTTTACACAGCATGTGACCGCATCGCCGTTTTAGGCAACGGTAAGATCATTGCGGCGGGGTCGATCGCCGACATGCAGGCCTCGCAGCATCCCTGGCTGAGGCAATATTTCCATGGCAAGCGCGCTCGCGCGGTGATGGGCTGAGGTGCCGGAGTAGCTGATGGAAACGCGCGCAAATTATGTGCTGATCGGGTCGTTCACGCTGGCGGTGATCGCCGCCGCGATCGGCTTCGTCCTGTGGTTTCAGTCGTTGCACACCACCAAGCAGCGCAGCCCCCTGCGCGTCGTGTTCGAGGGCCCGGCCGCGGGCCTGCGCAACGGCGGCAGCGTCAATTTCAACGGTATCCGGGTGGGCGAGGTGGTCTCGGTGAAGCTGGACAACCCGCGGCGGGTTGTCGCACTCGCCATGGTCGAGAACAACGCCCCGATCCGCAAGGACACCCTGGTCGGCCTCGAATTCCAGGGCCTGACCGGCGTCGCCGCGATCTCGCTCAAGGGCGGCGAGGAGGCCGCGCCGTCGCCGCCGCTCGACGAGGACGGCATCCCCACGCTGACGGCCGATCCCAACAAGCTCCAGGACGTCACCGAGGCGATCCGCGGCACGCTCCAGAACATCAACAAGATCGTCGCCGACAATCAGGAGTCGGTGAAGAACTCGCTGAAGAATCTCGAGACTTTCACCAACTCGCTCGCCCGCAACTCCGAGAAGATCGACGGCGTGATGGCCAAGGTCGACGGCGTCATGCTCAAGGCCGACAGTCTCATGCTCGGCCTCAACACGCTCGCCGGCGGCAAGGACGGCGGCGAGCTGTTCCAGGCGGTGAAGTCGATCCGCGAACTGGCCGACGATTTCGACAAGCGCTCCGGCGCATTGATGACCGACGGCCGCCGTACGCTCGGCGACATCAGCCGCGCCGTCAACAATTTCGACCGCAACCCGACCCGCGTCCTGTTCGGCGCCAGCAACAGCGCGCCGGCGGCCGCGCCGCCACCGCCGCCCGAGCCGCCGAAACCCGCCGCGCCGGAGCGCCGGCGGCAGTAGGGGGATCGCCTCGTGCTTCTCCGGCGTCGTCCTGGCGAAAGCCAGGACCCATTACCCCAAGGAGGAGTTTGGCGAAGAGCAGTCGTTCGGTACTTCCACCGGCGGCAATCGACAGACCTCGCGGTATGGGTCCTGGCTTTCGCCAGGACGACACCGAATGTTTGTCGATCGCTTCGTTCCTAATGACACCCAAAACAAAAACGGAGGCCGCGAGGCCTCCGTTTCCTTGTTCGTCATTTGCGAGCGGGCCGCTCACCCCAACCGGCCCGCTGCGTGAGCGAGCAGCGTATACACCAGGCCCGTCTCCGAGATCAGGTGATTGCGCAGCTCCTGCGGGCCGCGGCCGTCGCGGGCGACTTCGTCGAGCAGGCGTTCGAACTCGGCGACATAGCGGTCGACCGTGGCCTTGAAGTTGCGGTCGGAGCGATACTTGCGGGCGACCTCGTCAAAGGCCTTCTGGCCGGCGGGCGTGTAGAGGCGCTTGGTGAAGGCCTTGTTCTCGCCGCGCTGGTAGCGGTCCCACATCTCAGACGCGAGGTTACGGTCCATCAGCCGGCCGATGTCGAGCGACAAGGATTCCAGCGGATTGCCGCCACCTTGCGGAACCTGCGGCTGCGGCGCCGGTGCAGCCTGGCGGCCGCGCTGGGGCTCACGTCCGGTCGGCGCACCCTGGTTGGCGTCCGTGCGGCTCAAGAGGTCCGACAGCCAGCCGTCGCGGCCCTGGTCGTTGCCGGCCGGCGCGACCGGCGGCGCTTCGGTGCGGCGCGAGGACGCGGGCATGCCGAGGTCCGGCGGCGGCAGCGTCGAGGCGCTGGCGCTCTCGCGCATGCGCGTCTCGGTGCTGCGCGCGCCGACGGCCGCCAGCATCGGCTCTTCCTGGCGCTGCACGCTGGCGCGGCCGGTCGTGGAGACGTCGAGGCCGCGGCCGTGCTGGGCCACGATGCGGTTGAGCTCGGCGAGGGCCTCGATCTGGTCGACGATCACCTTGCGCATCTGCGCAGTGCTCTCGGCGGCCTCCTGCGGCATCTCGAGCACGCCGCGGCGCAGCTCGTTGCGGGTGGCTTCGAGCTCATTGTGCATCTCGAACGCCATCTGCTTCATGCTGGAGACGAGGTTGGTGAACTTCTCGGTCGACTGCTTGAACATCGCATCCGCCTCGTCGGTGGTCTGGCGGTAGATGTCGTGCATGGCCTCGACGGTCTGGCGGTGCTCCTCTTCGGAGGCCGACCGCACCGCCTCGAACTGGCGGGTGATCGCGGCGGAACCGGCGCCGGCGGTCTCCGCGACGACGCGGGCGATGTCGCGGGCGCGCTCTTCGGCGGCCGCCAGCGATTCATCGAGCAGGCCGGTGAAGCGCGACAGGCGCTGGTCGAGATCGGCGGTGCGCAGGTCGATCGTGGTGACGAGCGATTCCAGCGCCTCCTTGCGTTCGGCGAGCGAGGCGGTGGTGTTCTTGTTGCTCTGCTCGACGACCTGCGCGGCCTCGACGAGTGCCTTGCCGTGCGCGTCGAACTGGGTCGAGAGCTCGCCGAGATCCTGGAGCGCCCGCGTGGTCTTGCTGTTGAAGACGTTGAGCTGGTCTTCCAGGTTCTGCGTCGCAGCGCCGTTGCGCGAAGTGACGTCGTTCATCGCCGAGACGAAGTCGGCGACGCGCGTCACCAGCGCCCGCTCGAGCGAGTTGAGGTTGTCGTGCGCACCGGTCAGCACCTCCTGGAGCAGGATGTTGCCTTCGCGTAGGCGCTCGAATAGGGCGACCGTGTCGGTGCGCAGGATCTTGCTGGTCTCCTGCATCTCGGTGACGGCCGCGATCGAGACCTGGCGCGACTGGTCGATCGCCGCGCGCGAGGCCTGCTCGAGGTCCTTGAGCGACTTGTTGACGGCACCCGTCGCCATCTCGCTCGCCGAGTTGATGGTTCGCGCCACCTCGGAGCCGTTGCCCATCATGGTCTGCGAGAACGCATGGCCGCGCGTCTCGATCGACTTCAGCGCGTCGGACGTGACGCGGTCGATATCGAGCGTGAGCTGGCTGGTCTTGGAGCCGATCGCGTCCACGAGCGAGCCGCGCTTGGCGTCGATCATGTTGGCGAGACGGTCGGACTGCTGCTGCACGTAGGTGACGATCTCGTCGGTCTTGCCGGTCATGGCCTGGCCGAAGCTGCTGCTGGCGGCAAGCACCGAGCGCTCGACGTCCGCCGAACTCGACTTGACCCGCGAGCTCGCCTCGTTGGAGGCGTTGATCAAGGCGTTCTGGGCGTTGAGCGCGCTGGTCTGGATGTCGTTGGTCGCGTTCGCGGTGGCCGTGCTCAGCGTACGCTCGATCTCGCTCGAGATTGTGCGGATCTGGCTTGCGGCATCCGCCGAGGTCGAGACCAGCGAGGTCTGTGCCTCACGCGCGCTGTTGAGGATGGTCGAGGCGGTGTCGGCGCCGACCGAGGTCAGCGTGCGCTCGATGTCCGTGGTCAGCGACTTGATCTGGCCTGCTGCGTCCGTCGAGGCGGAGATCAGCGTGCCCTGGGCCTCGCGTACGCCGCTGGTGAGCGCTTCGATGGTGGCGCCGCCGGCGGTCGCCAGCGCGCGCTGCATCTCGGCCGCCAGCGAACGAACCTGGCCGGTCTGTTCGGCGGAGACCGCCAGCAGGGTGCTCTGGGCATCGCGGGCGCTGGTCGTGATCGTCTCGGCGGTCGACTGGCCGACCTGCGAGAGCGACCGATGCACTTCGGCGGCGAGGGACTTCACCTGGCTCGCCGCATCCGAGGACGCGTTGACGAGCGTGCTCTGGGCTTCGCGGGCGCCGGTCATGATGGTCTCGGCCGTCGCGGTGCCGGCCATCGAGAGCGAGCGCTGCACGTCGGAGGACAGCGCCTTGATCTGGTTGGCGGTCTCGCTCGAGGCCGCGATCAGCGCGCTCTGCGCATCGCGGGCGCCGGCGGTGATCGATTCCGCCGTGGCGGAGCCGGCCATCGACAGCGAGCGCTGCACGTCGGCGGTGAGGGTCTTGACGTGGTTGGCCGCATCCGAGGACGCCGTGACGAGCGTGGTCTGCACCTCGCGGGCACCGGCCAGGATCGAGGCGGCGGTCGCCGACCCTGCCGACGACAGCGTGCGTTCGACGTCGGCCGCGAGCCCCTTGATCTGGTTGGAGGCATCGCCCGACGCGGCGACCAGCGTGGACTGCGCTTCGCGGGCGCTGGTCAGGATCGAGTTCGCGGCACCGGTGCCGACGGCGGTCAGCGCGCGCTCGACCTCGGCGGAGGTCATCTTGAGCTGGGCGTTGACGTCGGAGGAAACCGTCATCAGGGACTGCTGCGCGGTGCGCGCACCGGTCTGGATGGTCTCGCTGGTGTTGACCACGAGGTTGGTGAGCGAGCGCTCGGCGTCCTCGACATGCGAGCGGATCGCGGTGGAGATCATCTCGGCGCGGGACATCATGTCCTCGCTGGCCTGGCGTCCGCTGCTCTCGATGCGGCCGGCGACGGCCTCGACGCGCGAGCCGAGCAGGTCCTCGAACTGCGCCACGCGCACGTCGATGTCGCTGGCGACCGAGCCGACCTTGGTCTCGATGGCCTGCTGGATGTCCTGGAAGCGCGCCGTGACCGTGTCGGTCAGGTGCATGCTGCGGCCGTCGATGATCTCGGTGACGCCGGTGATGCGGCGGTCGACTGCCTCGATCGCCTGCGCGGTGCCGTCCGTGAGCGTCGAGGTCAGGAGCGTGAGGCGGGTATCGATCGACTGCACGGCCTGCGAGGCGCCGTTCGTCACCGCGGTGGTCAGGTAGGTGAGACGCGTGTCGATGGATTCGAGCGCCTGCGACGCGCCGCCGGTGAGGGTGGTCGTCAGATGCGTAAGGCGCGTGTCGATCGTCTGGATGGTCTGCGATGCGCCATCGGTCAGCGAGCTCGTGAGGTGGTTGAGGCGGGAGTCGATCGACTGGATCGCCTGCGCGGCACCGTCGGTCAGCGACGAGGCGAGTGTGTTGAGCCGTCCGTCGATGGTCTCGGTGACCGACTTCGCGCGGGTATCGAACGACTGTTCGAGCGCGGCGACGCGGCCGACGAGCTGCTCGTCGAAGGTCTTGATGTGACCATCGATCGTCGAGTCGAGGCTGGAGATCTTGCCGTTCAGCGAGGTGTCGAGGTTGCTGACGCGCTCGCCGATCGTGGTCTCGAACTGTACCAGGCGCTGGTCGAGCACCGCCGTGATGGCGCCGCCGTTAGAGGTGAAGCGGGTGTCGAAATTGTCGACATAGGTCTTCAGCGACTCATGGATATCCTGGGTGCGCTGGCCCATCCGATCGACGATCTCGCCGCCGAAGGTCTTCACGGTGCGGTCGAACTCGGAGATGTGGCGGGTGATCAATGCGCCCAGCGTGCCGGAGTCGCGGGCGAACTTCTCGACCAGCTCGGTGCCCTGGTTCTTCACCAGCTCATCGAAGGCGCTCATCTGGAGCGACAGCGAGTCGTGCGCGGTCTCGGTCTGGCTGACGACCTTGGCGACCAGGGTGTTGACGGTGGCGTCGAGCGCTTCGCTCGCCTTGTCGCCGGAGGTCATGATCTGGCCGGCGAGGCGGTTGCCGGCGTCGTCGATCTTGGCGGAGAGGTCGTTGGAGCGCAGCTCGAGCTCGAGCAGCAGCGAGTCGGACGAATTCTTCAGGCTGTCGTGCACCTGCTCGGTACGCTCGGAGATGCCGTCGACGATCGCGGCGGAGCGCTGCTCGAACTCGCCGGTGATGCGGTCGATGCGCTCGTTCAGCATTTCGTGGACGCGGTCGGCGAGGTCGACGAACTCGTCGTGAACGTGGCCGGTCTTGAAATTGAGGCTGGTGGTCAGCCGCTCGCTGGCGTCGAGCACGGCGCGCGTGGTCTCGTTGCTGGCCTCCTCGAGCCGGTCGAGCAGGTCGCCGCCGCGCTCGCCGAGCGCGAGGATCATGTTGTCGCCGGCGTTGCTGAGCGCACCGGTGATGTGGGCGCCGCGCTCTTCGAGCGCGCCGGTGATGGACTTGGCGACCTCGTCGACGCGCGAGGCAATCGCGTCCGAAATCAGCGCGATATCATGGCGCAAATCGATCTGCACGCCGGAGATGGCGCTGCGGACCTGCTCGGCCTGGCCGACCAGATTGTCGCGCTGATGTGCGATGTCCTGGAGCAGGGCGCGGATGCGCACTTCGTTGTCGGAATAGGCGCGTTCGAGCGCCGCGACTTCGTTGGCGACCAGCGTCTCGAGCTCGCCGGCGCGCGCGATGGCGCGCTCGATGCCGTCGCCCATCGCCGCAACCTCGCGGCGTATGGCCTGGCCGACGGTGACCATCGAATCCGAAGCCGAGCCTTCCGGCTCGGAGAAGCGGATCGCAACCTGGGCCATCGCCTGCGCGACCGAGCTCATTTGCTGGCCGCGCCAGACGAGGCTCGCCAGGAAGAAGAACAGCATGATCGGCGCGAAGAACATCGTGACCAGGCCGGCAATGGCCAACACGCCGCCGCTCTGGCCCATCGCCGCCTGGATCGAAGGCAGGAAGCCGACCGTCAGCGCGGCGCAGGCCGCCAGCCAGATGACCGTGAAGATTGTCGCGCCGGTATAGATGTTGCGGGTCGGGCGTCCCGTCTGCAACGTCTGCAAGAGCTGGCCGATGGTCGCACGGTCGTCATTGGCGGCGCGGCGCGAGGAGCGCGGCTCCTCGATCTGGTCGAACATCGCGCGTTCGTTCGCGGCAGGGCGCGCGTCGAAGCTCGGTTCGTCGAATATCGGGGGAGCCGGTGGCGCGACCGGGGGCGACGTTTCGCTGCGCATCGAGGCGTTGCGGCTGGTGTCCGCGGCCGTGTCGCTGATGTTCAGGGCTTCCTGGATTGCAGAAAGCGCATCTTCTGTGGGGTCTTTGACCTTTTTCGGAGTGTTTGCCATGTTCAGTCCGAGCCCTCGTTACTTGTACGCGTCCCCCCGCGAGCTCTGCGCGCTACGCAAGCCCACAGTCCGGATCATGCCGCTTGCGCGGATCTCCGAGCCATCCCCACCCGGACGGCTTGTCCGCCAATTTCTCCAACATCCTATTGGCAGAGCGTCGCGAATGAAATGCCCGCGATT
Source organism: Bradyrhizobium sp. Ken64 (assembly GCF_055807555.1). NCBI lineage: Bacteria > Pseudomonadati > Pseudomonadota > Alphaproteobacteria > Hyphomicrobiales > Nitrobacteraceae > Bradyrhizobium > Bradyrhizobium sp. Ken64. The sequence continues at coordinate 24,002 of NZ_JBVVPA010000036.1, read as the reverse complement.
AAGACATTCTTAATCATCGTTAACAGGATCGCGCCGTAAGGCCTTAGCAATAAATGCAATTCTCCACCGGACTCGCCGGATTGCGGCAACTTTTCGTCAATAAACAGGCAGATTTGCGCAAAACGGCCGGAACATTTCGTTAACCATTTCCGTGCTTGGGTAGAGGGAACTTGACCGCCGGACCGGCGGCCATCGCGCGATGCCGGGGCCTGCGCCATGATGCCTGAACTGCAACGGATGGACTGGATGCCCTCGCCCCCGCTTGCACCCATCGACAGCCCGCTCGACCTCGATCATCTCTCCCGCATGACGCTCGGCGATTCCGAGCTGAAACAGGAAGTGCTGGCGATGTTTGCCGAGCAGGCGGTGCGCTTGATGGCGGCAATGGCGGCGCTGCCGGCCGAGGCTGGTGCGCTCGCCCACAAGCTCAAGGGGTCGGCACGCGGGATCGGCGCCTTTGCGGTGGCGGATGCCGCCGCCAGCCTGGAGACCGCGATCCAGACCGGACAGGGCCGGCCTCACGCCTTCGCCGCGCTGAAAGAGGCGGTGACCGAGGCGCGCGCCGCCATCGAGGCGATCCTGAACCCTTAGGCCGACAAGGCCAGAACCGTGCTCTAGTCTTTTGTTTTGACGGGTTTTCTTCCCGCGAAACGGCATTCACGACTTATCAAAACGCTATGGCGCCGGGCTGAGCGACCCGTTATAGGACAGCCCGGACCCTCCTTCATTCCCTAGATCGCGGCAGCACGAGCACACATGGCCAAAATTCACTTTGTCGATCACAAGGGCGAAACCCGTACGGTGGACGTCGAGAACGGCGCGACTGTGATGGAAGCCGCCATCCGCAACAGCATTCCCGGCATCGAGGCCGAATGCGGCGGCGCCTGCGCCTGCGCCACGTGCCACGTCTATGTGGATGAAGCGTGGCGCGAGAAGGTGGGCAGCCCGACGCCGATGGAAGAGGACATGCTCGACTTCGGCTTCGACGTGCGCCCGAACTCGCGCCTGTCCTGCCAGATCAAGGTCTCCGACGATCTCGACGGACTCGTGGTGGCCACGCCGGAACGGCAGGCCTAACTCACTTATCTATCATGTGCTCGGCGGCGCGACCTCAATGCCGCGCTTGTGCCAGGGTCTGAGCTTCTCGAGCACTTCTGAGGTCAGCGGTGCCGGCCGTCGCGTCGCCTCGTCGAGCATGACGCCGACTGACGTCGCAGACGCAATGCACTTCCCGTTCGAAAACACGACCTGCTCGAACGTCACCGATGTCCGCCCGAGCTTCACCACGCCGAGGCCGAGCTCGATCGTATTCGGCCAGTGCAACTCGGCGCGAAAATGCATGTCGAGCCGCACCATGATCCAGGCAAGTCCCGGCGGCGTCAGGCCGTATTCCGGAAGCTTCATCAGCGTGACACGGCCGGTCTCGAAATAGGTGGCGTAGACCGCGTTGTTGACGTGCTGGTTGGGGTCGAGATCGCCGAAGCGGACATTGTCGCTGAGGCGAAAAGGATAGTCCTCCAGGCGCGGCGTCGTATCGAGGCGGCTTGGTGCGTTCACCGATTGATCTCCGTCATAGCGTTGCTGGTTACAGCCCAGTTATCCTGACCCGGCAAGTGGGTGCGGCTGCGGGGCGCTCCCGCTTTTATGCCTTCCCTGATCCATCCCCGTTGGCTAGACAGGCAGGGTCACCTCGGCCCACAGGGCGCCGTCCCACCGAACGACGATAAAGAGACGACATGAGCGACGCGATCAAAACGGATGTGCTGATTATTGGCGCCGGCCCCTGCGGTCTGTTCGCCGCTTTCGAGCTAGGCCTTCTCGACATGAAGACGCATTTCGTCGACATCCTCGACAAGGTCGGCGGCCAGTGCGCAGAGCTCTATCCGGAAAAGCCGATCTACGACATTCCCGGCATTCCGCAGGTTTCGGGGCAGGGCCTCACCGACGCGCTGACGGAGCAGATCAAGCCGTTCCATCCGACCTTCCATCTCGGCGAGATGATCGAGACCGTCGAGAAAATCGGCGATCCCCTGTTCCGCTGCACCACGGACGCCGGGAAGGTGTTCGAGTGCAAGGTGCTGGTGATCGCTGCCGGCGGCGGCTCGTTCCAGCCCAAGCGTCCGCCGGTGCCGGGGATCGAAGCCTATGAAGGAAGCTCGGTGCATTACGCCGTGCGCAAGATGGAAACGTTCCGCGACAAGAACGTGTTGATCGTGGGCGGCGGCGATTCCGCACTCGACTGGACGCTCAATCTGCATCCGATCGCCAAGCGTATCACGCTCTTGCATCGTCGCGACGATTTTCGCGCCGCCCCCCACAGCGTCGAGCAGATGCGCGCCCTGGTCGCGGCCGGCAAGATGGATCTGCGCCTCGGCCAGGTCACCGCGCTGTCAGGCAGCGAGGGCAAGCTGAGCGGCGCGACCGTCAAGGGCAACGACAACAGCGTGAGCGAAATTACCTGCGACACCATGCTGCCGTTCTTCGGCCTGACCATGAAGCTCGGTCCCGTCGCGAACTGGGGCATCGCGCTGGAGAACAATCTGGTGCCGGTCGAGACATCCGCGTTCGAGACCAACGTGCCGGGCATCTTCGCGATCGGCGACATCAACACCTATCCCGGCAAGATCAAGCTGATCCTGTGCGGCTTCCACGAGGGCGCGCTGATGTCGCAAAAAGCCCATCGCTATGTCTATCCGGAGAAGCGGCTCGTGTTCCAGTACACGACCTCGTCCTCCAGCCTGCAAAAGAAGCTCGGCGTCAACTGACGGCGGGGGCCAATGCCCCATGTTTCTGGTGCTGGAACAGTTCGCGAAATCGCCGTAGTCTGCGGCCATTGCAGTTGGCGGCTTAGCAAGGCGATTGGCTCAGCAAGGTGATGATAATGCGGACTCTCTTTTCCAGCTTTCGGCTGTTCTCGCTCCTCGCGCTCGCGATGTCGCTCGGTGCGGTGAGCCCGGTTGTGGCGCAAGTGCAGCAGCCGACCGCCGCAGGCCTCTGGCAGAAGGTCGAAGACGGCAAGACGGTGGGTTGGTTCCTCTTCATCGACCACAACGGCATCTTCGAAGGCGTCATCGCAAAAACCTTTCCGCGGCCCGGCGACGACCCGAACGAGATCTGCGCGAAATGCACGGACGATCGCAAGAACGCGCCGGTGCTCGGGCTTTCCTTCATCCGCGACATGAAGCGCGACGGCTTGAAGTATGACGGCGGCAACGTGGTCAATCCGCGTGACGGCAACATCTGGAAGGCCAAGATGACGGTCAGCCCGGATGGGCAGACGCTGACGATGCGCGGTTTCCTCGGCATCTCCCTGTTCGGCAAGGACGAGACCTGGACGCGTCTTCCCGACGCCAACATCGCGCAGGTCGATCCCGCGATCGTCGCGAAATATCTCCCGGCGCAAGCGACCGCCGCGACCAAGCCAGTGCCCGCCCCTGCGGCGAAGAAAGGCGGCGCGATGATGGCGCCGGCGCCGAAGCAGTAGGGTCTACGTCGCGCGCTGTGCCGCCCGAACTTCCGTAGCGCCACACACCGCCGTCATTGCTCGCGAAGGCGGGGAATCCAGTACGCCGCGGCCTCTCCGTGTTCTTGCGCGGTGTCCGTGGCCCCCGTGCGCAATCGCGCAGCGGCCGGCTGAGACAGCGGAGATCTTGGCGCGCGAGTAGCGGTCATACCCGTCGAAAGACGAACGCGTGCCGGACGCGCGCCAGTAGTTCCCCGGAATGCGCTGTGGCGCCAGATTTGCATAGCTATCCGCAAAGCTGTTGGGGGAATGAGTCGCTGTCCTTGACGCCCTTCGCCGAGTCGCGGAAGGCGAACGGCAGCTATCACCCCGCGGCGATGATCTCGATCCGCGGAGACGACATGAGACGTGCAATATCGTGTGCCGCCATGCTGCAGGTCCTGACGGTGCTGCTGACGGTTCCGACGCTGGCACGCGACGACGGGCGCTACGCAAACTCGCCGCTCAAGCCCTGGTTCGAAAGCCTGCACAGCGAATACGGCCAATGCTGCTCGGATGCCGACGGCTACGTGGTCGCCGATGTCGACTGGGAATCCGATAAGGGCCGTTATCGCGTGCATCTCGACGGCGAGTGGGTTGTCGTGCCCGACGGCGCCGTCATCACCGAGCCGAACAAGATCGGCCGCACCATGGTGTGGAAGCACTATATCGACGGCCATCCCCGCGTGCGCTGCTTCATGCCGGGCAGCATGACGTAGATTGAAGCGTCATCCCGGGCGATGCGCAGCGTCGAAACGGGACTCGCACCAATGCATCCGCGCGGCGCGGCAGTGTCCGCGCGCAGCGGTCAGGTCACGGGCGCCGGATTGAACAGCGTCAAATCGTTGTGGATGCCCCAGCGATCCGACCAGGGCTGCGTGCGGCCGGAGGCGACATCGAGGATCAGGCGGAACAGGTCCCAGCCGGTCTCCTCGATGGTCTTCTCGCCGGTGGCGATGCCGCCGGCATCGAAATCGATCAGGTCCTTCCAGCGTCGGGCCAGCTCGGTCCGGGTAGCGACCTTGATCACGGGCGCAGCCGCAAGGCCGTAGGGCGTGCCGCGGCCGGTGGTGAACACCTGCAGCGTCATGCCGGAGGCGAGCTGGAGCGTGCCGCAGATGAAGTCGGATGCCGGCGTCGCCGCAAACAGCATGCCCTTCTGCGTCGCCTTCTCGCCGGGCGAGAGCACGCCGGTGATCGCGGACGAGCCGGACTTGACGATCGAGCCGAGCGACTTCTCGACGATGTTCGCAAGCCCGCCCTTCTTGTTGCCCGGCGTGGTGTTGGCGCTGCGGTCCGCGCCGCCGCGGGCCAGATAGGAATCATACCAGGCCATCTCGCGGACCAAAGCGCGGCCGACGTCCTCGTTGATGGCGCGTCGCGTGAGCAGCTGGATCGCGTCGCGCACTTCGGTGACTTCCGAGAACATTACGGTGGCGCCGGCGCGCACCAGCAGGTCGGCGGCGAAGCCGACGGCGGGATTGGCAGTGACGCCGGAGAAGGCGTCGCTGCCGCCGCATTGCAGGCCGATGACGAGATCGGCGGCCGGGCAGGTCTCGCGGGTGCGCGTGTTGAGGATCTTCAGGCGGGCTTCGGCCTGGGTCATGATCGCCTCGACGATGGCGCCAAAACCGTCGAAGGCTTCGTCCTGCATGCGCACGATGGCGTTGCTGACGCCTTCCGGCACCAGACGCTCGGGCGCGAGCTTTTCGCATCCCAAGCTGATGACCAGGATCTCGCCGCCGAAATTCGGGTTCTGCGCGATGTTTTGCAGCGTGCGGATCGGAATCACGGCATCAGGCGCGTTGATGGCGACGCCACAGCCATACGCATGCGTCAGCGGCACGACGTCGTCGACATTCGGATATTTCGGCAGCAGCTCGGCGCGGATGCGCTTCACCGCGTATTCCATCGTGCCCTTGACGCATTGCACGGAGGAGGAGATGCCGAGGATGTTCCTGGTGCCGACCGAGCCGTCGGAATTGCGAAAGCCTTCGAACGTGAAACCTTCGAGCGGCGGCAGCGGCGCGGGAACGGCGGTCGAGATTTCGAGCTTGTCGAGGGCAGGGGCCTCCGGCATGCGGATGCGCGCTTCGTCCACCCATTCGCCGGCCAGGATCGGCGCGAGCGCATGACCGATCACCTCGCCGTAGCGGATGATCGGGGCGTCCTGCGGGATGTCGACCAGCGCCGTCTTGTGGCCTTGTGGCACGAAGGCGCGCAGCGTCAGCCCGCTGGCGAAACGGGAGCCGGCGGGAAGCCCGAAATCATTGACAACGATCGCGACGTTGTCGCGCTCGTTGAGCTTGATGTAGCGGGGCTGCTCTTTCGCTGCGACTGACTGGTCCATGGACGGACTCCGAAGTGTAGGGTGGGTTAGCGCAGCGTAACCCACCACCGTCTGCATCCGTCGAACCACAAGAGGTGGGTTACGCTGCGCTAACCCACCCTACGACACCTACGATCCATCAACCGGGATAGGTATAGGCGGTCTTCACCGTGGTGTAGAACTCGCGGGCATAGGAGCCCTGCTCGCGGGCGCCGTAGCTCGAGCCCTTCCGGCCGCCGAACGGCACGTGATAGTCGACGCCGGCCGTCGGCAGATTGACCATCACCATGCCGGACTCGCTGTTGCGCTTGTAGTGCGAGGCGTATTTCAGGCTGGTGGTGCAGATGCCGGAGGCGAGGCCGAACTCGGTGTCGTTGGAGATCGCGAGCGCCTCCTCGTAGTTCTTGGCGCGAATGACGGTCGCCACCGGGCCGAAGATTTCTTCGCGCGCGATCCGCATGTTGTTGTTGGCTTCGGTGAACAGCGCCGGCTGCAGGTAGTGGCCGGGCGTTTCGCGCTTGAGCAGCTCGCCGCCCCAGGCGAGCTTGGCACCCTCATCCTGACCGATCTTGATGTAGCGCAGGTCCTGGTCGAGCTGGCTCTGGTCGACCACCGGGCCGATATGCACGCCGGCCTTGAGCGCGTCGTCCACCGTCAGGCCTTTCAGGCGCTCGGTCACCGCCGCAACGAAACGGTCGTGAATACCTTCGGTGACGATCAGGCGCGAGGACGCGGTGCAGCGCTGGCCGGTGGAGAAATAGGCGCCGTTGACGGCGACTTCGACGGCGGTCTTGAGATCGGCGTCGTCGAGCACGACCAGCGGGTTCTTGCCGCCCATCTCGAGCTGAAATTTCTTCATGTTGCTCGAGGTCACGCAGGCCTGCGCGATCTTGCGGCCGGTCTGCACCGAGCCGGTGAAGGTGATCGCGGCGACGTCGGGATGCTCGATCAGGGTCTGGCCGACCACGGAGCCCGAGCCGACAACGAGGTTGAACACGCCGGCCGGGATGCCGGAGCGAGTGATGATCTCGGACAGCGCATGTGCCGAACCCGGCACCAGCTCGGCGGGCTTGAACACCACGGTGTTGCCGTAGCAGAGCGCCGGCGCGATCTTCCAGGCGGGGATCGCGATCGGGAAATTCCAGGGCGTGATCATGCCGACGACGCCCATCGGCTCACGGGTGAGCTCGACGTCGATGCCGGGACGAACTGAAGCACCCTTTTCGCCGATCATGCGCAGCGCCTCGCCGGCGAAGAACGCAAAAATCTGGCCGGCGCGGGCGACCTCGCCGATGCCCTCGGGGAGGGTCTTGCCTTCTTCGCGGGCGAGCAGGCGGCCGAGCTCTTCCTTGCGGGCGATGATCTCGAGCGAAATCTTGTTCAGCGCGTCATAACGCGCCTGCGGCGTCGACTGCGCCCAGGCGGGAAAAGCGGCCTTGGCGGCTGCGATCGCCTTCTCGGTCTGCGCCTTGTCGGCCTTGGCGTATTCGCCGACGAGATCATTGGTGTTGGAGGGGTTGATGTTCTTGGTGACGCCGGAGCCGTCGACCCATTCGCCGCCGATGAAGTTCTTCAGGATCGCAGTCATAGCTTCCTCCAGAGTTTTTAACGAACCAGGCAGGGACGCTTGTCGTCGAAGGTCCAGCCGGGGATCAGGTCCTGCATGGCAATAGCGTCATCGCGGGCGCCGAGTCCATGCTGCTTGTAAAGGTCATGCGCGGCGTCGATGGCGGCCCTGTCGATTTCGATACCCAGGCCCGGCCTATCCGGCACGGCGATCTTGCCGGCCCTGATCTGGAGCGGCTCCTTCGTCAGGGCCTGGCCGTCCTGCCAGATCCAGTGTGTGTCGATCGCGGTGACCTTGCCGGGGGCGGCGGCGCCGACATGGGTGAACATGGCGAGCGAGATGTCGAAATGGTTGTTGGAGTGCGAACCCCAGGTCAGGCCGTTGTCGCGGCAGGTCTGAGCCACGCGCACCGAGCCTTGCATGGTCCAGAAATGGGGATCGGCCAGCGGAATGTCCACCGCGCCGAGGCGCAGCGCGTGGGACAATTGCCGCCAATCGGTCGCGATCATGTTGGTCGCGGTCGGCAGGCCCGTTGCACGGCGGAACTCGGCCATGATCTCACGGCCGGAGAAGCCGCCTTCGGCACCGCAGGGGTCCTCGGCATAGGCGAGGATGCCGTGCATGTCCTTGCAGAGGGTGACGGCCTCGTCGAGCGACCATGCGCCGTTCGGGTCCAGGGTCACGCGCGCATCCGGAAAGCGCTCGGCGATCGCGGTGACGGCCTCGATCTCCTGCTCGCCGCGCAGCACGCCGCCCTTGAGCTTGAAATCGGCGAAGCCGTAATGGTCGTGGGTGGCTTCCGCGAGCCGCACCACGGTTTCCGGCGTCATGGCCTGCTGATGGCGGAGGTTGAACCACTCGGGCTTGCCGGTCTCGCCGGTGACGTAGTCGAGCTTGCTTTTGCTGATGTCGCCGACGAAGAAGAGATAGCCCAGTGTCTCGACGCTGTTGCGCTGCTGACCCTCGCCGAGCAGGGCTGCGACCGGCAGGTTGAGATGTTGACCGAGCAGGTCGAGCAGGGCCGACTCCACGGCCGTGACGGCGTGGATCATGACGCGGAGATCGAAAGTCTGCTTGCCGCGGCCGGCGGCATCGCGATCGGCGAAGGCGGTCCTGATATCGGCGAGGATGTTGTTCATCGCGCCGACGGTCTTGCCGATCACGAGATCACGGGCGTCCTGCAGCGTCTGCCAGATCTTCTGTCCGCCAGGGACCTCGCCGACGCCGGTGTGGCCGGCACTGTCGGTGAGGATGACAATATTGCGGGTGAAGAACGGCGCGTGCGCGCCGCTCAGATTGAGGAGCATGCTGTCACGGCCTGCGACCGGGATCACCTGCATCGCGGTGACGACCGGTGCGCCGGTGATCTCGGTCTTGGCCATCGCAGGCTCCTCCCTGTGTCGCTGTTATTCTGCAGCCTGTTGTGACGATCGGATGGCGGGCAGATTCTTCACCAGCGCCGCGACCTCCGCGATCTCCTGCTCGGTGAGATCGGTCAACGGCGGGCGGACGGGGCCGGAATCGCGGCCGATCACCTTCATGCCGGCCTTGATGATCGAGACCGCATAGCCCTTCTTGCGGTTGCGGATCGCGATCAGCGGCAGGATGAAGTCCTTCAGGCCGGCGTGGATCTGCGCGTGGTCGCGCTTGCGCACGGCGGCGTAGAAGTTGGTGGCGAATTCCGGAACGAAGTTGAACACGGCCGAGGAGTAGGTGGTCACGCCCATGTCGAGGTAGGGCAGCGCGAAGGTCTCCGCGGTCGGCAAGCCCCCGATATAGGTCAGGCGGTCGCCGAGCTTGGTGTAGACGCGGGTCATCAGCTCGATGTCGCCGATGCCGTCCTTGTAGCCGACGAGGTTCGGGCAGCGCTCGGCGAGGCGGGCGAGCGTATCGGGCTGGAGGATGGCGTTGTCGCGGTTGTAGACGATGACGCCGATCTTCACGGAGGCGCAGATCGCTTCCACGTGGGCAGCAAGGCCGTCCTGCTCGGCATGGGTGAGATAGGGCGGCAGCAGCAACAGGCCGTCGGCGCCGGCCTTCTCCGCGCCGATCGCGATCTCGCGCGCGGTGGCGGTGCCGTATCCGGTGCCGGCGAGCACGGGAACGCGGCCCTTGGTCTCGTCGACGGCGATCTTGACGACCTGCGGAACCTCGGCCGCCGTCAGCGAGAAGAACTCGCCGGTGCCGCCGGCGGCGAACAGGCCTGCGACGTCATAGCCGCACAGCCAGTCCATATTGGCGCGGTAGGTCGCCTCGTCGAAGGAGTAATCCGCCTTGAACGGCGTGACGGGGAAAGACAGGAGGCCGGATCCGATCTTCTGGGCCATTTCCTGCGGGGTCATCTTGCTCATGGGCGCTGCTCCCTGGTCTCGTGTTGTGGAGGACGCAAAGGCTGCGCGTCCATGCGCCGTGGTTTAGGAGACCGTTCGATGCGGGTCCAAGCCAAAGCCTATATCGACCTATGCGAAATCAGCATCAATCTTCCATCACCTCCGCCGAGGACAATTCGCTCGCGATTTTGACGAGCGCCGACAGCAGCGGGTTCTCGTCGTCGCGGCGCCAGACCATGAACAGCTCGACCGGGACGCGGGTGCGCAGCTTCAGCGGCCGCAGGCGGACATCCGCGATCTTCAGGCTCGCTGCCGCCGCCGGCACGATGGCGAGGCCGAGGCCGGCGCGCACCATGGCGAGGATCGAGTGGATCTGGCTCAGGTGCTGGACATAGCGCGGCAGGATGTCGGCGCGGGTGAACAGCGCCACCAGCACGTCGTGAAAGTAGCGGCTCTCATAGGGCGAATACATCACGAAGGGCTGGTTGTCGAAATCCTTGATCGTGACGCTCTCGGCATTCGCCAGCGGATGCTTTTTCGGGATCGCGGCGAGCAGGGGCTCGGCGACGACGCGGCGGCTGGCGATTTCGGGGCGCGCGATCGGCGGCCTGAGCAGGCCGGCATCGATCTGGCCCGATGTCAGCGCCTCGAACTGGTCGCCCGACACCATCTCCTTCAGTGAGAAGTCCACCTCGGGCAGCTTGGCGCGGCAGGCGGCGACGAGCTCGGGGAGGAAGCCGTAGGCGGCGGCCGCGGTGAAGCCGATCTTCAGCGAGCCGGACTTGCCGAGCGCGATACGGCGGGCGACCTGCGAGGCGCTTTCCGCAAGCTTCAGGATGCGCCGGGCTTCCGGCAGGAAGCTGCGCCCGGCAGGCGTCAGGCGTACCGAGCGGCTGGTACGCTCCAGCAGCGGCGCATCGATGATGTGCTCGAGCACCTGGATCTGCCGGGACAGCGGCGGCTGGGTCATGTTCAGCCGCGCGGCGGCGCGGCCGAAATGCAATTCCTCCGCCACGGTGACGAAACAGCGGAGCTGGTTGAGGTCGAACATCGATACATGCCTTAGATGGATAAGGCGTTTCCCCGGCGCTTCTAGCATCGATTACTCCCAAAACAAAGACGGCGGCCGTGAAGCCGCCGTTAAGTTGCCTGGTCAAGCTCCCATGGGAGCCCTCAGGAGGAACGTTTGAGCACCACGCGCTCGATCTTGCCCACGACCACGAGATAGGCGAATGCGGCCACCAGCGCGTTGGCGCCGACGAATATCAGCGCGCCGTTGAACGAGCCGGTCGCGGCCAGGATGTAGCCAATCACGATCGGGGTGCTGATCGAGGAGAGATTGCCGAAGGTATTGAACAGGCCGCCCGAGACACCGCCGGCTTCCTTCGGCGAGGTGTCGGAGACGACAGCCCAGCCGAGCGCGCCGATGCCCTTGCCGAAGAAGGCGAGCGCCATGAAGCCGACCACCAGAGCCTGGCCGTCGACATAGTTGCAGGCGATGATCGACATCGACAGCAGCATGCCGCCGACGATCGGGACCTTGCGTGCCATGGTCAACGAGCCGGTCTTGCGCAGGATCGCGTCGGAGATGACGCCGCCCAGCACGCCGCCGATGAAGCCGCACAGCGCCGGCAGCGTCGCGACGAATCCGGCTTGCAGGATCGACAGGCCGCGCTCCTTGACGAGGTAGACCGGAAACCAGGTCAGGAAGAAATAGGTCAGCGTGTTGATGCAGTACTGGCCGAGATAGACGCCGAGCATCATGCGGTTGGAGAGCAGCTGGCGGATGTGGTCCCATCCGGAGCCGGCCTCGGCCGCGCGCTCTTCCTTGGGCGCGTCGAGATCGACCAGCGCGCCGCCGTCCTTGATGTAGTCGAACTCGGCCTCGTTGATGCCGGGATGCTCCTTCGGGCCATAGATCGTCTTGATCCAGACCAGGCCCATGATGATTCCGAGCGCGCCCATCACGAAGAACACGTAGCGCCAGCCGTAATCATGCGCGATCCAGCCCATCAACGGGGCGAAAATCACTGTTGCGAAATACTGTCCGGAATTGAAGAAGGCGGACGCGGTGCCGCGCTCGTTGCTCGGAAACCAGGCCGCCACGATGCGAGCATTGGCGGGGAACGACGGCGCTTCGGCGATACCGACGAGGAAGCGCAGGCCGAACAGCACGGTGATCGCGGTGCCGGCGCTGAAGAATCCGACCCAGCCCTGCATCGTCGTGAACAGCGACCAGACGATGATGCTGAAGGCATAGACGAGGCGGGAGCCGTAGCGGTCGAGCAGCCAGCCGCCCGGCACCTGCGCGATCACGTAGGACCATCCGAAAGCCGAGAAGATGTAGCCCATCGCGACGGGATCGAGGTGCAGCTCCTTGGAGAGCGCGGGGCCCGCGATCGACAGCGTGGCGCGGTCGGCATAATTGACGGTCGTGACCAGGAACAACATGGTCACGATGAACAGCCTGACGCGAGACCTTCTCACGTCCGCTGCGGACATCACTGCGCTCATGACGCGCCTCCTTAGAACTCGAAACGTTTCCCCACCGCGACTCCTAGAGGTGCGCGCGGCAAAGTGTCCAAGTTCAAGGCAGTATCGATCGATGCCGCTTTTGGATTGATGGAACGGCAGTGGGAGGAACGATTGAGGTGATGGCGAACCCGATTGCACCACGCACGCCGTTGTCATTTCCCGCGAAGGCGGGAAATCCAGTACGCCGTGACGTCTCGATTCAATCACGTCTGTCACGGAGTACTGGATCGCCCGCCTGCGCGGGCGATGACTGCGTGCGGGTAGAGGCTGCGCGCGTCTACTGTTGCGCGCCCGGCAGCAGCGGTGCGAGCAGCCCGCGTGTCACCCCCGGCGGTGCCGCATCCAGCCCCAGCACGGCGCTTGCGGCCGGCAGCGCCGCGTCCGCCATCGCGGCGTGGCCTTCGGCGCTCGGATGCACGGCGCCGCCATAGACGGCGGAGAGGACGCCCCAGGTCGCGTCGTGGATGTCGGTCGGCTGGCTCGCCGCCGGCAAGCCTTGCGGATAGGTCATCGCGGCGAAATAGCTGTCATTGGCGTCGCGGATCCAGCGCGCGCGCGGCAAATAGGCGCGGAATTCGGAGGCGCCGCGGCCGCACAGCATCGGCTGGCTCGCCGCGCTCACGATGTCAGGATTGAAGCTCTGGCCGTTCTCGGCAAAGCAGGTGCGGTCGAATTCGGGATCGTTGCCCGAATGCGCGCAGAAGCCGTGATCGGCGAACGCCGCCTGATGCGAATCCACGAAGGTCATGCGGTCGGCCTCGGGATCGCGGCACAGCGCGCCGCGCGTGCAGGTGGCGAGCCCCTTCAGTTGCGGCAGGAATTCGGTGTCGACGAAGGTCGAGACGCGGGCGAGGCGCTGCGGATCGGCGTTGAAGGCGGGATGGATGTCGAAGCCGGCGCGGCCGCCGCGGCAGGGCACGCCGCCATCGGCGAGCGCCGGGTTGGCGTAGGAGACGTAGACCACATGCGAGAGGTCGCCGCCGACCAGCGGCTTCAGCGCCTCGCGCAGCTTGACGAAGTTCTGCGGCAGCTCGCGCGCCAGCGCATCGCGGGAATCATCGACGCTCGCCATCACGCCGGAGCGGCGGAATATCGCGCGCTCGGTTGAGGTCTCGACGATCACGTCGGCGACGAGGCCCGAGAAATAGACGTCGTTGGCGCCGACCGAGAGCAGCACGAGGTCGAGCGTGCGCTCGGGTTGGCGCTTCCTGGCGGCGGTGAGCGCCTCGCGCAGCTCGGCGACTTGCGCGTTCACGCTGGTGTTGCAGACGCCGGTCTTGCCGGGCGGGCATTCGCGGGCGCGCTGCGAGCCGAGCAGCCCGTCGCTAATGCTGGCGCCGGTGCAGGCGAGCGGCAAAAAGGTCACCGCGACGTGGGTGTAGCGTACCGCGAGCGCCAGCGCGGTGCGCGCCTGGTAGCTGTAGAGCGATCGGTGGCAAGGCGAGTTGAACCAGAGCGCGCTGTAGCGCTGCCAGTTGGCAAGCGTATCCGGCGCTTCGCAGGCGCGGCCGCCCTTGAAGCCGGCGCGGCTCGGCCGGTAATACTGCGCACCGGCGGTGCCCAGATAGGAGCGGAAGCAAAAACCTTCGTCCGACAGTGCCAGCGGCCGGTCCGGATTGCCTTCGCCCGAGGCGATGCTGTCTCCGAGGCCAGCGACGAAGATGTCGCGGACCTGGATCTCGGTCTGGACCCGCTGGGTCGGATCGGAGCCGGAGGAGACGTCGACGCTGGCGACCGTCTGCTTGCCGTAGCGGACCCGCAGATTGACCGGCTCGGCGCAGTCGAATGTGGATTGTTGCGGCCCATCGCCGTCGTCGAACGACCAGGCGCAGGTGGCGCCGACCGGCACCGCGCCGGCGAGGCGCACGGTGACGGGATGGTCGAGGGGGGTGAGGTAATTTTCCTTCGTGTTGTCGCGGGTGCAGGGCTGGTTGACCCGGCCCTGGAGGTCGATGCAGAGCCGGTTGACCATGTTGCGGGCCCAGCCGCGACCCTCGCTCTGGAGCTCCAGCGATTGCTCGGCGGCGAGGATGCTGCGGTTACGCGCGTTCTCGACATGGAGCAGGAAGTCGCGCTCTTCGCGGAACAGCCGGAAGCGGTTGCGTACCTCCCAGCTGATCTGCATGGCGCCCGCGTCCTGCGCGGCCGCCTGCTCCGGCGGCAGGGCGGTGAGGAGCCCGGCGAGCAGCAGGGCACCGGCGAGCAAACGGCGAAGGGATACAGGGATCATGGCCCGCGTCTTCAACGGCAAAGTTGAGGCGGAAATAAGAGAGCTGCTCTCCGCCTGCAACATTGGTCTGACGGTTTTGCCGGCCGCCGTCTAGCGGACTATCGTTGGAGCATGATCCTCTCGGAAATCCGCTTTGCGCTTTTCCGGATCATGCTCAGCGTTTGCTGGCCTGCCGCAGCGACCGCTCGCGCTCCATCGCGGCCACCTGCTTGGGCAGGTTGGCCTGCGCGCAGGCCTCCGCCAGCCGTCGGCGCTCCTGCCAGGGCTCCACCACATTCATCCAGAGCTCGCGTGTGCCCATGATGGAGATGGCAAGACCGAACGGGATGACGAAATAGAGGATGCGGAAGACGAGGAGCGTGGCCAGAAGCTGTTCGCGGCCGAATTCGGGCAGCGCCACCAGCATGGCGGCGTCGAACACGCCGAGTGAGCCGGGGGCGTGGCTGGCGAAGCCGAGCAAAGTCGCCAAAATGAACACCACGGAGAGCGACAGGAAGTCGATCTGCGGAGTGGCCGGCACCAGAAGGTACATCGCCAGCGCACAGAATCCGAGATCGACGACGCCGATCAGGATCTGCACCAGCGTCAGCGGCGCTGACGGCAGTACCACCTTCCAGCCCTTTTGGCCGAGCTCGCGGCGCTTCTCGCCCATGCACAGCCAGACCAGATAGGCGCCGATCGAGGCGAGGCCGCCGATCGCAATCAGCCGGTTGATCGACGATGGCAGCTGATCCATGTAGGAGGCGGCATCCGGATGGATCGTCATTCCGATCGAGAGCACGAAGATGTTACCGAGCCAGAAGGTCAGGCCCGACAGGAAGCAGATTTTTGCGACGTCGATCGCATTCAGCCCGTAATCCGAATAGATCCGGAAGCGGATCGCGCCGCCGGTGAAGACGGTGGCGCCGATATTGTGGCCGATCGAATAGGACGTGAAGCTGGAGAGCGCTGCGATGCGATAGGGCACGTGCTTCTTGCCGATCGTTCGCAGTGCAAAAAAGTCGTAGAAGGTCAGCGTACAGAACGCGAAGCATACGCAGATCGCCGCGAGCCCGATATTACCGCGGGGGATCTCGGTCAATGCGGTCAGGATGACCCCGGTGTCGATGCCCTTCAGGGTCCGCACCAGCGTGGTGATCGCGAACGCAATGATGAAGACGCTCGCCGCAACGCCGAGTCGCCGCCAGCCGATCCATCTCTTGAAGCCGCGCTTCAGCGCGGTCAGCAGTCCGTGCATTCATCCTCCCGGCGGGGGGCAAGACCGACCAGGCCAGACATTGGCCGGTCGGATGCGATCAGTGCCCGATGTGGGCTTGGATCGCTAGGCATGATGTAGCTCATTTAAGGCAAAAACAGTAACTTGTGCAGCCCTTGACAAGGATAGGTTCTGGCTTGGACCAACCACTTTGTCATACGCGGTTCACATCGGACGCGCGTTAAGCATATGAGTCGTGGACCGGTCGCGTCCGTCCGTGACATGATTTCAGGTCCTGCACGGTCGGCATTGTTCCAGCGCAAGGGATGCGGGCTTTTTTGGAACGACGATGCCGTGCGCTGGTTAGTGCCCCATCAGCAATCGAACATGGCGGAATAACCGGCTTCTCCTGCAAGCCGGTGCCTCCGTGTTCCCACAACCCGAGAGGATCGGACCGATGGGATTGTTCACAAAAGACATCAAAACCATGAACGACCTGTTCGTGCATCAGCTCCAGGACATCTATTACGCCGAGCAGCAGCTCACCAAGGCTCTGCCGAAAATGGCGGATAAGGCGACCGATCCGCAGCTGAAGCAGGGCTTTTTGACGCACCTCGAAGAAACCAGGGAGCACGTCAAGCGCCTTGAGGAAGTGTTCAAGATGCACGGTGCGCAGGTAAAGGCGGTCGATTGCCCCGCGATCGACGGCATCATCGAGGAAGCCGACGAGACCGCCGGCGAAGTCGCCGACAAGGCGGTGCTCGACGCCGCGCTGATCAACGCGGCACAGGCGGCGGAGCATTACGAGATCGTCCGCTACGGCAGCCTGATCGCCTGGGCCAAGCAACTCGGCCGCAACGACTGCGCCAGCGTGCTCGCCAAGACGCTCGAGGAGGAGAAGGCCACCGACAAAAAGCTGACCACGATCGCCGAGAGCAAGGTGAACCTGCGCGCGGCCAGCTAGGGCGAGGCGTAGCCAGGATCAGGATAGAGCGTCGCGCGGTCATCCGCGCGACGCTCGAACATGAGGCCATCCGTCCCGCATCCATCATTCGATCCTTGTCGCAACATGGCGGCGAGCGGGAAGCGTATATCGTTCGCATGGGGCTGCAACCGAGATGGCAGCATGCGAGTCAGCACCGTCAGATACGAAGCCTTCGAAGCCGGCGTGCCGCATTCCGGCTCCCGCCTTGCGACGTCACTCACCCTTGCCGCGATGAGCCTCGGCTATGGCGTGGTGCAGCTTGACGTCACCATCGTCAACACCGCGCTCGACGCGATGGGCAGGACGCTCGGCGGCGGCGTCGCCGAGCTGCAATGGGTTGTCAGCGCCTACACCATTGCGTTTGCCGCCTTCATCCTGACGGCCGGCGCGCTCGGCGACCGCATCGGCGCCAAGCGCGTCTTCATGGCGGGGTTCACCATCTTCACCGTCGCCTCGCTCGCCTGCGCATTGTCACCCAATGCGGCCGTCCTCATCGCAGCGCGGCTGGTCCAGGGGCTGGCGGCGGCGATCCTGGTGCCGAATTCTCTTGCCCTGCTCAATCATGCCTATCCGGACGACCGCGAGCGCGGCCGCGCCGTCGCGATCTGGGCCGCCGGTGCGAGCCTCGCGCTCACCGCGGGCCCCTTCGTCGGCGGCGCGCTGATCACACTGGTCGGCTGGCGCGCGATCTTTCTCGTCAACCTTCCGATCGGCCTCATCGGCCTTTGGCTGAGCTGGCGCTATGCGACCGAGACCACGCGCGCGCCCTCACGCGAGATCGATCTGCCCGGCCAGCTCGCGGCGATTGGTGCGCTGGGGGCGCTCGCCGGCGCGATCATCGAGGGGGGCGCGCTTGGCTGGCAGCATCCGGCTGTGCTCGCGGCGTTCGCTTCAGCCGCTCTCCTGGCGGTGCTCTTCGTCTGGCGCGAGAGCCGTGCGGCGCAGCCGATGTTGCCGCTGTCGCTGTTCGGCCATCGACTGTTCGCGCTGACCGCGCTCGTCGGTCTGCTCGTCAACATCGCGATCTACGGCCTGATCTTCGTGCTCAGCCTGTATTTCCAGAGGATCAATGGCCTGTCGGCGTGGTGGACCGGTCTCGCATTCGTGCCAATGATGGGGGTGGTGCTTCCGGTCAATCTGCTGGCGCCGCGCCTCGCCGAGCGTATCGGCCCGTGCCCGACCATCGTCGTCGGTGCCTGCATCTCGGCGCTCGGGTGTCTCGGCCTGCTGTGGATCGAGGCCGGCACGAGCTATGGGGCGATCTTTGCGCAGATGATCGCGATCAGCAGCGGACTTGGGCTGCTGGTGCCGCCGCTGACCTCGACCTTGTTGGGCAGCGTCGAGAAGGCACGCTCCGGCATCGCGGCGGGCGTCCTGAACGCGACGCGGCAGACGGGCAGCGTGCTCGGCGTTGCGCTGTTCGGTTCGCTGGTGGCCTCGAAAGGCGCGTTCATGACCGGCCTGCACCTGTCGCTGGTCGTGTCGGCGGCCGTGCTGCTGCTCGCCGCCGCCGTGATCGGCCTCGGCGCGCCTTCGCGCGGATGAACAATCCGAGCGATTGAACACAGCTTCCGTTCACCATCCCCGAAACAGGCACGTAGCCGGTTACCGACTGTCCATCTCTGTCGGTTCCAGTGCGGGTCGATAGGGGCCCGCAATGTATCAAGTTCTCTACTGTCTCACCGAGGAGCACGAATGGCGGCTCGTCACGCTTGGCGGCGCGGTGTGCCTGCTCGCGAGCGCGGCGGCGATCAGCCTGTTTCACCGGGCGCGCGCGACGCACGGCCTTGGGCGCCTGGTCTGGATCGCCCTGGACGCCGTCGTCAGCGGATGCGGCGTCTGGGCGACGCATTTCATCGCGATGCTCGCCTACGGGCCGGGGGGCGCCGGCGCCTACAACATCCCGGTGACGATCCTTTCGCTGATCTTCGCGATCTCCCTAACCTTCGTGGGCCTGAGTCTGGCGGCATCCTCTGCGCGCGCGCCGTGGATCGTGCTCGGCGGCGCCATCGTCGGCACCGCGGTCGCGACGATGCATTATACCGGCATGGCGGCGCTGGAGATGCCGGCACGCGTCGATTGGATCGGGAGCACGGTTGCCGCCTCGGTGCTGTTCGGAATCGTATTCGCGGCGCTCGCGCTGTTCGTCGCTGCGCGGCGCGACGACCTCTTCCACGCGCTGACCGCAAGCGCCCTGCTGACGGTCGCCATCGTCGCACATCATTTCACAGCAATGGGCGCGGTCGTGTTGACGCCGGATCCGACGCTCGCGATCAGCGGGTTGTCGATCCCGGCGGACTCATTGTCCTTCTTTACCGCAGGTGCTGCGGTCGCGATCATCGCGATTGCGCTGGTGGCCGCGCTGCTCGACCGCCGCGCCAAGGGCGAATTGGGCCGCCAGCAGATTGTGCTGGACACGGCGCTCGAGAACATGTCGCAGGGACTGTGCATGTTCGACGCGGAAGGCAAGATCATCCTGTTCAACGGGCGTTATGCCGCGATGCTCGGCCGCACCGACATCCTGCTCACCGGCCGGCTGCTGGTCGACGTCCTGCGGGAGGAGCAGGCCAAGGGGCAGTGGCAGGGCGATGCCGGCGAATTCTTCGCCCGCCTCGTCGCCGACGCGCGCGAGAGCCGCACCACGACCGACGTCGTGACCAGGTTCGGCCGCTCCATCCGGGTTGTGAACCAGCCGATGCATGGTGGCGGCTGGGTCGCGACCTTCGAGGACATCACCGAATGGCTGGAGGCCCAGGCCAAGATCTCGCACATGGCCCGCCATGACGCGCTGACCAGCCTGCCGAACCGCGTGCTGTTCCACGAGCAGCTCGTGCAGGGACTGCGCCGGACCGGATCGGGCGACCAGCTCGCGGTGCTTTGTCTCGATCTCGACCACTTCAAGGACATCAACGACTCGCTCGGCCACCCCATCGGCGATGCGCTGCTCAAGGAGGTCGGGCGCAGGCTGAAGGCCACCGTCGGCGAGAGCGACACCGTGGCGCGGCTCGGTGGCGACGAGTTCGCCGTGGTCCAGATCGGACGTTCCGAGGAAACCGCGGCACGATCCCTTGCCGGCCGCCTGGTCGAGGTGATCTCGGCGCCTTACGAGATCGACGACCATCAGATCATCATCGGTGTCTCTATCGGCATCTCGCTGTCGCCGCAGGACGGCGACAATCCCGATGAACTGCTGAAGAACGCCGACCTCGCACTGTACCGCGCCAAGGCGGACGGCCGCGGCACCTATCGCTTCTTCGAGACCGGCATGGATGCTCGCGCACAAGCACGGCGTCTGCTGGAGATGGGCATGCGCGCGGCGCTGCAACGTGACGAGTTCCAGCCGTACTACCAGCCGATCCGCGACGTCGCCAGCGGTCGCGTCGTCGCGTTCGAGGCGCTGCTGCGCTGGAATCATCCGCAGCGCGGCCTGATCGCGCCCCTCAGCTTCATTCCATTGGCCGAGGAGACCGGGCTCATCATCCAGCTCGGCGATTTCGTGCTACGCTCCGCCTGCACCGACGCCGCCACCTGGCCTGACGATGTCGACGTCGCGGTCAACCTGTCGCCCGTGCAGTTCAGGAACCCAAATCTGATCGCATCCGTGACCGAGGCATTGGCGTTGTCGGGCCTCGACGCGCGCCGCCTCGAGCTCGAGATCACCGAATCCGTCCTGCTGCAGAACAGCGAGGCGACGCTGGCCACGCTGCATGACCTCCGCGCCATGGGCGTGCGCATCTCGCTCGACGATTTCGGCACCGGCTATTCGTCCCTGAGTTATCTGCGCAGCTTCCCGTTCGACAAGATCAAGATCGACCGCTCCTTCGTGTCGGAACTCGCGACGCGCGAAGATTCCATGGCGATCATCCGTGCCGTGACTGGCCTCGGCCGCAGCCTCGGCATCGTCACCACGGCAGAGGGGGTCGAGAACGACGGGCAACTTGAGCTGCTCCGGCGCGAAGGCTGCACCCAGGCGCAGGGCTATCTGTTCAGTAAGCCGCGGCCGGCTTCCGATGTCGCCATCATGCTGGATCGGCCGCAGTTGCGCGCGATCGCCTGAGGCTAGCCGCGGCGCAGTGCGAAATGCCCGCCGCAGAACGCCATCACGGCACCGAGGCCCAGCGCGGCAATTCCGGCCAGCACGCCCGAGACCGTCGGGACCGGGCTCGGCGCCGAGGCCACCTGGCCCGCACCCGCAAGCAGCAGCACGCCGACCGCGATCAGGAATTGCCGCATCCGTTGCGGGATCTGGCCCGAGACGGCGCTCTGCATCAATGTCGCCGTGAAATAGCCGCCGGAGAAGCCGACGGAGGCGATCAGCCACCAGGCGATCGCCGCGCCCGCCGGTATGAACTCGTGCGTGTCCGAGTGCCAGAGGCCGCCGAGGTCGAGCCCGTAGCGCGCGCCCAGCATGTGCACGGCAAGCGCGAGCAGCACGCCGGAGATCACGGCGGCGCCGAGAATCAGGCGGCGCGGAAAAAAAATCGTCTCAGCCATGTCCCGCTTGTAGGATGGGGCAGGGCGCTCACGCAAGCGGATCGCTGATGGGATCGCCCGGATTGGATCGATTGTGAAGACAGAGGATTCGGGAGCTGAGCCGGCTGCGGGCGCGAGCTATGCCTACAAGGCGTCGCTGATCGGCTCGGCGCATCGCTTCGAGCTGACGGAGGAGGGGCTGTCCTGGCACATCGGCGGCCGTTCGGGCCTGTGGCGTTACGACGAGATCAGTGCAATCCGGCTGTCGTTCCGCCCCGTCTCGATGCAGCAGCACCGCTTTCGCGCCGATATCAGCCACACTGGCGGCAGCCGCGTCGCGATCCTGTCGACGAGCTGGCAGACCGCGGCCCTGATGGCGCCGCAGGACAATGGCTTTCGCAATTTCATCGTCGCATTGCACGCGCGCATGGCGCAGGCCGGCAGCCGCGCCGAATTGACCGCGGGCCTTGGCCGCAGGACCTACGCGACAATGCTGGCTTTTCTTGCGGTGCTTGCAGTGGCGATGACTGCGCTCCTGATCCGCGCGCTTGCGATCGGCGAATTCGCCGGCGCGCTGTTCATCATCGGCTTTGCCGCGCTGTTCGCCTGGCAGATCGGCGGCTTCGTGCGGCGTAACCAGCCGCGGAGCTACAGCTTCGATCGCCTACCGAGAGCGTTGTTGCCCTAAATGGCCTTGCTGCCCTGGACAGCGCGCTACTCCGTCGAGTCGAAATCCTCTTCCTTGGTGCCGAGTAGCGACACGAGCGTGCGCAGGCCGGAATCGAGCTGCTCGAACGAAGGCGGGGCGAGCGCGAGCCGCACTGCGTTCGGTGCGTGGCCATGGGCGATCGCGAAGGTCGAGGACGGTGTCAGCGCGATGCCGCGCCGGGCTGCCGCGGCGACGAAGGTCTGCGAGCGCCAGTGTGCCGGCAGCGTGAGCCAGAGGTGATAGGAGCGCGGATCGGCGGAGAGCTGGTAGCCGGCGAGCAGCCTTGCCGCGGTCTGCTGGCGGCGCGCGGCGTCGATGCGTTTCAGCCGCGTCAGCTCGGCCACGGTGCCGTCTGCCATCAGCCGCTGTCCAGATGCGAGCGCATGGCCGGAGGCGATCCAGCCGCCGGTGCGGACCGCGCTCATCACGCTCTCGCGCAATCGCGGCGGCGCGACCAGGATGCCGAGCGCCAGGCCAGGCGCGACCTTCTTGGACAGGCTGTCGATCACGATGCAGCGGTCGGGGTCGAGTGCGGCCAGCGGCGTGTCGTCGGCCAGGAAGCCGTAGACGGCATCCTCGATGATGGTGAGGTCGAGCTTCTCGGCGACGCGCATGATGTCGGCGCGCCGCGTCGCGTTCATGGTGACGCCGAGCGGGTTCTGGATGATGGGCTGGAGATACAACGCCGACAGATGCGCTTCGCGATGCGCCTTCTGGATGGCGTCTGGGCGCGCGCCAAATTCGTCGATCGGAATCGGGACCAGCGTCACGCCGAGCCGCGCGGCGATGCTCTTGACGTAAGGATAGGTCAGCGCCTCGACGCCGCAGCGGCCACCGGTGGGAACGAGGGCCGCGAGAGCTGCCGCGAGCGACTGCTTGCCGTTGGCGGTGAAGACGATCTGCTCGGCCTGCGGCGCGAAATCCTTGCGCGCGAGATAGGCGGCGGCGGCATTGCGCGCGCTCTTGGTGCCGGTGCTGGTGGAGACGCGCAGCGCGGATTCGAGCGCGTCGACGCGCTCGAGGCCCGCAAGGCTCTTGGCAATCATCGCCCATTGCTGCGGCAGCAGCGGGTAATTGACCTCGAAATCGATCCGCGCGTCGCGCGGCTCGCTCAGCGCCTCGACCTCGCGCCTGATGGCGCCGGAGATGAAGGTGCCACGGCCGACCTCGCCGACGACGAGGCCACGGCGGAGCAACTCCGTATAAACCCGGCTCGCGGTCGAGACCGCGATGCCACGGTCATAGGCAAAATTGCGCTGCGGCGGCAGCCGGTCGCCGGGCCTTAACGTGCCGTTAGAGATATCGAGAGCAATGGCATCGGCAAGCTTCACGTATTCGAACTTGGACATTATTGCACCGAGAGCAATGTTTCACTTGCTCCGAGTAGTGTACTGGAGCATTTAAGTTCCATCAAGCTTCACGATTGAGCCGAGGAGAGCGAGAGCAATCCGAGGCAAATGAGGTGCATGCGCTCGGGCGCTTGCACCAACGGCATCCGTTTCGCCGCGTGGACAACAGGCCGGAGAAGGACAATGACCACGATCTCGCAGACCGCCGGGCGGAGTTTACGCTCATCCTCGTCAGACGGATTTTTCCGCAAGCTGGCCAACGGCGCCTATGCGCTGTTCGACAGCCTGGAGCGCCGCTCCGCCGTCAAGACGCTGAACGACCTCGATGACCGCGCCTTGCGCGACATCGGGATCACGCGCAGCCAGATCGAGGATGCGGTCTACGGTCAGGCCAAAGCAGAACTGACGCGCTACCTGTAAAGCGCTTCGCTCTTGTCCTGGACGCGCTGCAGCGTTTTTACGCTGCTGCGCAGAGCCGGACCCAGAGGGCCGCGCACTCGCTGTCGCATGGGCCCCGGCTCTGCAGCGCACCGCTAAGAGGCGCTGCGCTGCGTCCGGGGCGCGAAACCGTTGTTGAATAACTGACATGGGCTCGCATCCTCGCGGCGCATTTCGCCCGAGCTTTGCTTCGTCGTCTCACCCTCAATTGAAAGAGGGCGCAGGGAAGACCGGGCGCCGGCTGGCACCCGCGGTCCACTGTGCGAAGTTGCAATAAAAAATCTGCACAGCGGCATACAGGTGAAGCCAAAACATCCGGCCTTCCCTGCGCAGTGGCTTTACGGCTTATGTCGTGATCTC
>NZ_JBVVPA010000035.1:0-42803 GCF_055807555.1 Bradyrhizobium sp. Ken64 | reverse complement strand
CCGCACCGCGCCGCGTCCCTTGGGTAGTGGCTTATCCTGCTCGGGCAAATCCTCAAACAATTGATCGTCAGCCATCACCAGCCCCTGCTTCGCCCCGTCATCGAATCATAGCAAAGCGGCTATGGCAAATGCCCGTTTAGACGAAAGATTCTCACCCTCTCAGGGTGAGGGGATAGAGTTGAACGCGCCGCAATGACGGACAGTGAAGTCTACCCCGGAATCCTCACCGGCAGTGACTCATAGCCCTTGATGAAGCTCGAATAGATCCGCTTGGGCTCGCCGACCACCTCGATGCGGTCGAAGCGCTTCAGCATCTCCTCCCAGACGATCTTGAGCTGGAGCTCGGCGAGGCGCATGCCGACGCAACGGTGGATGCCGAAGCCGAAGGAGAGGTGGGTGCGCGGCCGCGGGCGATCGATGACGAACTCGTTCGGCCTCTCGAACATCTCCTCGTCGCGGTTGCCGGAGACGTACCACATCACGACGCGGTCGCCCTTCTTGATGTGCTTGCCGCCAACTTCGGTGTCCTGCAGCGCAGTGCGGCGCATATGCGCGAGCGGGGTCTGCCAGCGGATCACCTCGGGCACCATGGAATCGATCAGTTCCGGGTTGGCGCGCAGCCTGTCGTACTGCTCCGGGTTCTCGTTCAATGCCAGCACCGAGCCGGTCATGGTGTTGCGCGTGGTGTCGTTGCCGCCGACGATGAGCAGGATGATGTTGCCCATGAGATTGTCGGGGTCCATGAATCGCGTGGCGTCGTTGTGCGCCATCAGCGACAGCAGATCGTTGCGCGGCGCGGAGTTGACGCGCTCATTCCACAGCTTGGACATGTAGGCGTAGCATTCGTCCATCTCGCGACGGCGCTCCTCGGCCGAGGCCACGATGCCGCTCTTGGGCAGCGCGGTCGCGACATCGGACCAGCGCGTCAGCTTGCGCCGTTCTTCCCAGGGGAAGTCGAACAGGGTGGCCAGCATCTGCGTCGTCAATTCGATCGAGACGCGCTCGACAAAATTGAAGGTCTCGTTGCGCGGCAGATTGTCGAGCACGGTCTGCGAGCGCTGGCGGATCAGTTTCGCCAATTCGTCCAGATGCGTCGGCGTGAACATCGGCGACACCGTCTTGCGCTGCGACGAATGACGCGGCTGGTCCATGGCGATGAAGCTCGGCCAGTCGTAGCCTTCCGGCACGTCGCGGATCCCGATGCCGCCGAGCGTTGAATCGGAGGAGAACAGGCCGTGATTGGTGTCGACATGCATGATGTCGTTGTATTTCACCACCGACCAATACGGCTCGATCGGTGCATTGGTGCAGTAATGCACCGGCTCTTCCTTGCGCAGCCGCTCGAACCACGGCCACAGGGTATCGTCCTGGAACAGCCTGGGCGCGCCGGGGTGGAATTGCGCCAGCGGCGTCGCATAGGCCTCCTCGCGGGCCCGACGCATGCGTTCGGCCTTGTCCACTTGAACCGGCGCTTGAATGTTCATGGTGGTTGCTCCAGTGTTTGAATCGGACGCCGGGACGCAGTTCACCTCGCCCCGCTTGCGGGGAGAGGTCGGATCGCATCGTTAGATGCGATCCGGGTGAGGGGGACTCTCCACGATCCGGCTGTCACCGTCCTCGCGGAGACTCCCCCTCACCCCACCCTCTCCCCGCAAGCGGGGCGAGGGAGACAAGCACCGGCGCATGCCGCACGTCACGCCGCAATCTTCACCGGCAAGGTTTCGAGACCCTTCACGAAACTCGAATAGACCCGCTTGGGTTCGCCGACCACCTCGATATGGTCGAATCGCTTGAGGATCTCTTCCCAGATAATCTTGAGCTGGAGTTCGGCAAGCCGCAAGCCGACGCAGCGGTGGATGCCGAAGCCGAACGAGAGATGCGTGCGCGGGCGGGCGCGGTCAATGATGAATTCGTAGGGCTTTTCGATCGCGTCGGCGTCGCGGTTGCCCGAGACGTACCACATCACGACCTTGTCACCTTTCTTGATCTGCTTGCCGCGGAACTCGAAGTCGGCAAGCGCGGTGCGGCGCATATGGGCCAGCGGCGTCTGCCAGCGGATCACTTCCGGCACGAAGCTGTCGAGCAGCGCGGGATTTTCGCGCAGCTTGCGATATTGCTCCGGATGCTGGCTCAGCGCGTGGAGCGAGCCCGACATGGTGTTGCGGGTGGTGTCGTTGCCGCCGACGATCAGAAGGATGAGATTGCCGAGGAAGTTCTTCGCGTCCATGTCGCGCGTCGCGGCGCCATGCGCCATCATCGACAACAGGTCGCTCTTCGGCGGCTGCGCGATGCGTTCCTTCCACAGCCGCGCGAAATAGCCGGCGCATTCCGTCAGCTCGGCCTGACGCTCGTCTTCGGTGGCGACGAGGCCATCGGGTCCGGGAATGGTGGTCGCGATGTCCGACCAGCGCGTCAGCTTGCGGCGATCCTCCCAGGGAAAATCGAACAGCACCGCGAGCATCTGCGTGGTGAGCTCGATCGAGACATGGTCGACCCAGTCGAACACCTCGCCGCGCGGCAGATTGTCCAGGCACTCGGCCGAGCGCTGGCGGATGCTCAGCGCGAGATTGTCCAGATGCGTCGGTGTGAACATCGGCGCCACGGTCTTGCGCTGCGCCGCGTGGCGCGGCGGGTCCATCGAGATGAAGCTCTCGCGGCGCAGATCCGGATCGATGTCGCGGATGGTGATGCCGCCGAGCGAGGAGGCCGAGGAGAACACCGAATGATTGGTCTCGATCTCCATGATGTCGTTGTAGCGCGTCACCGACCAATACGGCCCGAACATCGAGTCCTTGCAATAGTGCACGGGATCTTCGCGGCGCAGGCGATCGAAATAGGGCCAGAACGTATCGGTCCTGAACAGCTCGGGGTCGCCCGGATCGAACTGCTCCAGCGGCAGTGACGTAGCGCGTGCGCGTAACGCGTCGAGCTTCGCCGCGTTTTCGATGGTCCCATGCATGACCGCTCTCCCTGACGTCAACCGCGCGTTCTCGTTGAATTCTGCGCTGCGGCATTTGATTTGCAATTACAGCCGGTTGTCTGCGCCGGAGCAAGGGCGAGTTTTTGCCACGTGGGTGTGTAGTAGCCCGGATGGAGCGAAGCGAAATCCGGGATTCAGGCCGCCACTGCCGCCGTCCCGGATTGCGCTCCGCTCCATCCGGGCTACGAGGCTATTGATTTAACAACGTGATCTCGCGCACGCCCTCGGCCGTGGAATCGTGCCAGAAAGCGACTGGAATCGAGCCAAATCGAACCCGCCCATCTTGGGGATCGACTAATCTCTGATCTATAGTTTGATCGAACCAGGTCCGCACCCCGAGGTTGCCGCCGTGAACGACATGCAATGGGCCCCCATCGGCTCCGAACCTTTACCCCCGCCGCTGCCGCCCACGCGGGTCGATTTCACCGGCAACCGCACCGAGTTTCGCAAATTGGTCACCAAGGGTGCCCTGCTGGAGCTCGTCACCTTCGGCTTCTACCGGTTCTGGCTCGTCACCGACATCCGCCGTCATCTGTGGGCGAACACCGCGGTCGATGGCGACGCCGCCGAATATACCGGCCGGGCCAAGGAGCTTCTGGTCGGCTTCCTGTTCGCGCTCGCGATCCTGGTGCCGATCTACCTCGCTTACTTCCTTGTCGGAATCGAGTTCGAGCGCTGGCAGGGCTTTGCCTCGACGCCGCTGTTCATCAGCTTCTACGCCTTCGGCCAGTTCGCGATCTTTCGCGCGCGGCGCTATCGCCTGACGCGCACGGTCTGGCGCGGCGTGCGGTTCTGGATGGACGGATCGGGCTGGGCCTATTCGTTCCGCGCCATGCTGTGGGGCTTGCTGGTGTTTCTGACGCTTGGGCTCGCATTGCCGTGGCGCGAGGCCTCGCTCGAACGCTACAAGATGCGGCACACCCATTACGGCGATTTGCGCGGCGATTTCGAAGCCGACGGCTGGACGTTCTTCAAGCGCGGCTGGTGGCTGTGGCTGTTGAGCCCGATAGCGATGGTGATCTTTCCGCTCGCGCCGTTCTTCTATGCCGAGTTCAAGGCGCGCGAGTGGCGCTGGTGGCTCGACGGTATCCGCATCGGCGATGTCAGCGTGTCCTCGCAACTGCCGCACAACGCATTCTACGGCCTGTACTGGAAGGTGATCGGCTGGTGGATGCTGCTCTCGGTGATCTTCGCCGCCTATGTCGGCGGAGCCACCATGCTCGTCGTCAAGCTGAGCGGTCTTTCGGTCGAGCAGGCGTTGGGGCCCGGCAATGCCGCCAAGAGCATCCCGACACTGGTGATGATGGTGATCGGCTACTTCGCACTCGCTCTCGCCCTCAACATCGTCATGCGGGTCTATCTCCAGCGCGATCTCTGGGCCAAGGTGCTGGAAACGGTCGATGTGCACAACATCGCCGCCGCCGCGGATGTGCGCGGCAGCGCCGAACTTGCCAGCGCTCTGGGCGAAGGCTTTGCCGATGGGCTCGATGTCGCGGGATTCTGAGCTGTGAGTGAGTTGTCCACCGAGGCCCCGGCTCAGTCCGCGAAGCCGACGATCTTCTTCGACGGCGTGTCGAGCCGCAGGCGGCAGGTGGCACTGACGCTCATTGACGCGCTCGATATCCTCGAAGAGGGTGCGACGCCCGTTCGCTGGGCCTATGCCGACATCCGCCGCGCTGACAGCCCGCCCGGAATTTTGCGGCTCGCCTGCGCTTCCGCGCCGCCGCTGGCCCGGCTGGAAATCCGCGACGCGCGGCTCGCCTCCGACGTGACCGCGCGCTGCATGCGGCTCGACGACCACCAGACCTCGCGCCGCGGCGTCGCAAAGATCGTCGGCTGGTCGATGGCTGCCGCCGTCTCCATCGTCTGCGTCGTGCTGTTCGGCGTGCCGCTCGCTGCCGACCGCCTCGCGCCGCTGGTGCCGAAACCGATCGAGCGGCGCATCGGCGATGCGTCGGAGGTTCAGGTGAAGACGATCTTCGGCCGCAACGCGTGCGAGGACGCGGCGGGGAAGGCGGCGTTCATCAAGCTCGTCAATCGGCTGCGCGATGCCGCCGGCCTCGACGACGATTCCATGACCGCGGGCGTGCTGCCGACCCCGGTGCCGAACGCGTTCGCGCTGCCCGGCGGCAAGGTCTTCGTGCTGAAGGGCCTGCTCGACAAGGCCGAAAGCCCGGACGAGCTCGCCGGCATCCTCGCCCACGAGCTCGGTCATCTCAAGCATTACGACAACATGCGCGGCCTGATCTACAACGGCGGCACCTCGTTCCTGATCGGCTTGTTGTTCGGCGACGTCACCGGCTCGAGCGCCGTGATCTTCGCCTCGCGTAGCGTGGTCGAGGCCTCCTATTCGCGCGAGGCCGAGACCGCTGCGGATACGTTTGCCATCGAGATCATGCACAAGCTCGGCCGTTCGCCGAAGCCCGCGGCCGAATTGATGTTCCGCATCACCGGCAAGGAGGGCGGCGGCCTCACGTCGATCCTGGCGAGCCATCCGCTGACCGAGGACCGCCTCGCACGCATGACGAAAGAAGACCGCCCCGCCAGCGGCGCGCCGCTGCTGACCGATGCGGAGTGGCGGTCACTGAAGGGGATCTGCGGCAGCGGCAAGGTATAACGCGCCGCCCTCGGCGCATCATTTCGCGGGCGCAGCAGGCGGGTTCGATCCGGTGGTGACGCTCGGCGCGTTGTTCGGGCTGGAGGTCGTGGTCTGCGGACCGACGTCGCGTCCATTGTAGAAGAAGACGGCCGCGACCACGGCGATCACGAAGATCGCGCCGATCGCCCAGCCCACCGGGCTGTTGCGGCGTGCTCTGTCTGCCCTGCGGTCATCCTGATAGGTCATCGTGCTCTCCATCGTAGAGCAGGAAGAACCTTGCGCGGACGAAGCTGTTCCTAACGTGACGCGGTTTGCGGGCCGGCGCCTATCTCGTCCCGTAGGCGCGGTCGCCGGCGTCCCCGAGGCCCGGCAGGATAAAGCCGTTCTCGTCGAGACCTTCGTCCACCGCGGCCGTCCAGATCGGGACGTCAGGATGCAGTCCGCGCAGCCGCTCGAGCCCTTCGGGGGCGGCGATCAGGCAGGCGAGGCGAATATCCTTGGCGCCGCGCTCCTTCAGCCGGTCGATTGCGGCCACAGCCGTGTTGGCGGTCGCTACCACCGGCGTCACCACGATCGCCAGGCGCTCGCTGAGATCGGACGGCGATTTGAAGAAGTACTCGACCGCCGCAAAACTGTGCGGCTCACGATAGAGTCCGATATGGGCGACGCGCGCGGTCGGCACCAAATCCATCATGCCGTCGACGAAGGTCGTGCCGGCGCGCAGCATCGGCACGAACACCAGCTTCTTGCCCGCGATCTTGGCCGAATGCATCGTCGCCAGCGGCGTTTCGATGACGGTATCGGCGAGCGGCAGGTCGCGCGTCACCTCGTAGCACAGCAGCATGCCGATCTCCTTGATCAGCTCCCGAAACGATTTGGTCGAGATCGATTTGTCCCGCACCAGGGTCAGCTTGTGCTGCACCAGCGGATGATCGACGATCGTAACGCCTTGCATGACGGGGTGCCTTTCTTCCTTCTCCCCTTGTGGGAGAAGGTGGCGCGAAGCGCCGGATGAGGGGTACTTTCCGCGAACTCCTGTGAGAGATGCTCTCGCGGAAGCAACCCCTCACCCGTCTCGCCGCTGTCGCGGCGAGCCACCCTCTCCCACAAGGGGAGAGGGTTCAAAACACCGTGCCGTCGCTGATCACCTTGAGCGGCGGCGAACCGTCGGGCCGGCGCGCGAAGGCGATCGCGCGGCCCGCGGCCCAGGTGCCGCCTTCCAGAATGCTGGCGAGCGGCAATGTTTCAGGGGTGCGGCCGAGTTTTGCGCGAACCAGTTCGGCGAGCCGGTCCAGCAGCGCCACCGTCAGCGCGCGCCACTCGACGACGAGCAGGGAGTCCACCGCATGCGCATGTTCGGCGTCAGCGGCGTCGCGCAGGCGCAACACCTCGTGATCGACGAACAGGCCGCCATTGCGATATTCGGCAAGCCCGGTCAGGCCGTCGATGTCGGTGACGTCAAATCCGGCGCGCTGCAGCGGCTCGATCAGCGAATAGCTCAACCATTGCGACAGCTTGTGCAGGGGCACGAGACCTGCGGTCGCATCGCTGGCCTTGATCGCCGGATGGCGCCAGCAATCGCCGAGCGGAATCCCGGCAAGCTCGAGCCGCGACGGCCAGATCGGTCCGAGCTGGTTCAGCACCGCGGATAGGATCGCGGGCGCGGGAACCGCGCCGCCCTTCGCCTGCGCCGCGATGTGATCGAACAGCCCGCCCGGCCGCGGCGTGTCGTGCGAGCCGAACACGTCCGCGCGCTCCGCCACCAGGTTGCCCAGACGCCGCAGCAGATCGGTCCGCCCCTCGAGCCCGAGCAGCGGATTGGCATCGCTCACCTGAAAGGCCGGAGTGAGCGCGGCGAGCGGCAGTTGCGCGAGCACGTCGGCGTCGGCCCTGAAAGGCGCGCGGGCATCGTGGGCAAAAAGACCGCTCGCGAACATGTCGAGACTTGCAATCGCCAGTCCTTCGGATCGGCCGATGCTTTGTCCCGTCACAGCGTCGCGGTATCGCCACGCCGCACCCGCGCCGGCATCGAGCAGCACGCTGACGATGGCAAGGTCGAACTCCGCGCGCGCCCGCGCCGCGCGATCGGCCCATGACGCCGAATCCGCAAGCCGCGCCCAACGGCCGACGCCGCCGAGCACGAAATGCCGCCAGCGCGCATGGAACGGAATCTCCAGCGTGGGATAGGCTTTTCGCGTGACAGCCAACACGGCGTCGGCAACGCCGTCCATGCGATCGAGATCGATCGTGAAGTGCGTCAGCCCTCCGTTCAGGCCGATCTCGAGCATCTCGCCGGCACGCGCGCGAACCGCTGCTGCGCTGAGCAGCGAACGGGCCTGCAATTCCGAAGCGTCTGCCATCAATCGATCAGTATTTTTCCAGCGAACGCCCGACCACGCCGTCGACGTCCTTCTCCGGCGCGATGTCGGTGGAGTAATAGCCGGCGGCCTTCTTCGCGGCGATCTCGACATAGGCGTCGGCGGGAATGAGCTCGGGCGGGATCGGCACGCGCTCGACGATGTCGATGCCCTGAGAGGTCAGCGCGTCGTGCTTCATGTCGCTCATCGACAGGAAGCGGTCGATGCGCTTCAGGCCGAGCCAGTGGATCGTATCCGGCATCAATTGCTGGAAACGCGCGTCCTGGACGCCGGCGACGCATTCGGTGCGCTCGAAATAGGCGGCGGCGGCGTCGCCGTCCTCCTGGCGCTTGCGCGCATTGTAGACCAGGAATTTCGTGACCTCGCCGAGCGCGCGGCCTTCCTTGCGGTTGTAGATCACGAGCCCGAGCCCGCCCTCCTGGGCGCCGCGCGCGGATTCCTCGATGCCGTGAATGAGGTAGGGCCGGCAGGTGCAGATGTCGGAGCCGAACACGTCGGAGCCGTTGCACTCGTCATGCACGCGGCAGGTGATCTTGGTGCGATGGTCCGGCAGTTTTGTCACATCGCCGAACATGTAGACGGTGGTGCCGCCGATCGGTGGCAGAAACACCTTCATGTCCGGCCGGGTCACGAGCTCAGGGAACATGCCGGCGGTCTGCTCGAACAGCGTGCGCCGCAGCTCGGTCTCGTTGGTGGCAAAGCGCTCCGCAAGACCCGGCAGATACCAGACCGGATCGATCGCGATCTTCACCACCGACACGCTGCCATTGGCGTGCACGACGTCGCCGTCGGCGCGCAGGCGCTTGGCGGCGAGCGCCTCGCGGATCTCCGGCAGGTCCAGCCGCGCACGCGTCACCGCGATGCTCGGCCTGATGTCGATGCCCTCAGCGATGTCCTTGCCGAAATTCTCGGCGACGAGATGCCCCCAGGGATCGAGCGCGACGATCTTGGCGGGATCGCTCCATTGCGGAAACGGCCCGATGGTGGCGGCCGGAAAGGTATTGGTGAGGTCGGGACGCCGGATCGGATCGAGTGCGCCGGCGGACACCGCGAGCGCGCGGTACATCGCATAGGAGCCGCCATGGCTGCCGATCACGTTGCGATCCCCGGCGCGCGACACCGTGCCGATGATCGGCCCGCGGGCGCGTGCGTCGGCGGCGCCCCAGTGGATCGGGAAGGCGGCTGTCCTGCCCGGCTCCGGATGGGAGGTCAGGCGGATGTGGTCGGTACGGTTCGCGCGGCTCATGACCAAACTCCCAAAAAGCCAACGGCCCGCCGCTCGGACGGGCCTTGGCTCGTCGCGCAGCCGATGCGGAACATCGGCGGCGCGAGCTCAATCCAACATATTGTAGCGGGCAGTCGCGACAGACAAGTTAATCGTGCTGCGCGGGCAGGCCGGTTCGCGGCCAAATTCCCGTCGTCCGGCGACCCGGCAGCACTTGCCCGAGTGCCACGCCACCGCACTGGCGGAGCTCGCTCCCGTCGCCGTAAGCTGATGAAGTAATTATGGTTTTCACGTTTTCAAGAGGCGGTGCACGGCTTGCGCGCCTGCCGTCGAGTTTCCGGACAAAACGTGTCATCAAACCCAACGTACAGATCGCCTTTGCCCTATCGCCAGCCTCATCGTCTTCCTTGGAGACTGCCATGCCCGCCGCCGCCTACATCGATCCCCGCAACGGAAAGCTCTATCCGCTGGACCAGCCGCGCTGGTGCTCGGACGAACGCACGCCGCTGCTGGTGACGCCGGGGGCCGGGATGTCGCGCGAGGACATCGACGGCCGGGCGCGCTCGCTCTGGCGCTACCGGGCGGCGTTGCCGGTCGAGATCAAGACTCCGATCACGCTCGGCGAAGGCTGCACGCCGCTGGTGCAGCAGGCCTGGGGCGAGCTGCGCCCGTGCTTCAAGCTCGAATGGTTCAACCCGACCGGCAGCTTCAAGGACCGGGGCTCCGCCGTGATGCTGTCCTTCCTTCGGCAGATCGGCGTCGAGGCCATTCTGGAGGACTCGTCCGGCAATGGCGGCTCGTCGATGGCGGGGTTAGGTGCCGCCGGCGGCATGCGCGTGAAGATTCTCACGCCGGCGTCGACGTCGCCGGCCAAGATCGCGCAGGTCCGCGCCTATGGCGCGGCAGTGCAGCTCGTCGAGGGCCCGCGCGAGGAATCGGAGGCCGAGGCCATCCGGCAGTCCAGCCAGACCTTCTACGCCAGCCACAATTGGCAACCGTTCTTCCTCGAAGGCACCAAGTCGCTCGCCTATGAGATATGGGAAGATCTCGGCTTTCGCGCCCCCGACAACGTCATCGTTCCCGTCGGTGCCGGCAGCTCTCTGCTCGGTTGCGCCTTCGGCTTCCGTGAGCTGTTGAAAGCCGGCCAGATCACCAGGCTGCCGCGCCTGTTCGCGGCGCAGCCACTCAATTGCTCGCCGATCGATGCAAGCTTCAAGACGGGCGTCGATACGCCTGTCGCCCGCGAGGTCAGCAAGACCATCGCCGAAGGCACCGCGATCAAGCATCCGCTGCGCCTGCGCGAGATCATCGGCGCGTTGCGCGAGAGCGGTGGCGGCACTGTCGCGCTCACCGAGGACGAGATCGTCGCGGCGCTGCGGCGTCTTGCGCGGCAGGGCCTGTTCGCCGAGCCGACCAGCGCCAGTGCGGCCGCCGCGCTGGACAAACTGTCCGCCACCGGTGCCATCAGGGCGAACGAGACCACGGTCGCGGTCCTCACCGGCACCGGCCTCAAGGCCGCGACCATCGTTGCCGATCTCGTGCAGTAGGGACGATACGCTTCATCAGTCATTGCGAGCGCAGCGAAGCAATCCAGAATCTTTCCGCGGAGACAGTCTGGATTGCTTCGCTGCGCTCGCAATGACGGGTAGAGATGAAACTGATTACTCCTTCAAATCATTCACGCGCTTCACCCACGTCCTGACATCGGTGAGCACGTCGGGCAGCGCGGCCTTGACCTCAGCCACGGTCATGCCCGCCTTGATGCGGGGATCGTAGAGCAGGTTGAGGATGTACTGGTCGTAGACGTCGAAATAGCCCATCGAGACGTTGTCGTTGAACATGGTCCAGGGCACGCTCGCGGTGTCGTTGATCGGGCCGAGCGATTGCAGCAGCTCCTCATAGGCGCAGTCGAGGAAGGTGAAATCGCCGTTGTCCACGGTGAGGATGACGTCGGAATGCTCGATCTCGAAATTGTCGTTCTTGCGGAAGCCGGACAGGCATTGCGGATCGAGCGAGGTGCGGATCTCGCGGGCCTTCTCCGCACCGTAGAAGCTCGAGATGGTGCGGAACAGATCGCGGTCGCGCACGAGCTTCACCCGCACATTGGCGGCCTCGCTGCTGTCGATCATGGCGATGTCGAGATGCTGCACGCGCTTGCCGATGTCGGCCACGACCTTTGCGAGCTGCGCCTTGCGGTCGGCGCGGTCGCTCTCGGCAAACACGCGCACCGGTCCGTCGAACTTGCGGATGCGGTCGACACGGCCGGCAAGGTGGTATTCGGCGCCGAATGCCGTCTTCAGAAAGCCATCGACGATCTCGCCGTCGGTAAAGCTCTTCTTCTCGGCGCGCTGGCGCGAGGCGATCGCGGCCAATTCGCCCGCGACGGCGATGGTAGCGGTGTCAGGGGCAAACGCGACGGTGGCGAGCGCCAGCAGGGCGATGCGAAAGCCGGACGAAGGCGGGGCCATTGCGCTCATTGCCGGGCGACGCTGCCGTATTCGCCTCGCGCACACAAGACCGCATATCCACGCGCCCGGCGGTTCCTGCTAATTGTTCAGCACAACCACGGTGGTGCCAACCCCGACGCGGCCGTAGAGGTCGGTGACGTCGTCGTTGGTCATGCGGAAGCAGCCCGAGGATACCGCCTGGCCGATCGTCTCCGGCTCGTTGGAGCCGTGGATGCGGTAGAGCGTCGAGCCCAGATACATCGCGCGCGCACCGAGCGGATTCTCGATGCCGCCCTTCATGTGGCGCGGCAGGTCCGGCCGGCGCGCGATCATCTGCGACGGCGGCGTCCAGTCCGGCCACTCCTTCTTCGCGGTGATCCTGTGCACGCCGCCCCAGCGGAAGCCGTCACGGCCGACGCCGATGCCGTAGCGCAGGGCCTGGCCGCCTCCCAGCACCAGATAGAGCCGGCGCTCGGTGGTGTTCACCACGACCGTGCCCGGCGCGTAATTGGTCGGATACATCACGGTCGAGCGCGGGATCGGGCTCGCGCCACCGCCGAGAAATCCGCCGGAACTGGTACCCGTGAAGTCTACCATCCCTGCCGCGGACACGCCGCTCGCGCCGGTGACCAAAAGCGCCATTGCGGCGACCGACGCGGCAAAAAACCGGAACATGCTCTACCCCCGGGGAAAATCGATTCAACACACCCATCAGAGGCCATATTCGCCGGGATTTCGCAAGCCCCGGCGCCGTGAACGTGCGCAACCCGATGGCGTCGCCGTTAGCGAATCCGTAAACCGTGACCGTCAAATTGAACGGCGAGGTCCGCAGCCGCGGGGCCGGGCAGGGCAGCAATGCCGCCGAATGCTTTGACGAAGACGGCGAACAATGTTTGATCGGCCGTGGATCTACGATCATGGTTGCGGGAGCTGACGGATGAACGGTGCGGAAAGTCTGGTGCGGACGATGGTCAAGGGCGGGGTCGACGTCTGCTTCTCCAACCCCGGCACCTCTGAGATGCATTTTGTCGCAGCGCTCGACCGCGTGCCCGGCATGCGTTGCGTGCTCGGCC
Source organism: Bradyrhizobium sp. Ken64 (assembly GCF_055807555.1). NCBI lineage: Bacteria > Pseudomonadati > Pseudomonadota > Alphaproteobacteria > Hyphomicrobiales > Nitrobacteraceae > Bradyrhizobium > Bradyrhizobium sp. Ken64. Next base: position 30,101 of record NZ_JBVVPA010000035.1, on the reverse strand, counting down.
TGTTCGAAGGCGTGGTGACGGGCGCCGCCGACGGCTATTTCCGCATGAAGGGCACGCCGGCCTCGACGCTGCTGCATCTCGGTCCCGGCCTCGCCAACGGCCTTGCCAATCTGCACAACGCCAAGAAGGCGAATTCCGGCATCGTCAACATCGTCGGCCAGCACGCCGTCTACCACATCGGCTACAACGCGCCGCTGACCTCCGACATCGAGGGCCTGGCCCGGCCGATGTCCTCCTGGGTCCGGACCTCGCCGGACTCCAAATCGGTCGCCGCCGACGGTGCCGCGGCGATCGCCGCCGCCAAGAGCGCGCCGCCGCAGATCGCGACCCTGATCCTGCCCGCCGACACCGCCTGGAACGAAGCGGACGGCATCGCCGAGGTTCCGGCCGAGCAGCAGCGCGCGAGCTATTCGCCGCAGGCCGTCGAGCAGGCCGCAAAGATCCTGCACGGCGACGGCGAGGGCACGCTGCTGCTGATGACCGGCAGTGCGCTGAGCGAGCAGGGCCTGGCGCTGGCCGAGCGCATCGCCGCCAAGACCGGCTGCACCGTGATGGGCCCGACCTTCCGTCCCAGGATGGCGCGCGGCCGCGGCCGCTTCTCGATCGACCGCATCCATTACGTGATCGACAACGCGCTGCAGATGCTGGCGAGGTTCCGCCATATCGTGCTGGTCGAGTCCGACGATCCCGTGGCCTTCTTCGCCTATCCGAACAAGCCGAGCATCCTCAAGCCCGAGGGCTGCGACGTGCATCGCATGACCTCCTGGGGCGAGAATTCGGTCGCGGCACTGGAAGCGCTCGCCGGCGCGGTGAAGGCCAGCGCGAAGGACGTCAAGCCGCAGGCCTCGGCCGAGCTGCTCAAGCCGACCGGCGCACTGACCCACGCCTCGATCGCCCAGTCGATCGCCTATGCGATTCCGGAGAATGCGATTCTGGTCGACGAATCCCTCACCACCGGCCGCGCCTTCTTCCCGCCGACGGCGGCGGCTGCTCCGCACGACTGGCTCCAGAACATGGGCGGCTCGATCGGCTTCTCGACGCCGCTCTCGATCGGTGCCGCGATCGCCTGCCCGGACCGCAAGGTGATCTGCATGGTCGGCGACGGCAGCGCGATGTACACGATCCAGTCGCTGTGGACGCAGGCAAGAGAAAACCTCAACATCGTCACCATCGTGTTCGCCAATCGCATCTACCAGATCCTGCGCGGCGAGTTCGACAATGTTGGTGCCGGCGAACCCGGCCAGCGCGCCACCGACATGCTTCGTCTCGACCGGCCGACGCTGGATTTCGTGGCGCTGGCCAAGGGCATGGGCGTGCCCGGCCGCGCCGTCACCAACGCGGACGAGTTCAACAAGGCGCTGGCCGAAGCCGTCGCCGAGCCCGGGCCGCGGCTGATCGAAGTCCAGATGTAACTCTGGTCGATTGCGCCGCGAATTCCGGCCTCATGTAGCCCGGATGGAGCGCAGCGTAATCCGGGACGCCGTGCGTTTTGCGAGAACCCGGATTGCGCTGCGCTCCATCCGGGCTACGATTGGGCCCGGAGGCAAGATGCAGACCGAGCTGAACAAGGTGATCGCGGCGCTCCGGGACTTCTACGCGCATGAAGCATTCCTGTTCGAGAAGGACATCGGCGAGCGTGCCATCACGCACCGCTTCGCCGTGCATCTGGAGACGCAGTTCTCCGGCTGGTCGGTCGATTGCAACTACGACCGGCTCGGCGAGCGTACGCTGCATCTGCCGCACGGCACCATCATCTCGACCGACGATCATCTGGGCAAGTCGATCTACCCGGACGTCGTGGTGCATCAGCGCGAGATCCCGAACAATTTGCTCACCGTGGAGATCCGCAAGGCGAGCAATCACACCGCGCTCGACCACGACCAGTACAAGCTGATGGCGCTGACCGATGCGCACGTCTGGTTCGCCTTCTGGATCGGCGTGCTGCTGGTGCTGGACAAGGACCATGTGACGATCTCGGAGGTCTATGTCAGCGGCGTCCTCGATCAGCCGCTGTCGCGCTGGTTCGCCACGCGGCTCGCGGAGATCGGCCTGGGGACGGCGCGGTAAGGCGTGTGCCGAGATTGTCGCCTTCAATTCAGCTATTGCTTTGAGTCATAACCCAAGCGCGATCTCGGCCCATTTCAACATGCTGTCGCTATTGAGGAACGACAGCACCGCCGGCTCCAGTGACGCTGTCGCGCCCGGTGCGAGCAAAGCCGTCGCGGCCACCATGTCGCAGCGTTGATTGAAGGCGAGTGAGAGCGCTGCCTTCGGGTTCCCCTCGACGCGATATGCCCGGCTGCGACCGCGCATCGGACCGACGACGATCTCTCGGCCCGCCCCCATCGGCGTTGCCTTGCCAATCAGCGGCAGATCGCCCATCTGCTCGAGGTCGCCGTCGTCGGCAACGCCGGTGGCGCAATTGCAAAAGCCGAGCTTGGCGCGAACGTAGAGCTGGACTTCGCCACCGCAATCCGCGGCCTTGCAGCGGAACGCCTTGCCTTTCCCCCACGGATCCGCTCCGAAAGGCCAATCAATTTCCGTCCACACGGGTCGGACCTCCCCGGATGCCGCTGTTGCGCGTGCCGGTTCACCGGATCGCAATATCCAGACCGCAGCGGCTGCGCAGAGCAGTGCAGCGACTGCGCCGATTGCAACAAATTTGCCTGTCAGGCGCATGGATGCTGCCGCGGCACTTTTGCTAATTCTGAGCCATCAACTTTCGTGCGGCTGCAAGGTCTTCCCGCGACGAGTCGCCATTTCTCGCCGTTTCGACGATTTTTGCGTAGTACTGGCGGGCCTTCACAGCATCCCCCGCTTTCTCGGCCGCGTGGGCGGCGCCGATGGTCGCGCCAAAGCGGTTCGGCTCCTTGCGCATGGTGCTTTCAAACGCGGTCAATGCCTCGGTCGCCATGCCGCGTTCGAGCAGCATGGTCCCGTAAAGCTCGCGTGCGGGGGCAAGCGGACCCGGCGTCACGATGGATTTTTCGGTCTTGTCTTCGGCATCGGCGGCAAGGCGCATCGCTTCCAGCGCCTCCACCTGTTTCCCCCGGGCGTTGAGCTGCCAGGCTGTGGCGACCTGCCGCTGGATGTCCACGATTTCGGTCCAATAGGCGTCCTTGTCCTGCTGCAGCTTGTCCCGCAACTCCGCCAACTTGGCGATGTCCGCCGTTGCTGCGTCTGCATTGCCGGAGCGCGCGGCGCCAAGGGCGCGGGCGAAATAGGTGATCGCATCGACATAGGCAAACCGGCTCGGCTCGACCTTCAACGCGGCAGCACCTTTCCAATCACCGCGCTCGACCATATAGCGCGCCTGGCTGGCCGCTATCGCGTAGGGACCGGCGCGGACAGCCGGCGCATAGCCCGTGGTCGCAACCATATCCGCGATGACGTCGCTGGCGCGGCTGTCCTGCGCAAGCTGGAGCAGGGCGTAGACCATATAGTCGTCGGCATGCAGCTGCTCGCTGGGGTCCTTGCCCTCCTTGGCAGCCTTGGCGGAACGGCTATTGGCGTCGATGGATTCGTTCCAGTAGCCGACGCGCGTGAAGATGTGCGACGGCATATGCAAGGCGTGCGGTGCCGCCGGCGCGATCTCGGAGTAGCGCTTGGCAGCGTCGAGTCCCTGCTCTGCGATCGCCGGATAGTCATAGAGGTGGATCAGGTAATGCGCGACGCCGGGATGCCGCGGCTGGCGCTTGAAGATCGGCTCCAGGATAGCAGCGCCCTTGAGCTGGTTGGCATAGGTCTTGTCGTTTGGTGACGCCGTGACATTCAGCGTGATGGCGTAGGCGATCTGCGCCTCGTCATCATCGGGATAGCGCGCGGCGACGGCTTCGGTTGCCTTGAGATAGGCCTGCGCCCGCTGGCCAAACGTCGTCTTCTCGTCGCCCGAATAGAAGGCCAGCAGCGCGTCGATATAGTCGCGTTCGCGTTCGCTCTTGGCGCCGAGTGCCTTGGCCTTCTGCAGCGCGGCGAGGCCTCCGGCGAGGTTTTCCTTCGGCGCGGGAAAATGCGGATTGTACAGCAGGCTCAGCGCAATGCCCCAATAGGCGATCGCGCAATCCGGATCGGCCTGCAGCGTCTCCTCGAAAATTTCCTTTGCGGGCCGGTACCAGAATGAATGCTGATAGCGCATGCCGCGATCAAAGCGGCGCTGCGCCACCTCATTGCAGGTGGTCTGGAAGTGCACCTTGCCAAATTGCTCGTCGGTCCCGTCCTCCGCGCGTGCGGCAGGCGTGCCGGAAATCGAACCCAGGGCAGCGAGGGCGAGAAGAGAGACGGTTCTCAAGGCGAGCGCGCGCATCAGCCCCTCCATTTTCTGTTCAGAATAAATTTGGTCGGATGGCGCCGATAAAACCGAGGGCGCCGAAATTCGTACTGCTGAGATTGGCAATGGCAATTGTCTTGTTGAAGGATTTCTCCATTTGCGATGCGAGTCAACAGGAAGCGGACGGATTCGCGTTAGGGAAGCACGCCTGCCAGGACCCGTCCGCCCGCCCGTCGAGGCGATGGGGCCACAAGGCCGCTCGCACGACGAGCGGCCTTGCATCATCGTCCGTGACCCGCTCAATGCAGCGGGTCGCCCTGGCCGAGCGCGTAGGCGACGAGGTCCTTCAGCGCGAAGCCGGAGCCGGTCACCGGCGTCCATTGCGGGTCGAGCGACAGCACGGAGGAATTATCTCCGAACATCATGCCGAGGAAGACCTCGGCGACGATGCGGCCGCCGACCGGTCCGAGTTGCGGTGTCTTGACCGTGGCGGGCCCACCGGTAGCCGGGATTGGCATGTCCGTCGCGTTTTGCCGCGCCTCGGCCAGGATATAGGCCCACAGCGGGCAGTTGTCGGCGAACACGCCATTCGCGATGCTCGCGATCTTGACTTGCGGATCGCCCGGTCCCGGCTCGTCGACGGCCTTGCCGATGATGATCTCGTCGTCGGTCAGCGGCGTCAGGTTCATCGCCCGGGCGACGGCCTGGCCCGACGGCAGTCCGAGCCGCCAGCTGCGCTCGAGATTGCGTAGCGCCAGCGACGCCGGATTGGAGGCGACTTCCGGCGGCAGCTTGCGCAGCGGGTCCACCAGCGAGGCATCGATGCGATAGGCGAACTGCAACCGCCTCTTGTTGTCGGGATTGGTGTCGTCGTCCTCGACGCCGTAGGGACGCGTGTCGAGATCGATGAAGCGGCCCCAGTCCATGGCGCGTCCGGGTCCCATCGCGCGGAAGCCGGTCAGTGCGTTGTGGTCGGGATTGTTGGGATCGGGGAAGATCTGCAACAGCATGTTGGCCGCGTCGTTCAGCCGGTAGCCGGGGCGGATCATGGAATGCCCGAGCCGGTAGGCCGCGACCGAGAATTCGACCGGCATGAACGGATAGGTCTTCCAATGGTAGTAAGCGAGCTTGCTGCGGTCATATTGACCTGCGGTCTTCAGCTCGTCCAGCACGCTGGCGTGGACGATGCGCGGCAGGAAGTCGTTCAGCACGACGTACTGATAGTGGAATCGAACGCGCTGCTGCACGTCTTCGAACGACAGGCTGTCATTGTCGTCGACCATGCGGTTGTGAAAGCGCAGCATCAGGGCCTGAAAGTGCGAGACGATGCTGTTCTCGTCGTTGCGGGGATCGCCGATCAGCGCGCGGCCCTTGAAGCGCGGCAGGTCGACCGCATCGGGCACGCCCGCGCCGGTGACCTTCTCGCCGAGCCGGAACTTATTGCCGTCATACATGTAGGGCTGGTCGTTCGGGCCGCGGCCGTAGACATTGTCCATGTCGAGCGAAGGCGTGCGGAAATCGACGAGGCCGTCGGGATCCTGCTGCTTGGTCAGCGAGCTGACCGGATCGAAGGTGATGTCGTGGTCGACGAACTGGCCGAAATAAGTGTAGAGCGAAGGAATGCCGCTCTCTTCCGCGTCCGGCCCGTCCTTCGGCCCGTCGAAGCCGGCGATCATCTTGTCGGCGAGCGCCGACAGGTTTGCGATCGTGTTGGAATCGTTCGGGCCGAATTTGGCCGGTGCGAGCTTGCGGAACATGCGGCCGAAGCGGCCTTGCGAAAGCGGCGAACGCGTTGCGTTCAGACCGCGCGGAACAATTGCGTGGCGGCTGCTCATTGAAACACCTTCCTGAAAAGTCGGATGAAACAGTTCGGGCTCAAGTTTCTCGCGCTGGGATTTGCAGCCTAGGCGCGATCACGCCTGCCACGAGCGAGATGGATCACAATTGCCCGTCATCGAAATTTTCGGAAGGTGTGCTTGGCCCGCAAGCCACGGCGGCGCATCGTGAATTTCTCCGTGACGATGACGGATAACATTCTCGTCATCGACGGACGCAGGCGGCTTCGGGCAGTATCAATTCGCCGGAGCGTCGGCGAAGCGGATCGTCTTCACGTAAAAAATTGTGACGGCGTGCGCGGCATGCGCGCACGCCGCGAATCGTCAGTAGTCGCGCTGCTGCGAGAACGCGTAGCGCGGGCTGATGCCACAATGGGACGACGTGCCGGACGCGGTGGCAAGGCACTGCTGGTAGCTGGCGAACTGGCAATATGCCTTGCGTTCGCGACAAGGCACATCGTGTCGCAGCCTGCCGCCGGCAATGTGATCTCGGCCACAGTTCACGATGGGGTTCGAGCCTATCGTGAACGGACTTGCACGCGTCGATCCCGGAGAACTACGCTTGCCTTGTTCGGATCAGGTATTTTGGAGGTTCTAATGCAGAAATCATACTTGCTGGCTGCGACAGCAGCGCTGGCGCTTCTCATGCAGACACCGCTCGCGCTGGCGCAGGGCGCACCAGCCGCCGCCGGAACCGCGGCGCCTGCGGCGACAACCGCCGCGCCGGCAGCGACGACCACAGCGCCTGCCGCCACGAATGACGCTTCCAGCCAGCCGACCGACTCCAAAAAGAGTGCGTCGAAGAAGCCGGCGAAGAAGAAGATGACGCGGCAGCAGGAGATCGATCACTCGGTCGACAGCGGCACGGTGCCCGCGCGCTACCGCAGCTCGGTGCCGAAGCAGTACCAGCAATACATTCCGTTCGATAAGCAGTGACGGATCGCACGGCGGCGCGGCGTGATCGGGCGTCGCGCCGCCGCTGCATGGCAAGCCTATCGCATGTGAGAGGCAGCTTCCCTGTAGCCCATCCTTCGAGACGCGCGCTTTGGCGGGCTCCTCAGGATGAGGGCAAAGTTCGCGGCGGCAATTTCGACAGAACCGGTGCTGCCTAGCCTCATCCTGAGGAGACCGCGGAGCGGTCGTCTCGAAGGAGGAGGCGCGCGCTCAGGCCCGCCAATGAGCCATATGCGATACCTTGGGTGCCCACGGGGACGGCCGTGGCCAAGCGGCATCTGAAGACGTAACGGCTGGCGGTCCGCGCGAGCGGTGCTAGAGTAGGCCGAAGCCTGGGGGAAGTAATGAGTGACGACGTGAGGGATGCTGGCCTTGTGGCCATGATCAGCAGCATCCTGGGAGGCAACAAGCGCAATTCAGAAAGTGTTGCGCCGCCGCCGCTCATCGAGGTTCCGCCGCCGACCGCGCCGACGAACGGATTTGAGCTGGTCGAGCCCGCCCCCGATACATCGCCCGCCAATCCAGAGAACAAGCCCGAAAATAATTCCGAGAACGCGCCCGATGCGACGCCGGCTGCCGCGAAGCCGGCCGAGCCGCCGGCGAAGATCGCCACCACACCTGATGGCAAGCAGTTGCTGCCTGCCGAGGCGATCGCCGATCTCGTCCTGGGTGAGCTGCGCAAGCTGGAGGATTTTCCGGCGGCCGGCGCCTCCGTGACGGTCTATGGTTACAGGCACTGGAACGCGATGATCACCTTCGCGCCGTTCTCGACCACGTTCCGGGATGCCACGCGGTTCCGCCAGGCCATGCCGGATATCGTCTTCAAGCTGCGCCGTTTCGTCGAACTTGAGATATGATCCGGGATGATCGCCAGCTTCGGCCCGCCGCGTTTCCTCGCGGCGCGCAGGCGCGGGCCGTGAGCCCGAACAGTTCGACAGGATTTTCGACTTGAGCGTTGCCTTTACCAAAGAAGAGAGCGCGGAAACCGCCGCCGAGACGCTGTTGCCGGATCGGCCGATCTCGCCGCATCCAAACCTCGTGACGGAAGCAGGCTTGCAGGCGTTGCAGGTGCAGCTCCAAGACGCACGCGCAGCCTATGAAGCCGCGCAGGCCATCGAGGACGTCAACGAAAAGCGCCGGCAATCGGCGGTGCCGTTGCGTGACGCCCGCTATCTCACCGAACGGCTGCGCACGGCGCAGGTCATTGCCGCCCCGGCCTCGGCCGATATCGTCGCCTTCGGCAGCACGGTGACCTTCAGCCGCGCCGATGGCCGCGTGCAAACCTATCGCATCGTCGGCGAGGACGAAGCCGACCCCAAGGCCGGCTCGATCTCGTTCGTGGCTCCGGTGGCGAAGTCGTTGATGGGGAAGGCGGTCGGGGATGTCGTGGGGTCGGGCGCGCGGGAGATCGAGATTTTGTCGATCGGGTAGGGGACGTTTATTGATGGTTTCCGCTGTGTCCGCGCAACAAGGCGCGATAGCTGGATGAGGCGGTTTCTGTCGGGAGCATTGCCGTTCTACGCGCTGGCCGGATTGGCCATGTGCATGTACCTCGTCCTGTACAGGACAAACCTCTTCGACTTGAACGCCATCGTCCAGGATGCGACCGGTTCGTCGTGGTTTTTGGTCTTCATATTCGTCTGCGTGCTGCTGGAGTCGGTCTTCCCGTATTTTGGCTATTTTCCCGGAACCGCCCTCATCCTGATGTCCGTGGCGCTCAATCCGAAGCCTGCGGACGTCTCCGTTTTCATCGTGGCGTGGCTGGCCATCATCCTGGGCGCCGTTCTGAGCTACGGACAGGCTCGTTTTTTCAGACCGCTGTTGCAGCGGGTTGCCTCAAAGGCGGCCCTGAACCGCTGTGAGTCCCTCCTCGACGCCTACGGTCCTTACGCGCGCATTGCCCTGTTCATTCATCCCAACGCCTGCGCGATGTATTTCACGGCACTCGGACTTCTCGGCCGCAACCTGACGCGCGAACTCGCCTATCTCGCCGTGGGTGCAGCAGCCTCCGTGGGCGTGCTGTTCGTCGTCGTGAGCAGACTCGTGTCGTCCGTAGGCACGACAGACGATGGCGAATTGCAGCTGCTCCTGGCCGCAGCGCTGCTCGCCATCGGGACCTTGGTCGGTCTCTACGCGGCCTGGCGGCCGGCGCGGGCGGCTTGATCCGCCATCAGACTTCAGCCCCCGCGACGATGCCATCATGCCAGTGTTTTGCCCGACGGCGCAAGTGAATTCGGAAAAAGAGTAGTTACTCGCAGGGGGCGCATCGCGCGGTGAGGCGTTCGCGCAGCGCGAGCGCGGCTACGGCAAACGGACTTTCGCCAAGCCCATCGCCTTCGCCGATCTGACGAATCGCTGATTGAAGGTCAGTAAGGCATCGCAGGAAGCAGCCCGCCCAAGGTGGAGCAAATCGGCAAAATCCATGCAAGATTGATATCAATCGCGAGCATGACGTCTTCGCGCCTCTGCAGCGATACCCGCCTCCATCTCTTCCACGCTTTTTGGCTTGCCCCGATAGGGCAGCGACGCGAAGACATCCGTGGTCTTGGCCGGCGCGAAAAGCGAGGCCGGTTTGAGAAGCACTCCCTCCGGCGTGTTCTCGATCGTGAGCTGCGTACCCGCCCGCCAGCAGCGCTCATCACGGATCGCCTTCGGCAGGACGACCTGACCCTTGGTCGTGACGGTCGTCGTCAGCTTGTCCAAAGCCATGCGGTCTCCTTGGTACGACAAAAGTTAGACAAGTCGGCCGCCCTTCAGGCAAGGGCGGTCAGCCTTAAATCGCTGCGATTGATCACGTCATGTGGGCCGCACCCAAAGAATCAAAACATTCGGGAAAGCGTAACCCCTTGATTTCGCACGCGTCGGCTACTGTGCATGGAGTTGTTTTCGACATTTTTGATCGAGACGGTCCCCACACGCGACCGTGCGTCGACGATGGGTCTGCGATCAGCAGGGTTCAGGAAGGTGGATGGTGGGCGCACAAGGGATCGAACCTTGGACCTCTCCCGTGTGAACCACAATCCGTAGATCCGACCCAACCAAATCCGGCCATAGTTGAAATGTAAAAACCCCCTTTATTTAATGTGGGTTGCAGCCCTATTCGGCCATATGAGCCCATAGGTGACCTTACTACAGTTTGTATGCCCCCGTTGTGCCCGCCGTGGATTTTCCCTCGGGGCACAAAAACGGGGGGAGGTCTGAGACCCGGTTTTGTTTTGGGTCTGTGGATCCTCCCCGCGCGGGCACACGGCAAAAGGGAGGGTCTGAGGCCCAGTTCTGTTCGAGGGCTGACCGCCCTTCTTGCGGGGCACGCTGGGCAGAGAGAGGGAAGGAATCATGACGGAGCCGGCCAACCAGCTTACACTCACCGATACGGTGATCCGCAACGCAACGCTGCCGCCCGGTAAGGCGCAGCATTATCTTCACGACGACAAGCTGCCCGGCCTCGCCTTGCGCATGCGCGCCACCGGCGGCCGGACCTGGGTCTACCTCTTCACCAAGCCGGGGGTGAGGGGTACCCAGCGCAAGACCCTCGGCGCGTGGCCCAAATATAATGAGAAAGCCGCGCGCAAGGCCGCCACCATCGCCGCAGGCGAGGTCGTCAAGGGCTTGGACCCAAACGACGCGAAGCGCGAGGCGAGGCGGCAACAGGCAGCCGAGAAGCAGCGCACCACGCTCGCGACCCTCATTATTGAAGATGGTTCCTACCAGACGTCCCTGACCGAACGTCAAGTGGTCAATTGGAAGCCAGCAATGTCGGCGCTGCGGCGCGGGCTCAAGGATCACGCCGAAAGCGGTGTGGGGGACTTAACGCGACGGCAGATCATGGCTGCGGTCGACAAGATTGCCAAGACCGGCAAGCGCGGTGCAGCTAGGGACTTGCGCAAGCACGTGCATACCTTCCTCGAATGGTGCGTCGGCGAGGGCTATGTCGAACACAACGTACTCGCCGGCTATCGCGCGCCCAAGGAAACGCGCGCGCAAAGGGTCGGACGCCGAACGAAGGGTCGCGCGCTGACCGATGAGGAAATCATCAAGGTCTGGGATGCATCCGGCAAGCTCGGGGCTTTCGGTCTCCTGGCACGCATGTGTCTGCTCGGCGGCCCGCGCCGCAGCGAGCCTACCATGATCGAGTGGCAAAAGCACATCATGGACGGTCGGATCACCTTCGATGCGGCGTGGACCAAGATGGGGTTGCACCACGATGTGCCGCGCACTCACCTAGTTGACGAGGTGCTCACGGCCGCGAAACATTTTCAGCGGGCAACCTCCGACTATGTCTTCCCATCACCAAAGACCGGCGGCCAGATGTCCGGCTTCACCAAAATGGTCAACCGCTTGGTCAAGGAAGCGAGCGTCGCCAAGTTCACCATGCATGACTTAAGGCGCAGCTTGCGCACGATCATGTCGCGCTGCGGCTACGACAACGAAATCCAGCGGCTGTGTGTTGGGCAAAAGCCGGGTGGAATTGATCAGGTCTACAATCACGACGAACAGTGGATCATCCGCAAGATGGCGTTCGAAGCGGCCCACGACTACATTGCGGAATTGGTCGGCGCGAAACGGGTCGGCAAAATCGTGCGCCTTCAGCGGACGAATCCGCTTGACCCGATCAAGGCCGAGCTCCTCGGCCGTCTCCGTGAGCATTATGCGGCTGAGGCCTCTTAGTGGTCTTATCGCACTTGGCCAGATAGTCACGCACCGCATCGACACGATAGAGGGGGCGGCCATCAACATAGCGCCATTTCAGCGAGTGGTTCGGATCGCGCCGCCACTGCTCCAGCGCTCCGGGCGTGCGCCGGATGACCGCAGCTGCCTCTAATGCCGTCAAATTAGAGCTGGCCGGCAGCGTATCGATATCGAACGTCGCGGGCGGCGGCATGCGACGGTTCTTGCGATGGCGCTTCGTGGCGGCCGGCATTTCGGTACTATCAGGCGACCCTGATGCCTCGGTCTGGGTCTTTTCATCCTCGCCACCCATGCCTCCACCCCGAACTATGATCGGTCTGAGGCAACCAAATCGTAGGATACCGCAGCAAGAAAGAAATCGAGCGCGCGAGTATGGCTGTCGGGTAGCTCTGGCGTACAAATGGGACGAATGGGTTTGATTGCCTTGGGACGCGGCCGGGAGCACTTATGGAAATCACTACGCCCTTCGGCCTCATAACCTGAAGGTCATAGGTTCAAATCCTATCCCCGCAACCAAGATTTGATAGCAATATCAAAGAATTAGCCCGCCTCTGGCGGGCTTTTTCATTCCTTACGAGACGCTATCAGGCTATCCAAAAAGAAACCATTGTTTCGCAATGGGTTAGAGGAATTCCGGCTCGGATTCCCAAGCTCTACCAAAAATTCCACGGCACAAAACTGGCACAAAACGGCACAAAAATTCGGAACGCGAGCGGCTTCGTTGAGCTGCTAATTTGGGGACATTTGCGATGTCGCGCTAAGCGGCATTGATTGTCGAATTCGACCGGAGCGGTCTCAGAAATCTCTCATTAAGAATTTCGTCTACCTTGACGCCCGCGCGTTCGCCGTAGGTATCCAGAGCACCAGAGCCGCGTCTGGACGCAGCATGGTCTTATTATCTCATCAGCGTCAGATATACCGAATATCATGGCCCTTCAAGGCGGGCCGTTGCCGGCTACTGAATAGCATTAGTATTCCTCACCATTAAGCGAAGCGCGCCATTGCATCTGTTTACTTCTTCAGAAGTGCGCCGACCAAACTCAGCATTGGTTTACGCCGGACGAGGACGAGCAAGGCGTGAGTGTTCCACCATGAATGCCACTCGAACACGACGTCGGCACCGTTTACGGGAAGGCCGTCGGCGCCGTTGCATATCCTGTTGAGGTCTCTTGCCGCCACCCATGGATGGCCGGTCCGAAGAGCCTGCGGAGGGTCAATGTCCGGATAGCGCTGGTTAAATGCCGGTGACCCAACCGAACGCCATATCGTCAATACGCGGTTGCCGTGTTCATCGATCGCTGAACTCGGATAATACTGGAGCAGCGCCAACGCTTCGTCTTGTTCTTCGACAAATCGCCAGGCAGTCGATTGCTTTGAGGCCCCATGCTGATCGGCAAGGGTAAACACCGCGTCGAAACTTGGGTGAAAATCCCGCGCTCGCGTACGAAAGCGCTGTCCTTGAAAGATAGTTTCCGCGCCGAAGAAGTTAGCCTCTTGCTCAAAGGTCGCCTTTGCGTTCGGCGACAAAGACTCCGTGTCGTCCAGATAGGCCGGGTCAATCGCATGCCAGGGCATGACTTGATGCCCTAGCTCATGTGCCTTCACGAAAAGCTCCCGGCCGTTCTTTGAATCAGGTGGAATATAAGTCGTCTTGGTCCGGAGGTCCGCAATTCCGCGAAGCTTTTGCATCGCGCTCTTGAAAAAGCCCTTGGCTTGATCCGAGAGCGTTTGCAAGAACGTCTCGTCCGGCAATTGCTCAACGTTGGTAACTTTGGCGATTTTGAATAAATGGTCGATCGGTGTCGGGAGAATGCCTTCGGCATCGGCTTCGCGAATGAGTTTCCGGACAAGATCCGAAATCCTCGTCTCGGATTCTGGCCTTACCTCTATCTTCTGCTTGGGCAAGGCCATAATTGATCCTCACTTCTTCTTATCGAACCGGAGGAACTGAATGTATTTTACAACGGCGTCTTCTTCCTCGGGCGTAAGATTTGCGCTCATCAGCGCAGCTTGAACCGCGCTCGTGTCTTTACCTGTGCCGTCTGTCTTTTCGTTCTTATGCAGATAGCCCGCGGCACGCATCAAATCCGTATACGGCACCTTGTAGAACTGGGCGAGTAACTGCAATTTGTCGGGCGATGGCTTCAGCGCATCGCCACGCTCCAACTGCGACAGATAGGCATTCGAAATCCCGGTGGCATCCTCCACATCTCGCAGGCTGTAGCCACGCAGCTTCCGAATATCGCGAAGCTCTTTGGGCAGACTCACGTTTCCCTCTTGGTAGGTGATTGATTTCGCTCATCTTGCCTGAAAAATCAGGCGCCGCCAACTATAATTTGACAGCATCAGGCAGCGCGTGTTATATCATGCAAGCGGCGCGTGATATTTCGCGCGTTGCCCATCAGATAACGCGTAACGAAAGGAAAATTCAAATGTCCCACGAAAACCAGGATCAGCCGCCCAATGAAGCGGGCGCCCTGAGCACCATCGAAGCTATTCTGCCTCAGGCGCGCCAGGAAATCGAACTCTTCGTCCATGTGTCGGGCCGCAAGCCTCAGGTCGTGCTGGCGGAAGCCGAAGACACGTTGCGCCAGGCGTTGGAACGCACTGACCTGCAGCTGCCCGATGGTCACGGTTACCATATTTTTGTTGGTGAAACGCTGACCGAGATCGTCGACCTCGAGGAGGGGGTCCACGAGCACGCCACGGTCGACATCGACTTGAAGCTCGACGTTCTTGACCTGGGCTCCCATCGCCACGTCCATGTGCACAAGTGCAAGCGAATCCTGGTGGCGGTGAACTTCAGCGCTGATACCAACGATCACAAGTTCAAACCCAACACCACGGTCGGTACCGTCACCGATTGGGCGCGGAAGAAATTCAACTTGGACCCCGCCGTTGCCGGTGAGTACGTGCTGCAAATCTCGGGTACCACCACGCAGCCGCGTTCGACCGAGCATCTTGGCGATGTTGCTCACGGTGATACCTGCTCGGTTTGCTTCGATCTGGTCAAGGAAGTGACGCCGAAGGGTTGACGTCATGATGCCGCCCGATCAACGCCTATTCGAATCCCATCTGCTCCTGCCGGAGTACCGTGACGGTGTCGCCAAAGGACTCTGGGGACAAGTTGTTGGCGACGGCCTGCCCTCAGGAATGGTCTGGCCCAGTGTTGTGTTCTGGATGGCGGCGGCGCCGCGGGACGGCGCGCCCGATCGCTATCATGTTGCGCTAAACCTGAGCGGTTACGGCACGCAACCGCCGACCGGTCCCTTGTGGGACCCGGCAACCAGGCAAACGCTCGATCTAAAAAGCTGGCCGAAGGGCAAGCCCAACAGTAGATTCGGCATCGTGTTCAGGACGGATGGCTTCACCTTTGCCGGAAAGGCCCTCTACCATCCCTATGACCGCTCGCCGCTGTCAGACCATCCGCAGTGGAAGACCGAACCGCTCCCGCCGGTCTGGACGGGTTCGCACACGATCGTTGATTACCTTGAAGAGTTTCAGTCGTTGCTGACTAGTGGAGACTACGTTGGTAATTGACGCCGATATCAACAGTATTAAACTGCCGGTTCGGCTGTGGGCCAACGCAGTCCGCGACTTGCGCAAGCGCGGTGCCGGAGTGCGCGAAAGCGGCGTGTTTCTGCTTGGGGCGCTCGACAACCCTTACCCTCGCGTCACGTCCTATCTTTGCTATGACGATGTCGATCCAGACGCTTACCAGTTCGGCGCGATCGCCTTTCATGCGTCTGGATGCGCAGCGCTCTGGAAACATTGTCGCGAACACAAGGTGAGATTGCTCATTGACGTCCATACGCATCCTTCGAGCGATGTGCGCCAGAGCTCCATCGATGTCCGTCATCCCACGCTGCCCGTCGTTGGCCACACCGCGATGATCGTTCCTCGCTACGCCGACACGCCGTGGTGGTCGTTAAAGGCCACTGGCGTCTATGAATATTTGGGTGGCTTTCAATGGCGCACCCATCCGGCATCGGCACGAAACCGGCGTGTCAAACTGTCACTCTGGTGAACAAGCATGGGCGCCTTCGATAGCGAAATCTCGAGGATCTCAAAGCTACTCATTGATCAGGATCAGGCGGAGGCCGACACCATTCTTGCACGACGGCAGGCCCACGCGGTAGCGCTCTGCTGCGGTGAAGATGTCGCTGGGTCATACACGCTTCAGCTTGCCGTTTTGACGGCGGCCTCCATCGCCAGCCGATGCTTTCCAGGCGCAGTGCGTCCCGTTATGTCGTCAAGGCTCGCCGGCGCGCCCCTTCTCATCTGGCCATGGCTCGGTCTTACCCTCGGTCAGGCGCTCGCCCAAATCCTCGAGAGGCACAATGAGGTCGACGGTACCGCTCCTTCCTCGCGCACACTGATTTTCGGCGACGTCCCTGTGACGAAAGGGGCGCTGCGCGTCACGTTCGACGGATGGATCGCGAAAGTAGGGCCAGCTCATACCGTGGCACGGCTGCCGGAACGCGAATATTTTCCGATCGTCGGCATCCTGGCGGCCTCACTGGCGCTGTCCGAGCTGTTCGCCGCTTTCGCCGAAATCAGCCTTGAGGCAACCCGTCGTCCGATAGGCATGTCGCTCTGGCGGCCCGATCTGGACATCGGCCAGCCTGAGGCGCTGGGGATTCCGGTTGCGTATCTGCCGCAGAGCTTTTGGGTCCTAGGGCTGGGTCATCTCGGTAACGCCTATTTATGGGCACTCGCGACCCTGCCATATCACAGGCCCGAAGATGCAGAGTTTGCTTTGTTCGACTTCGACAAGGTCGTAAAGGACAACGTCGAAACCGGCCTTCTGTTCGCGACAGAGTTTATCAATCGCTTTAAGGCCCACGCCTGCGATGTGTGGCTCGGTCGTCACGGATTCCACCAGACGCGAATGATTGAAAGGCGCTTCGATGCGACGTTTCGGCGCCAGGATGGTGAGCCCGTACTTGCGCTCTGCGGCTTCGATAGTAATCCCGCGCGGCGCGACATGCTCAACGCCGGATTCGCCCGCACGATCGAGAGCGGTTTGGGCGGCACGGCCGCCAACTTCGATACTATCAGCTTCCACACCCTCCCGAACCCACGCAAGGTAGAAGATCTATGGCCCGACTTGAGTATGGGGGAAGCCGACAAGATTGCTGCCGAACAAGAACGTGTTGCTCGGGAAAATCCCGGCTATCAGAAATTGGGTCGTGACGTTTGCGGCCGACGTAGCCTTGCCGACAAGTCGGTCGCCGTTCCCTTCGTTGGCACAACCGCCGCCAGCCTCGTGATCGCAGAGGCAGTCCGGCTCCTCCACGACGGTCCCGCATACCACGATTTCAGAGTGAGTCTCGGAAATCCAAACAAGCGATTTGCCACCCGGAACGGCGACTATACGCCGTCGGACGCCGCGGGTTTGGGTTTCGTCGAAAGCAAGAGATTGGCTCTCTCATGAGTCCTCCTGCCGTGCAAGCCAGGTGCAGGTCAGGTTGTATTCAAAGTGCCGCGCACCTACATGGATCAACAGGGGTAGAACGAAGCGCTAAACGGGGGGCTTATGGTTGATTTTTCAGCGGACAGACCGTGCCGCATTCTGAGCCTGGACGGTGGGGGCGCCAAAGGCTTTTACACGCTCGGTGTGTTGCGCGAGATCGAGGGTCTGATTGGGTGCCCTCTTCACGACCGATTTGATCTGATTTTCGGGACCAGTACTGGCGCAATCATTGCGGCGCTGCTCGGACTGGGCAAGACGGTCAAGGAAATCAGTGCTCTCTATGAAGAGCACGTCCCGACAGTAATGTCGAAGAATGGTCGACATGAAAAATCGCGGGCACTCGCGAAATTAGCCGATACAGTCTTCGGAGACGACAAGTTCGACAAAATGAAAACTGCCGTCAGAATCGTCACCACAAAGTGGGTGATTGAGCGGCCAATGATTTTCAAGACAAGTATCGAGCAGGCCCATGGCCGAATGGGCACATTTTTCCCCGGCTTCGGTGTGACCGTCTCCGACGCCGTACAAGCGTCGTGTTCTGCTTTCCCCTTCTTTGATCGCAAGACCGTAAAGACTGAGCACGGGGACATCGTCGAGCTGATTGACGGTGGCTACTGCGCAAACAACCCGACGCTTTACGCTATCGCCGACGCGATCATGGCGCTCAAACTTCCGCCGGAGCACATCCGGGTCGTGAGTGTAGGGGTGGGCGTGTACCCGTCGCCCAAGCCGTCGTGGTTCAGCACCACAAGGTGGGCGCAAAAGCTGATGAGCGTGCAGCTTCTTCAGAAGACACTGGAAATCAACACGCAGTCGATGGACCAGCTTCGACACATCTTGTTCCGTAACATTCCAACCGTTCGCATCAGCGACACGTTCGAACAGCCGGAAATGGCGACCGACCTGTTCGAACACAATATGACCAAGCTCAATATTCTCCACCAGCGTGGCAGCGAGTCCTTTGCGAAGCACGAAGCGACACTAAAAGAATATCTCGGAGTTCATTGATGGCGATCCCCGAAACACAGCTCGACACGTGGTCCAAGCCCGGATCGCAGACACAATCCAAAAATACCTACGCCACAATCAAGGGCGCACTCGAAGCAACCGATGCGGCGTATGCGGGGCGGAACTGTACGTCGTTTTTGCAGGGATCGTATGGCAATGATACCAACGTCTATGCGGATAGCGATGTCGACGTCGTCATGAAGGTCGGTTCAATCTATTACTATGACCTTTCACGTCTCAGCGTGCCGGAACAGGCCGCGTTCAATTCCGCGCGGAGCAATACGGACTACAGCTTCCAGGATTTTCGTCGGGACGTGATTGCCGTGCTCAAAAAGAAATTCGATCCGGACGTGGATACGTCCGGAAAGAAGGCTGTGTTGGTCAAAGCAAATGGCAGCCGGAGAGATGCTGACGTTGTCGTATGTGCGTATTTTCGTCGGTACTACAAGTTCGAAAGCTTCGCGAATGAAAACTACGCCGAGGGCATCTGCTTCTTCACTCCGGACGGAACGCAGATCGAGAATTTTCCCAAGCAACACTCGGCCAATTGCACGATCAAACATCAGGACACCAACCAGTGGTTCAAGCCCACGGTTCGCATCTTCAAGAACATGCGCAACCGTATGATACAAGACAAGATGATCAAGGATGGGCTGGCTCCGTCCTATTATCTTGAAGGCATGCTCTACAATGTGCCGAACGACAGGTTTGGCAAGAGCTATGCCGACAGCGTCTCGAACTGCATCAACTGGCTATGGACCGCCACCCGGGACGATCTCGTTTGTGCGAACGGGATGTTTTTCTTGCTGCGCGATGGATCTCCGGTGATGTGGCCGCCTGCGCATTTCGAGGAGTTTCTGAAAGCCACCGTGAAACTTTGGAATGATTGGAAGTGACCTGAAATCGCAGGGTCGGCATCGCCGCGACGGGCAGGAGCGCTAAGAGTTTGTTTTTATGGTAATTTATCAATAGAAGATTGATCTATGACGATATTTTTAAACTGGCTATTGGTTTGAATATATGCTATACTATCAATTATGAGTAGAGTAAGTGGCGGACTTATAAACCAGCTCGCCGGCAAACTTCCCGAAGGAATGCTGGTCGATGCCGCGTGGCTAAAGGCTCAGGGCTACTCAACCCAACTCCAGCACCGGTACGTAAAATCCGGCTGGCTCGAACAGCCCGCGCGCAGTGTGTTTCGTCGGCCTCGTGGAGTTTTGAGCTGGCAGCAGGTCGTCATATCGCTTCAAACGATCCTCAATTACTCGCCGCTGGTCGTCGGTGGACGCACCGCACTCGAATTGCAGGGATACGCCCACTACCTCGCGCAATCGACCACGACGGTTCATCTCTACGGTCCTAAAGCGCCACCACCATGGGTCCAAAAGCTGCCTTTGCAGGTCAAGTTCATCTACCACAACGACCGACGGCTCTTCAAAAACGCCCCCGTCACCAAAGGCCTCGGCAGTCTCAAATGGAATGTCGATACCGGTGAGGCGCGTGATGTGTCGGGCTTGCATGGTGGCGACATAACCACGTTGAACTGGGGTCAGTGGGATTGGCCCTTGACGCTGTCAACGCCTGAGCGGGCATTATTCGAGTTGCTCGATGAATTACCCAATCACGAGACGTTCGAGCAGGTCGATGCCCTGTTCGGCGGCCTCGCCAATTTGCGCCCCGTTCGTTTGCAAAAGCTCTTGAAGGATTGCTCCAGCGTTAAAGTGAAGCGCCTGTTCTTCTATTTTGCCGACCGACACCAGCACCCCTGGCGCAAGCGACTCGACAAGGAAACAGTCGATCTGGGCAGCGGCAAGCGTATGCTCGTCAAAGGCGGTGTCCTCGACCCCACCTACCACATAACGGTTCCTGAGGATCTGAATGGCGTTCGCTGACATCTACCAACGGCAAGTCGCCCTGCTCATCCGCGTTCTTCCTCTGGTCACCGAGGAGGCATGTTTTGCCCTCAAGGGGGGGACGGCGATCAATCTGTTTATTCGCGACCTTCCGCGCCTCTCCGTCGATATTGATCTCACCTACTTGCCGGTAGCACCGCGCCCAGAATCTCTCCTCGCTATCGATGCCGCAATGAAGCGGATCGCCGGTAAGATCAAAGCCCTCATTCCCGACGCGCAAATCATCGAGGCCAAGATCGAAAGCGCCGTCGTCAAACTGACTATTCGCTCCCAAGGCGTCCAGATCAAGATTGAGGTAACACCCGTTCTACGCGGTTGCGTCTTCGAACCCAAGCTTGTGTCCGTAAAGCCCGTGGTCGAAGAAGAATTCGGCTTTGCGGAGGCACGGACCGTATCCTTCGAAGACCTCTACGCCGGGAAGATCGTCGCTGCCCTAGACCGCCAGCATCCCCGTGATCTCTTTGACGTGCGTGACCTGATCGCAAACGAAGGTATCAGCGACACGTTGCGTAAGGCCTTTATTGTTTATCTGCTCAGCCACGACCGCCCGATGTCGGAGGTGCTGGCGCCGACCCTCAAGAATATTGAGTCGGCGTTCAAGCATGGCTTCTCAGGAATGACACGCGATCCCGTGGAGCTTGCCGACCTGCTCGCCGCTAGAGCTACGTTGATAAAGTCCATCGTGGGCGACATGCCGGCCGATCATCGCAAATTTCTTATCTCGTTCGAGCGCGGCGAGCCCGACTGGGATTTGTTGGGTGTGCCCAATGCGGCCGAACTTCCTGCGGTGCGCTGGCGGCAGCAAAATCTCGACAAGCTCTCAGCGAACAAACGCACCATCCTCGTCGCACGGCTTGAAGAGGTTCTTTCAGACCGTGGATAAGCTATCCATGGTCACCTGTGTTCAAGTCGGACTACCAGAAGAAAGCCATGGACGCGATTGCTGCCGGGATGCTCGGTGGCTGAGGAGCCGTTAACCAAGATTGAGGATCAGTTAACTAACCCCACGCAAGCGCTCGGTCATCATGGCGGCAGAGCGATTCCATTATTTAGTTGCACGATGGCGCACTATTCTGAGCTCAGGCGGGTTGTGGTTATACGAGCAGCTCGGACTAACTCATGAGCGGTTCACTCTTTTCGAGTGGTCCAGCCCCTCGGAATCCGCAATTCGTCTTCCTCCTTCAATTCGCTGGGCGTGTAAGTGATCTTCAGCAAGCGAGATGGAACAACCATCTGCTCCGACAATTGACGTTCGAGTTTACCGCGAGTCACCGTGGAATGGACCAGTTTACCTTCAGCATCGATCCATGGATCTTCTTCGTCTCTAAGGACATTGACCCCGTCGACATAAATTGCGTCAACAAACACACTGCCCTTTTTCTTTGTAGTCGCAACGGTCACAGCCAGCTCATGATTCTTGCCGGGCACCGTAAAATAATCACCGCGAGCCGCCGTAAGGGCTTCGGCGATGAAATCAAAACTGCTTTTTAGTTCCTGATGGCGTTGTAGCTCGAACAGCTCGTTGAAGTGCCGGTCCTTGATAAATTCTCGCAATTCGCCATTCGCGTCAAAGAAGACTTCGAACAGCATTCCATCCAAAAGCGCCTTCCGCTTGTCAGCACCAAAGCCACCAGTCTTTGCCAAGAAGTTGGTTACGAAACCGATGGCGGTGCCCGCATTGCCTTCCGCCGCCTGATAAATGTTTCGGCCAATGACGAACAGATTGTCTTTCGGCATGCGGTTTGCTGCGGCAGCATCGAGTAAATCCAACGCCGGATTTTGGCTATACCAATTATGCGTTTTAAGGCCCCCGATGATCTTGTGAGACTTCTTTGCGGGATCGAGCAGAAATAGCTTATCGGCAAGCGCTGTGCCGTCATACTCGTCGATCATATTTCCGAGGCTTAGGTTGAAATAAAACTCACCCGAGAGGGACGTATGCTCCCAACTCGTCTGCTTGCCCTTGCTGTCGGCGGCGACCGTGTTTCGGACGCGCTTGAACATGGTTTCAATCGAGCAGTCCGGGGTTTCGATGTGCTGCAACAGCGCCGCCGTGTAGGTGCCGTTCCTCCCTTTTCCATCGTAGGCAACCTCTCCTGGCGAGGTCGCAAATCCGATGATCGTGCCCTTGGGTGCATAGACCGCCGCCAGTCCTCGAAATCCCGGCCCACGATGCCACGCTCGTTCCCACGGGTTCGTGCGACAAGCATCGAGAATGATAATCTTGGTGCTAGCCTTCGAGTTGGCCATGACATCGACGACCTTATCCAGCGAAAGCGAACTGTGCTTAGCGTCTGTTCCAGATTCCATGTCGGTATCGAGCGCTATCAGAAAATTCCGCCCCTCGATCTGCATCCCGTGCCCGGCAAAAAAGAAGAGCCCGACTTCGTGTGTCTCAAGTAGCTTTCCGAATGCCTTGAGGTCCTTATCCATCTGTTTAACATTTCGATCCTTGGCCACGATGACGTTAAAGCCGAAGCTCTTGAGCTTTGCGCCCAGATCGGTTGCGTCGTTGACGGGGTTATCGAGGTCGTCATCGTCCGGGTATGCGGAATTACCGAATACCAACGCCGCCATAGTTCGTTTCAATTTGATAACTCCCTGACCGAAAGGTCGCGCACTACCGGTCAATGCAATAATTGAAGACACCGTTGTCGCCCCATCGGGCCAAATACTCGACTTGGTGCATAAAACGCAAATCCCAACCAGCCGCCCCTTTACGGTAGCATTGACATCCGGATTTCTCAAACGCTGGTCGGTATCGACTCCGACGGTGAACTCGAATGCTGGTGTTTTATCGCCAAGATCCCCGTTGACTATGGCGAGAAGTCACGTGGACAGCACGGATATTGCGCAGGTTGATGTAAGCCGCCGAGCGTTGAGGCGATCCTTCGCGGAAGGTCGGCAGAGCCGCGGTGATCTGCGCCGCGAGACCGCAGAGCTCGGTTCGCGTCAGGCGCATCAGTTCGTTCAGTGTCAGTACTCGCATTGTTTCCTCCATCGTTTCGACCGCGCCAATCGTGGCCTTCTGACGGAGGCCCTGCACCGGAGACGGCGGGTGCATCGCCTGCGACTGGAACGAAGAGGAAGAGTGCAAAGCACTTGCAGCCATGCAGCCGGCCAACGGTGCCAAATGGCCGAAGAAAAAGGCGGGTCGGTGTGGTGGGGATGGAGGAAGCGGGTGCTGACGATTAACGTGCGTTGCGCCGTAGAACTGATTGCGTCGTGAAAACCCTCGCGGACCATCTCAATTTGACGTATTGAGGCTTGCCGGTGCAGCCGACATTGCCGTCACTGGCCACCAGGAAGGTCATAGCAGTCGTTCGCAAACTTCTCGGATTGACCAGCGCGCTGAGCGTCCAGGTCGGAGCGCTATGGCACGACTCGATGATGCTCGAACACGCGCTCCACAAATTCTGCAAGCACATTTTCGCGGTCACGGGCGACGAGCAGTACAGTTTCCGGGGCAGCGGTACAGCGGTGAGGATCGCTGGCCGCCATTTCCTCTTCTGCTGCCGCCACCAGATTGGCGACTGCACGCCGGATCAAATCGCGATCCGTATCTCATTTGAGAAGCAGATCATCTCCGCCTCGACGATGCGGTGGCCTCAAGTCGCTGATGGCGACCAGGACGAAGATAGCGCTGATTTCGTCGTGTTTGAATACTTTCCTGAGAACTATCCCGTGCCGAACCTGACAAGCGAGTTCTTTCCGCTTGACGAGGAACGTATCTGGCCCACGGGCAGCATCAAACTTCCCTTTATGATCTTTGGCTATCCGTCGGAGCGTCAGGTCGTTGACTACGAAGTGTCGCGCATCCAGGCGAATTCGTTGGAGGTTCCGGGCATCTACGATGGCGGGACCAGTTCGCCGCATTTGCACCGGATCAAAATGCAACGTGACAAGCCCTTTGGCGCCGATGGTCTCAGCGGAGGACCGATCTTTTATGTCGGAAAATCACCGGGGGTTACTTTGCGGGCTTTGTCGGGATAACCGTGCGGGGTAGCGCGACGTCGGATTATCGTCATTTCTTCGCCGCTCACCACCTCCTGAATATAGCGCTCGATGACCGGGCCTGGCCTAATTCCAGTTCGTTCAACGTACTAGGGAGTGACTGACACTCGGGGGGTCTATTTGGTTGATATCGATGAGCTACGGGAGCCTCAGATACGTCTGAACGGGCTAACCAAAGCCAACAACAGCTACACATTTTATCACGATGAGACCAACAATACCCGCAAGCTGCATGTTGGCGCTCATGGCTTGAATGTCGCCGAGCTGAAGGTCTTCATCCTGGGCGGCGTGGTGCATGATGGTGTGCCACGCCCCTTAGACATTCAGCCTTTGCGGGCGGCCATGCGTATTCAAAAGACAGCCCCCGAAATCAAACTTGAGCATGTCGCGAAAGGCGACTTTCTGGAGCTATTGCGTTCATCCAAGCTGACCACGTTCCTGCGCTGGATCACCGACAACGGGTTGATGGTTCACTATCATGAACTTGACCCGCTCTATTGGTCGATTGTTGACATCATCGATTCAATTCTACCCGAGCTCCGCGATCCCATATTGTTCCAGCAACACGCACTGCTGAAAAGCGATCTG
Organism: Bradyrhizobium sp. Ken64; assembly: GCF_055807555.1. NCBI lineage: Bacteria > Pseudomonadati > Pseudomonadota > Alphaproteobacteria > Hyphomicrobiales > Nitrobacteraceae > Bradyrhizobium > Bradyrhizobium sp. Ken64. Next base: position 5,357 of record NZ_JBVVPA010000035.1, on the reverse strand, counting down.
GCTGCCGTGCTGAGGAGTAATCTACCGGCCACGATCGGGTTACTTTATCGCTACGGCTATCCTGGCCTAGCTCCCGAAAGTCGTAAGCCGTTCCTGAATGACCTCATCGCCTTGCTGGAGCATTATAGCGCCGTGCTGCCGGCCCGGAATTCATTCATGCTGAAACAAGTGCTCAAGGCCGGACGAGGTCTCGCCTCCCTCGACTTCATTGAAGGCTATCCGCCCAATATGCTGATTGACGACTTCAGCACCTTCTATTTAGCCCGCATTGCCATATTCAAACATTCCACACATGTCCTGGATATGGAGGAGTCAATTCAGGACCACTTTCTGAAGACTCCCCTTACCAGCGTCGGCGTACCGGTCACGCATTTTCGCTTTGCGGACTCCAAGGCGGAGCCCGGCATCCAGCTCGCTGACATCGTCGTTGGGGTGTTAGGCAAGATGCATAGCTATTTCACCGAAACACCGCAGGACGAGGTGGCCGCGGATCGCGCGAATCTGACCGGCACCGCCCTTCAGAATTCGGAGCTGCTTCGCGATCTCCTTGCTGCTTCGGAAGATGCCAACATCGCCTTCCTGCATCATGTCTCCAGCATCCACGATCTCGACAAGCTGGATCTGTTCCTGGGCTTCAAAGATGGCGCCCATAGCGAACGGTAAAGGCACCTTAAGGGCGGACTCCCGATGTCCGAAGAATGGTACATTGTTCGGACAAGCGAATCTGTCGCAAAAGGCACCGACCAGACCCGTACCCCACCCGTTTCGATTGGCCCAATGTCTTCCCTCGATCTTGAGAACATCTTCAAAGGCATCTGGTGGCGAGCGCAAAACGAGCCGTCGCTCGAGGGGCTGACGCCTGAACTCATCGCGGGATGGGCCCGCGACAAGGGGCTGGCCGATCCCGCCGCGACCGCGCGTGATGTTGGCGCTTTCAATCCGACGCCGGGCATTGTGCTGGAAGCCGGCGGTCAGAAAGCGTGCTTCCCAAGAATCCCTTCCGAAGGGGATGCATTATTGAACGTCAGACGAAAAGCGCGGGATGACGAAGCACTGCTGTGGGAGAAGATGGAGTGGTTCGCGCCTCTGTGGCTGCCGAGGGGCAAGATCAGCGAAATGGTGGCTGCCGTCAAACACTGCACGAAAGAACGGGCGATCGAGCTTTTCGATTATCATACGTCGACACTTTATACGCTTGCCTTTCAGGCAGTGTGCATCGCCCAGATCATGCCGCAGGCCCGGAGCCTAAAGGAGATCGTTCCTTTGGCGCGCGAGGCCTATCTTGGCGTCTACAGCGGCTACCGGGCGTCCAGCATCGCCGCGCTCATTCCGGCGATCGAGGGAAGCCTCACCCGAATTGTGTCGGATATGGCGCCCGGTGCCACCACGCCCGACAAGATTGACCACGCGATTAACCGGGCCGTTCGAACCGCCGCCAAACTTCATTATGAACGAATGTGGGTGCCGGACGAATATAAAGCGACGGGCTATCTTTTTGCGCAGGACGAGCGTGTCTTCGCCTTCGAGACGTTCCGCCGCTGGCTGAGAAATTACTTCTTCTGCAACACCGAGGATTATCAGGGGCTCACCTGGCTGAACCGGCATATGTTTGCGCATGGAACGGCGTCCTCCTGGCAGAAGCCGACCAACTTCAACCGCTTGATCGTTGCGCTGACGACGCTGGCCGCGATCGAATCCTGGTACGATGAAAGCCATAACGTATCGTTCATGCTCCCCGAGATGAATGAAGACAGTACTCTCCTCTGGCAGCAAGCGCTGTTCCAGGCCGACGCGCAGATGAAACTGAAGCTGCTCGAACAGGATCGTTACCAGAAGCATGGCCGGCTCGTTCCGGAGATGCCCACGGACAATGGGGTGACACTTCGTAAAGCCATACTGTCGGAAGATTGCATGCGGGATCTTGTCCGGCCGTTGCGCGACGCCGGATGGAGCGTCGAAGTCAGCGAACCCGATGAGAAAGCTCTTTATATGACCGTTGTCGCTTCTCACGGAGAAGCGCGTTTCGGGGTGGCGTTGTTATTCAGTTGCGGGACCGACAACAGCCTCTATCGGATGCTCGCCGAAAAATGCGAAGCGATCCTCTATCGCGGGCCGCCATACCAGCAGGAATCATACGCCTACGGCATTCCTGTTCACGTCGGCCCCGTCCTGGGATGGCAGCCGCCACGCGTGTCATGATGAGTGTCTTTGCCAATAAGTTATAATGGTCTGCTGATTGCGACGCCCGGAGGATCATGGAACAGGAAGAAAAGCCGGTGACGGCGCCAGGAAGCTTTCCCGTAAGCATCCGGGGCTTCGACACCGAGGAGCATGCGCGGGAGTTTGCCAATCTCATTTTCGGCTACACCCAGGAGCTGAGCCGTCAGATCGACCTGTCCGGCCTCGACGGCGTCACCGTAGCGTATGACTATAACCAGGCGTTGCTCGATCTCGACCGGGGTTACGCGACATCGTTCCGGCTGACGCCGTCGGAAGAGTTTGTCCTTGGCGTCGCGATGACGCCTTCGGTCCTGCGCGATGGCGTACTGAAAAGCCATATCCTCTTCAGCGCCGGATCTGTCCTCGAACTTGAGAACCCTGAGGGCGAGCAATTCGCGGTCGCCGTGCACACGCTCGCCCACGAGTGCGCCCATGTCGAGATTACCCGGCGGTTCGACACGGCGTTCCCCGGCGTTCTTCTCCGCAAGGCCTACGACAATCCGCACGATAGCATGAGGTGGCAGGTTATCCTGGCCTGCTGGGATGAGTATGCCGCGACCCAAATCAGCGCGCCTTTTGGCCATGACCCGACGGATTGGTACGAGCAAGGATTCCTTGTCTTTCTGAAAGAGACGCGCCCAAAGGCAAATAATCTGGTCAAGGCCTACCGCCTGCATGCGGATCACGGGCGGATCCTGAGTGAAGTGTACGGCGCATATGGCGAGTTGCTCAAATCAGCCGCGTACCATCTTGGCAACATGGCGGGACGCGGCCTGTCGCCCGACGCTTTGCCGGCAACCAAAGCGGCGCTCGACGGTCATTGGTTCGCGCCCTACTTTGACCGGCTCGCCACGTGCTGCAAATGCATAGCCGACGACTACGGCAAGTGGACCGACACCAAATGCTTCGAGGCGCTCGGCGACCTTGCGGACGAGCTTGTCGCCGATGGCGGGCTCCAAATTTACCGCCGCGAAGGCGGCGCCGTAGGGTTCGACGTGCCCTTCACGCCGGAAACCATGCCGGACTGAAACGCTCTGGCCAACGCCGATGAGAGATTGATTGGCGAATGTCACGCGGCCAGCACGCGCAACCGAAAGCTTCTGACGTACTCGGCGCGTGTCGAGATATGGCAGCCCATCGAAGAGGGCCAACCTCATATGAGCCCGGTCACCTGCGCTCGAATGGTGGTGCTGTACGCAAACACTTGCTTTGACCACGAGCGTGCGTGGCGCAAGACTACAACCAGTCTTTATTTACTAGACCGCATTATTATCACGAGCGTTTATTTCGGCGGAATGAACGATGAAAACGACAATGTTGCTTTTCGGTGGATTTTCCTGATGACCGACGCGGGATCAAGCGAGTTTGAGCGGGTTGCATCGGAGATCAAGCGCATCGGCCTTGAGCTAGACACGCTGTTGCCGGCCTTGGTGAAGAGCCGCCGCGACTACATGAGACGATGGCTAACGAACTCAGCCAGGACCACACGCGACTTTACGTCGAGTTGAAGCGGCTCAGCGGCCTGCCTGATGAGGTGCTGGAGGCCATCGATCGCCCTCACCTGCCGGATGATGGTGTCGATCGTCGATCGCGGGAGAGTCTGGTCCGAGAGAACATCCCAACGACAGGGGATGTCGACGACTATCTCTCCGACGCGATCGACACTGTGAATCGTATCGTTCCCAAGGGCTGGCTGGATGAGCAATCAGACCTGTCTTGCGGGCTCGGCGGCCTTGCGAGCGGGCGGGAATGCCTGTCCCTTGTCAGAGGGCTGCGTCCGGAAAGCGAGCTTTCAGGTCTTCACCGGCTCCGCCAGATGATTCGCGTTGGAACGAACTATCTGGAGAATAACCCGGCTTATGACCAGTTTGCCGGCGCCATGCTCGTTCCGCAGTTGGCGCAGTTCGGCGTTCAGTACGACAATTTGAGGCAAGTCGGCGGGTCGCCGGGCACGCGAGTCAGCCGCCTTTGGGAACAGGGAGGATTAAGTGTAGACGCGACGATATTCGAGTTGCTCGTCGCGGCGCGTTGTGTCGAAAAAGGACGGCGCGTCGAGTTCATCAACGAGGGCGGCGAGAAGAGTCCAGACATCCGATGCCACGACCCCTATCCTTTGCAGATCGAATGCAAACGCAAGCGTTCGCTATCGGATTATGAGATCGCCGAAGAACGGCTGATGAGGGAATTATTTCTTGCGCTTGAGGTCGAAGCCAAGGCCAAGGGCTTAACCGGCCGCTTTGAACTCCTCCTGTCGGTCGAGGCCAATCTTATGCCGGCTTGGGAAATCGTGGCCCGCCTGATAAGTCAGCGTCTAGCGGCCCATCCCGAGCGACATACGGAGTATGCATGGGGCCGGGTTGCTTTTGTTTCACTGCCGAAGCGTATCGACCTGCCGCCGACACGGATTTACAGCCCGCACATGCTGCGGGCCGTATTCGATTGGAACACCGACCTGCCGGAATGGGATGGCCTCATTTGCCGCGTGAATGGCGGAGGCGGATTTGACATTGATCGTGTGAGCCATCCCATCGGCCTCGTGTGGCGCAATACAACGCGAAAGGCAGTGCAAAAGCGGGCGTGGAGTCCGACCGACCTATTTGGCGACGCCACCAATCAGATCACGCCCGGAGAATTCGGCATCATCTATCTGGCGTATAACGAGGGGACGCGGGCAACGGTCGCCGACGAACGCCTAGAACGCTTCTTCAAGAAAATGAACACGTGGGAGCATGCCGCTTCGATTCGAATCCCGATTTCATTCCTCGTCCGCCTGTATCCCCGGCCACTAGACCATGGCGCTCCCGATCTCATCGAGAGCACGATCCGCTTATGGAGCGGCACCTATGGAGATCCGCGCCTTTTCGAGGACTTCCCGAATTCTATCTACACGATGTGACAGAGATCGGCCGGCGAATGTTACGCGGCCACCACGCGCAGCATAAAGCTTCTGACGTACTCGGCGCGTGTCGCGATAAGGCAACCGTTGGACGAGGGCCAACCCCATACGAGCGCGGTCACCTGCGCCTGGTCCACCGACCACGGGATCTCGTTTGTCGCGCATGACCTGCCGCTGAACTTTCATCCATTGGCGATTAGAGTCTCGGCGGATGTTACGCCGTTTGGCGCGGGGTGAACAA